>CALLUH010000222.1 GCA_938011445.1 uncultured Hyphomonadaceae bacterium
TTCAGCTTCGGAAGAAAGTCCACGACATATTCGGCCCCTCTATAAAGCTCGGTATGCCCGCGCTGGCGGCCAAAACCTTTTGCTTCGAGCACGGTCATGCCTTGCATGCCCACCCCGTGCAGCGCCTCTTTCACATCATCGAGTTTGAACGGCTTGATAATCGCCTCTATTTTCTTCATGCTTGGTCTCGCTTGTCGAAATCGTTGATCCTTGATTATCGCGCCGACATGGCGCTGGCGAGGGCTATCGCGAAATATTTGTGATGCAGACTTACCGCGATCAAAGTTCAGGCAGCGTCGCCCTGATTTTAAGCACTAATCCGGCGTTGATCAGATTCAAGATGACGCCAGCGTCAGAATTTGGTACGGTTGTCCATCTATTGAATGCAGAATCTTGCGAGTTCCCAATATGACCAGAGCTGACACAAGCGCCGACATCTTCATTGATCCGGCCCGGCCACGCGCCAGGTTCCGCCCGCTAAAAGCCATGAGCCATATGAACAAGCTGCTCGCCGATAAGGAAGACACCGCCCAGGTTTTTCACATCATCGAAGCGCTCAATGGCAATTCGCTCGAAAAGAATCTCCGCCGCGCTTTAAGTACCGAAGAAGGCCGCGCCCGTTTTGCCGAGCGCCGTGCGCTGGCCCCGCTGCTGGATGATCATGACAGCTTCGGCCCCCTTGCCCCCAATAGCGTTGGGCGCGCCTATATCGACTTCATGAAACGCGAAGGGCTCTCTGCTGCGGGCCTTGTTGCCGAGAGCGAGATAAACCGAGAGGGCGAGGTCCGCTTTGACGATGATCTGACATGGTTTGGCAATCGGCTGCGCGACACGCACGACATGTATCACGTCCTGAGCGGCTATGGACGCGATGCGCTGGGCGAAGCCGCCTTGCTCGCCTTCACCCATGGCCAGCAGCCCGGGCGCGGTGTCATCTTTATTTCTTTTATGGGCTTCCGCCAAATGCGCAAAACGCTGCCCGGTTCGCTCGACCTCAAAGCCGTCTGGCGCGAAGCACGGCAGAATGGTCGCGCGGCGGAAAAAATCGTCGATCAAGACATATTGGCGCTTTTGCACGAACCGCTCGCCGATGCCCGTACGCGGCTAAACATCAAACGACCCGCAGCTTACAAAGCCGCCTTGCATGCCTATAATGAATTGCCAGCAAATGAGCGCGAGATGCTCGTTGCATGATCTATCTCGTCCGGCACGGTGAAGCGGCCGCGAGCTGGGGTGAACATGACGATCCTGGCCTAAGCGATAAGGGCCGTGCACAGGCCGAGGCCGCCGGTGAAACGCTCGCTGGTCTTGGGTCGAATGGGCTCATCGCCAGCCCGATGCAAAGATGCCGCGAAACTGCCCAAGCCTTCGCTGAGCGATTGGGCAAGCCAGCGATCATAGAGCCAGCCGTCTCCGAGATCATCACCCCTGAAACCGTTACAGACCGCGTTTCATGGCTGCGTGAGCTGATGGCAGGCGATTGGCCTGAAAACATGTCCCCATGGCGGCAAAGTGCATTCAACGCTGTCAACGCTCTGCCAGATGGTACGGCCGTCTTCAGCCATTTCGTCGCCATTAATGCGATTGTCGGGCGGATCCAGAACAGTCAGAAGGTCTTGGTGTTCAAACCCGACCATTGCTCGATTACAAAACTCGACCGCACGGCAAAGGGCGAGCTGCAAGTTGCCGAGCTTGGCGGCAACGCCACCACGAAAATACTTTAATCGGCGCGAACGGTCTCAGGAATGTAATGTGGGTTTTTTGAGGGGAGGCCAGAGGCGAGCTATGGCGGAACCTGGCGTTAATTGGCGGGTTGCGTCCATCTCGATCACGGTATATACGCGCGACTTCCGTAACGATTACGGGCTGCGGGTATGGCGGAATTGGTAGACGCGCTGGTTTTAGGTACCAGTTTCTCACGAAGTGGAGGTTCGAGTCCTCTTACCCGCACCATGCTTTGATTTAGAAAATTTGGTTTTTCGAAGTTCTGTAACACTTTGAATGGCAATGATAATTTCTCCTTTGTTGCGGTTCTAAACCCTTTGGTTCGTCCATAGCTCAGCCTATCGCTAAATACGAGCTGTAGGACTGCTTTTTTGTGTTCCATCCGCCCGTTTATCCAGAAGATACAAGGGTTTGAGAGAAACTCCAAAGCGGTTCTATATTGTTTGTCGAAGCTTGTCTTTTGACGCTTTGGAAGCGCTAATCTTTCGGCGTATCTGGTCTTTTCCAGTTCGAGTGTTTTGATCTTGGTTTCATAGGCTTGGACAAGTGTTTCATTGTCGGTGCTGACCACCCGATCAACCAGTTTCAAAATCTGAGATTCAATGGTCGCAATTTTGCGCTTCAAGCTGGTCGCCAATTCGCTTGCCATCGCGAGTCGTTGCTCCCAGACATCTTTGAACATGGCCTTGGCAATGCTCATCGTGGCCTCATGCGGTCTGACGGTTTCCAAGAGGGCCGCAAACTCGCCTTCAAGCTTGTCGCGGCTTACTGACTTGCCGTAGCTGTCACAACCGCGTGTCTGGCACAGATAATAGGGGTAGTGCTTTGAGCGCCCCTTGCTCCAGCAAGAGCGTAATGGCGTCTCGCAATCGGCACAGGTGATAAAGCCGCGCAAAGCAAAGTCCTCACCCATATCCTTTCGCGCTGGCGCTTGGGCGGTTTCATTCAAGCGATCTTGTATCTGCATAAATGTCTCAAAGCTGATGAGCCCTTCATGCTGTCCTTTGCGAAGGGAGATATCCCATTTTGTGGACTCGATGTATCCGGCATAAATGGGACGTGTGAGCATGAGCGAGATATTGGATTTGGAGAGATTGCCGGTTTTGACCTCAAAATCTGGATGCGCTTCGAGATAGCGGCGCACTTCGGCGCGCGTTTGAAGGCGACCACTGGCAAAACCTTCCAAAGCTTCGCGGATAACACTGGCAACAGGCTGGTCAGGGATGAGGATTTTACCGCGCCCCTTTTGGAGCTGGTAACGATAACCAACGGGCGCATAAAACACCCAATATCCTTCTTGCATTCGCGCTTTCATGCGGTTGACCGTACGTTCGCGGTTTTTGAGGCGATCAAGCTCGGCAATGCCTGATTGGACCAGCTCCATGAATTGTGAGTCTGGATCATCAGCGAAGGTGTTGGATGGGCTTTCCAGGGTTGCGCCTGATTTGCTGATCGCGCGGCGTAAGGCGCGATGCACTTCAACATCACGAGCCAGACGGCTGATATCATCAATGATAACAATATGTGGATCGCGGCGGCGCTTGTTCAAAAAGGAAAGCATGTCGGTAATGCCCGGACGTGTGCCAAGCGATCCGGTCATATCATCCATAAAGACTTCGACAATTTCATAGCCTTTGAATTGAGCATACTCACGGCAGCGTGTCTCTTGCGATGACAGGCCAGAGCCTTCCGATACTTGTTTTTTCGAGGAGACGCGGCAGTAAATGACAGCTTTTGTTTTTTCTTTCATGATGAATCCTTACCCGCTTTGACCTTCGAGGAAGCCGCTGCGCATTCAAATTGTTGTCTATTGGAGTGGGTATAGTTTACCGCATTTGACGAGGGCGTCGTAGGATTTTCTGGGTTTGTCCCCAGCAGCATTTGAACAGGATCAACACCAAGACCAATATCAGCCGCCGTGACCAGAAGGCTCCACAGGGTTTGCAAGAACTCAATTTTCTGCGCATCGCTCAGATCAAAGCCATCTGTCATGGGCAGATAACGCTCCACGTCCAGTCGCACCGCAGGAGTGGGCGCTTGTGTCTGCGCGCCCACTCCATTGAGGTCGTGATTTTGTTTATCGTCCTGCTTATCTTCATTGCTCATTGCGGCGCGTCTCCAGTGTTTATCTTTGATACTGGCGACCACGACGCTGCTGCTGACGTGGTGCTGGCTCCGGCGCGGTTTGCGTATTTTGCTCGGCAGGCTCACGGCTCATGGCTTGATTATACTCTCTCACAAGCTTGCGCTCGACACGGTAAGCTTCCCCGGCAACCTCACGGGCAACGAGCAAGTCAGTGCCGGAGAGATAAGAGGTTTCTTTGTACTTACCTGTCTCTTTGTCTTTGTAGACGCGGCACAGCTTGGTTGAGAATAAGGGCCCATTCTCGTTTGAGTTTTCCCAAATCGTCGCCTTGACGCCTTTATCGTATATCTCAGCAATGGGTTGTTTCTTCTCGGACATGATACATGTCTCCTTTCTGGTTTGGTTGTGGTGAAAAAGGGGAAGGCCTTCTTCGAGGCGATCCCATTTGCGGCATATCGTGCGCTACAAATCAGATCATCAGCATACGAACATATAGGGAACACTGTCAAGGAATACTTTCCTAGCTTTCAGAATGCTCAAAATCTTGATACGTCTTTTTCGTTCCTAAGGGTTGGTCAGCACGCGCTTGCGAGATGGCCTCAAACAAGCGCCGAATAGTCTTTGAGGGAGCGAAGAATAATCGGCTTGGATAACCGCGCGCATCGATTTGAAGAACAGCGAACGAATGAGAGGCAAATAGAGTAATACCAATCACCGCAACCAGCATTATGCGCTCATACCAGAACCATAAATCGAAGTATAAAATGAGAGCTAACCCGATCAGGGCCGCAAAACCTAGGCCGCTATATTGAATGTCATGTCTTACACGCGCCACCACCGCGTCACTGATAGGATAGATGATCGATGGGGTTTTGATATCTGCACTTGTCACCGTAAAGCGCTGATCTTCATAAAAGCTCTTGATGATATGTGTCACGATAAAGTCTCCCATGTTTTTTCACCGCAGCCTGTCCAGTTTAAAACCTGCGACAGGCGGTCTTGCGCATCCCCAACATCGCTTGGCGACAGCAAGCGAAAAGAAGCCAAGGACAGGGCGTAATTTTTACGCTCCCCGGCAAAGGCTTGGAGGGCCGCGCAAGAACAAATGGCGGCTACCTCGCTGCTGGGCATTTGCGGGAGTGTAATCTCGGGGAGATTGGCAAGCACATTACGCGCAGCGTCAATCTCTTCTTGGGCTGCATTCAGCTCGGATTGCGTCGGGACGGCCCCTTGCGGGGTGGGTATAAACATACTCAAACCAGATTGATTCAGCATATCCTGATAGTCATTCCAAGTATCAACAGCGCCTCGCATTTGGCGCAAGCGATCACTGGCAATGCGGATTTTATTTTGGATTTGCTCAGTTCTGGATTCGCGTTCGCGTGTCCGGTCATCATAGAGGCGGCTTAGGGTTCGGCTTTGGTCGAGTTCCAATTGCTCCACACATAGTGGTACCGTATTCTCTTCAACCTCATTTGCGAGCGCGCGAGGAGCCAATTCAACATAGCACAAGCCGAACCATGCAAGCGCGGCAATGCTCGTTCCGATCATCCAGTCTGGAAGATTGTGTAATCCATTCATCATTGTAGTTACCTCCTCAAGGTTCGTTGACGTTGGTTGCGGGTTTGTTGGTTGATCTGATTTTTGATCTGATGGTGCTCAAGCTTTTGAATATTGTGTAATCGCCGTTGCTGACGCAGCTCGACATTGGCAGTGGCGAGCGTCATTAGGGCAGAGCGATGAGATGCTTGATGATTGCTGATACCGCCCGGCGCTTTTGGCCCCGCTTCGAGGCTTTGGGCTGGCTTTAGCGGATTTTGTCGAAGAAGCTTGCCGAATTCTTTTTCAACCCAACGATCTTTATGCTTTGCAAAATGCGCGCGGCACTTCTCGCGTAAGGCAGCGGCTTTGCGCTCAACCTCATAGATTTGAAATGCATTGCCGTGATACCGCCCGTCGGGCCGTACAGTTTGCTGACTGGCTCTCCTAAAAGCTCTATGCGCTACGCCTTTAAGATCGGGCCGAAACTCACCTGATTTGCTCATGATGCACCCTCCAATTGTCCGAAGCGCAACGCGGTGATGGCCTTACAAGAATGAGATTGATTCAAGGTTTGCACACCCGATAAGCCAAAATAGGAACAGCTATAAAGATCCGCTGTACGGCGATATTCGAGCAGGAAATGCGGCGTTCCTATTGTCAGGACGCACGCCCCCAAGATGGCCGCAATGGGAAGCCAGATATAATCCCGCGCATGGAAGAGGTTGGCTTTGGGGGCACGCTTTTGCGCCGCCTCCATAGCCCGCGCTTTGGCATAGCGGCGTTTGCTATCGGGCAAGATAGGTGGACCAAGATGGTTTGCGTCTTTGGCGTACATCAAACGGTACCTCGTGATCGGGCTTGGAGGGTGATCCTCATTGGGGTTGCGACCTGCCAAGCTTTTGAATGGTTCTATTTGGTAATAGGGAACTTTCTCAAAGCGGATGGCGCGCGTTCCGGGCAGGAACATGAGCGCTTCATTGGGCCCTAAACTGAGAATCTCATCTGGAGACAAAAGAGAGGTGGTTCGGGAAATTTGCACAGTACTTATAAGTGATATTTCCGCCTGAATTCGGCTATTTTGCCGATAACAGGAGATCCTATGACAAGACGACCTCGCCGGAACCACAGTCCGGCCTTTAAAGCGAAAGTGGCAT
>CALLUH010000223.1 GCA_938011445.1 uncultured Hyphomonadaceae bacterium
GATGCTGACGGGCCGGATACAGATCCGATTGACGCCCAGTTCGAGCCTGCCCCGCCGAGTGCAGACCATGTTGTCACGCCCGAAAAGACCCCGCGCCGCCCGGGCTGGCTGGCCCTTGTCGCCACAGGTGTCATCGCAACAATATTAGGCGCTGGCCTTGGATCTATGATAGGCGGCAGCTCAAGCGGCACATCCGCCACAGCGCCAGCCGACGCGCACGATTACGAAGCCCAGATTGCCGCTTTGGAGGCGGACCAGAATAAACTCGGCTCCCGCCTTGCAGCGCTCAGCGCTGACCTCGAACGGGCCGAGGCCCGCCTTGATGCAGAAATTTCCGAAACTGCAGGAGCGGCCGATCCTGTAGCAAACGCAGGGCTTGCGGACGGCCTCGCCGCGCTCGCTGCCCGTGTCGATCTGCTCTCGGCTTTGCCAGAAAGCGAGGGCATCGACGGCGAAGACACCCGCGCCATTTCTGGCCGCTTGCTGGCGTTTGAACAGACCCTCGCAAACCTGAAGACCGGCCAATCGACCCGCGCGGAGGCTCTGGCCGCTCTGTCCACGCGCCTGACCGCGCTTGAGGCGAATAGCGAGGAGGGTGTCGATCCGAATGCGTTGGTCAGTCTGCACGAAGACATCTCCGGGCTCAAAGCCCAGCTTGCCGACGCGGTGTCGGGCAGTGCCGAACTTGACACACTCACCGAGCGCCTCGTGCAGCTCGAAACCCGCCAGGTGGCCAGTCAGGCCGCCCTGACGAACACACACTCAAGTGGCAAGGCCGCGCTAGCGCTGATCGCCCTCGAATCCGCCAGTGCGCGCGGTGTTGCGTTCTCCGACATAATTCCGGCCCTTGAAGCTGCTGGCGCGGATGGCGGATTACTGGTCGAACTGCGCGCCATTGCTCCCACGGGCGCGCCAAATCTCGCCAAACTCCAGAACATGCTCTATGGCGGCCTATTGGCTGCCAGCGCGCCAGCGGGGGAGGAGCAGGCCGCAGATAATGCCCGAAGAGAGGATGGCTGGGGCTGGGTCCGCCGCACCTTTGGCGACAGCGTGAAAATCACCCGATCGGACAGCCCCGCCGACGCTGGCACATCTCAAGCCCTCGAAGGCATTGCCGAAGATGCGCGTGCCTTGCTCGGAAATGGCAATATCACTGGCGCTATGGCCCGGCTCGACAAGCTTGAGGGCGCTGAACATGCTGCCTTTTCCGACTGGCGCACCGCCGCTGCCCGCCGCCTCAAACTGGACGAGACGCTGATTGCCTTGCGCGCCTCCATGCTCGAACTGGAGCGCTAAGCGATGATCCGCCTCTTCTTCATCATCCTGCTCGTTGCCGCTGGCGGGGTCGCGACTTTCCTGCTCGCCAAACTCCCGGGCAGCGTCACGCTTGATGCGTTCGGCACGCAAATCCAGTTGCCGCTTGTCTTGTCCATTTTGCTGCTGCTTGTTCTTGGCGGCGCGGTGGCTCTGGTCTGGGGGGCGTTTATCGGGCTTTGGCGCTTGCCCGGAAAGATCGGCAAATCGCGGCAGATGTCCCGCGTCAAAAAAGCCAATCTCGCGCTTACTGATGGTCTGCTCGCTGCCGAAGCGGGCGATGTTGCCGTTGCCACAAAGCTTGCCCGCAAAGCCGCCGACCATGCTGATGATGAGCGTCTGAAAACCCTGCTCGAAGCGCGCGCTGCTGAAAGCGCTGGCGACTGGTCCGGTGCCGAGCGGGCGTGGGCCCAGCTTGCCCGTTTGCCCGGTGGCCAGCTTGCCGGATTGCGCGGCACGGCCATGGCGGCGATGGAGCGTGGAGATCCGTCTACGGCAGAAGCCAGCGCGCGCCAGGCGCTTGACCTCAAATCCGGCGCCGACTGGCCGTTCAACTCTCTGTTCGACTTGCAGGTTGCCCGCGCGGACTGGAAGCAGGCACTCGAAACCCTGGAGCTTGGTGAGCGTCGAAAACTCATCAAGGGGGACGCCGTAAAACGCCGCCGCGCTGTTCTGCATACGGCTTATGCCGTCAGCTTACCCAATGGCGAACGCGTTGAGGCCCAGAAAGCGCTCGCAGATGCCATACGGTCTGCACCAGATTTTCCGCCCGCCGCATGGCATGGTGCCCGCCAATTGCTGCTCGACAAGAAGGACAAGCCCGCCATGAATGTGCTTGAGCTTGGCTGGAAGTCCCGCCCGCATCCGGCCTTTGTCCAATTGGTCCGTCAGCTGTCTCTGGGCGAAGATGAGGCGGTCACGAACAAACGCCTCAAAGCCCTCCTTGAGACCAATCCTGAACATTATGAAAGCAAAGTTCTCGAAGCCGAGCTTGCCATGGCCGATGGCGATTGGGTGGCCGCCGTCAAGACGCTGGCCCTGCTCGTCGAAGCTACGCCCACAGGTCGGCTATGCTTGTTGATGGAACGTGCTCTGACAGGCTATGGCGACACATCAGAAGCGGCGCGCTGGGCGCGCATGGCGGTTACGGCGTCGCGCGAAGCGGACTGGTCAGACCTCGAACCCAAAGGCGGCGCTTTCGCATATAATGCTGGCGACTGGGCGCGTCTTGTTTACAAGTTCGGAGATGCTGGCCAACTCGTCCACCCGCGCCACGAAGCCTTTGCCAAGGAGCTTGATGTCGCCCGCGCACTGACCGCATTGCCGACCCCTGAACAAGACGGGGCGACCAAGCCGAACGTTAAACTCCCCCCGGGCGAAATGGCCCAGCCGATAGATTACGTGCCTGAAGATTAGGGGTTTGCTTGTTTCCCGTGCCTTTGCGGGTGTGGCCGCTAGACCTCGACGCCGAGCGTGGATAGCAAATCCCACGTATAAAGCCCCGTCCGGTGCCCGTCGCTAAACTCGATCCGCACCGCATACCGCCCCACAGCTTCCGCGCCAATGACATCAATATCGTCCGCGACCGGATCTTGCGGAGGAGGCGGACCATTACCATGTCCCTTATTCTCCGCAGACGGACTGGCGGCGCGCAAAGCTCGATAGCCAATTTCGCGTCGCGTCCCGTTACGAAATGAGACGGCCAATCTCTGCGCCGTCCGGCCAAAACGTAATTGCGTCGGCCAGTTCACTTCATCTCCACTTCGCTCAATTCCCGCGCCTCGTCTTCAAGCATGATCGGCACGCCATCGCGCACTGGAAAGGCAAGTCCGGCCACTTTTGAAATCAACTCGCTCCGGGCTTTGTCATATGTCAGCAGACCCCGCGTAACCGGACAGATCAGTGTTTGCAGGAAGAGAGGGGCAGGGCGTCCGTCCTGCGAAATCGCATTAAGGCGAGGCTCGGTCTTGGCGTCATCGCTTTGAATGTCTGGTTTCTGCTGGTCATCGTTCATTGCAGACGCCGCCCCCCGTTTCCATCTGTTTGGGATGTGTTGATCTGCATCAACTGAATGAGCGTTTTCGTGCGCGCCTGCAAATCGGGTGCTTCAAGCAGGGCCTGTTTCTCCATCACATCAAACGGGCATCCTGCGCTCAGCGCACTGACCAAAGTTTCCATGTCGGTCTCGCCGATCACATCCCATTCGGTCTCCAGTCCCTGCCCGAGGGCATAGGGTTTCAGCGCGGCAATGATCATGGCGTGATCGGGCGTATCAAACGCTTCAGGCGCGATAAAATCGTCAGCAAACGGACTATAATTCACTTGCGCTTCCCGATAGGGTTTTGCGTCATCTGTCTCCGCTTCGATGCCAAATCGGATCATCCCACGCAGATTGACAAGATAGCGCCCATCCTCGGTCTCCGACATTTTGGCAATCTCGCCAACACAACCAATCGAGGCCAGATCCGGGTGTGCGCGATCTCCACCCGTAGACTGCACCATGCCAATCAGACCATGTGTCGTCATTGCATCGTCGAACATGTTCAAATATCTTGGTTCAAATATGTTCAGCGGCAAATTCCATCGCGGCAGCAACAAAGCCCCCCCGATCGGGAAGAGGGGAATATGAGCGGGCAAATCGCTCGGCGTCTGATAACGGTTCTGCGCCACGGCATCTCTCTTTCGGGTTCTGGCTATGCAAACATTAGCGAAGACAGGCGGCGACGGCCGTTCACCGTCACCTGATCATTCGGCCCTGCCGCTTCAAACACTTTGAGCAATTCTTCCTTGGCCTTGCCATCATGCCAATTCAAATCGGCTGCCAGAATGGTCAACAGATGATCGCTCGCCTTATCATTATGCCCCGCGCCGATATATTTTTGTGCCAGATCAAATCGTGCGGCATGGTCATCCGGATTGGCAGCAACCAGATCAAGCGCCTGGGTCAGCTCGTCGGCGGGCGGCGCATCGGCGGTCAGTTCCAGCGCGAGCAGAACGCTTTTCACGTCTGGATCGCTCTTTCGGTCTTCCGGAACCATATCAAGCACTTCGCGCGCCTTGTCAGTTTCGCCAATGGCCAGATAACACCGGGCAAGGCCCGCAAGCCCCTTCAGATTGGTCTGGTCCTTATTGACGATATGGGCATAAAGCTCGGCTGCGCGGGGCAGGTCGCCATCCTGAAATGCCTTTTCTCCCGCAGCCAGCGCGTCGGCCAGTTCCACCGCGCTATCTGTGCCCGTCAGGAGCTTGTCGATCCAGCCGCGCACTTGTCCCTCCGGCAGCGCGCCCTGGAAGCCATCCACAGGTTTGCCCTTGTCAAACCCGAACACGGCCGGAATGGAGCGCACCCCAAGCTGGCCGGCAATGCCGGGGTTCTCGTCAATATTTATCTTGACCAGTTTGACATTGCCATTGTGGCTGTTGACCACGCGGTCGAGGATCGGGATCAGCGTCCGGCATGGCCCGCACCAGGGCGCCCAGAAATCGACAATCACAGGTGTCTCCTGCGACGCCTCGATCACATCGGCCATGAAGGTCTGGTCCGACCCCATAACAACGTTCTCGCTGGTCTCGGTCGCAGAGGGGGCATCAGGCGGCGCGGCGTGTGGCATATCAGGCTCCTTGGCAGGCATTTGGCTGCAAATTCAGTAACAGCGCCATATTTGGGGCTAAACCGGCCCGACTGCAACCATCTGGCCTCCATTTCGTTCAGCCCGAAGCTCACTCATCCGCGAGCGCTGCAAAGTCTACCACTTCCACCTCATGCCCCGTCGCCGCCACAAACTTACGAAAATCCGCCTGCGACACCCGCACCGTGCCCGTATTGCGCAAAGGATGGAAGTTTACCTCGTCGGCCTCCGCCAGCGTCCGCTCCATCACAAACCGCACCCGCAACTCCGCATCATTGACGAGCGCAAACCCCGTTACAGAGCCGGGTGTTACCCCCAAGACTTCCCCCAAAACGGCCTCGGACGCAAAAGACAGCCGCTTCGTCCCCAGCGCCTTGTGCAGCCGGTTCAGCCGCAACCCGGCCTCCGCCTCAGCCGACACCAGCACAAGCGCCCCCGCCTTATCCTTCAGCAGCAAATTCTTCGAATGCGCCCCCGCCAGCGACGCCTTCAGCGCGCGCCCTTCCTCAACTGTAAAAATCGGCTCATGCCACGCCGCGTCATACGCAATCCCAAGCGTCTCAAGATACCCAAGCAGTTCGTCCGGCTCTGTCATCATAGCGCGGCCACTCTCGCCTCTCCAAAGCCAATTTGCAAGCGCCCGCCCAATGCGCTTTAACTCCCACACCAGCAAAGAGGACCGCGCCATGCAGCTCGACTGTTACAAAATCCACGACACCGCCCCCCAAATCGTCCCGGGCAAAGGCCAGCGCGACTGGATGGATGCCTTCCCCGACCGCCACCCCTATCGCTGCCTGCCGCTCACCATGGCCAACTCCAC
>CALLUH010000224.1 GCA_938011445.1 uncultured Hyphomonadaceae bacterium
GGCTTTCCGGCGTGCATCGACATCGGCTCTGAGAATAGCAAGCGTCTGGGCGAACAGCCCGTCATCGGGCTGCGCAGTCGCATGCGCTGGTGAGGTTTCAGCAGCGGATTGATCAGATGCACAGCAAGAGAGCGCGAGCGCCGCGCCCATCGCAACGCCAGTCAAGCAGGCGCGAAGGCTTCGGGAGATAGGCGATGCGAGTGAATTTATCATTTGCGGTTCCTCAAATCTGAGACAGCTGCAAATGTATCCTGCGCCGCGCCTTCAACGGTGTTGTCCATCTGCCTGAAGACGGGCAGTCCAGTGGTGAGGGTAATGGCCAGCGGTTCTGCGCCCGCGATTACATTTCCGGTAAAGCTACCTTTCTGAATCCCATGCAGTACCATTAGGGGCGCATCCGCGCCGCCAATATCTCTAAATTCCGATCTACTAATATCCACATGCGGACCAAACGTACTCTCGTCCCGTCCGCCGCGATAAACGGATACTACCGGTCCGCCAATCCGCTCGAACTTGCTGTCCTTGATCGACAGGAACTCTGAATTATAAATGCCGTAATCGTCCGTCTCCGGATCGAGCTTGAAGACTGTGCCGCTAATGTCCTCGAAGCGCGAGCCCTCAACATCAATCCTGTCAAAAAAGGCCCCCTTCTGGGCCGATACGACCGAGAAACCGCCATTTACATCGAAGTCCACAATGTGGACATCCTTGAGTTCCAGCAGGTGATTTCCGCTGCCCTCTACCGAGCTGGTTGAGATAAAGCTGTTGCCTTTGCCATCCGGCGCTGCCTCGCCCGTAACGCGCAAGCCTTCAAGTGCAAGCGCTCCGTTTCCGGTGAGCAAGAACAGGCTTGGCCGTTCAAACGAGATCACGGGCTCGGCTCCATTGGCAGCACGCAAAGTGACCGGAACGCCAAGCGTGACCAGTTTAGACTCATGATAACGACCAGACGCCAGAACGAAATGGTCCCCCGCCTGCGCATCCGCGAGCGCTGTACTCAAAACGTCTGGCCCGGGCGCAAGTGCAATCTCGCGGGCCTGCTCGAACGGTGACGCATCCGAGGGCTTTGGATACCAGGATACACCCGTCTCCTCCCGCTCGATGCCATATCCTTCTACGGTGCTTGGAAGCGCTATATCGCCCGCAACCTCGAACCCCGATGCAATACCTTCTGGCGCCCTTGCCGATGCAGTATTCTCCGAAAAAGCGATGCCCGACATGTCGTCATAAAGACTGAACGGCGTCTGATCGCCCTGCCCGATCACCGTGTTCTGCCGGAACACCGAATTAACCGGAACCGCCGTGCGCTCCGCATCCGATCCTTCCCCAAGCTCGATGGCCGCCACACCGTCAAATATATTACCTTCAATCAGGGCATTGTCGACTTGATGATAGCGATTGATGGGGGAGTTGGGCACACCGTTCATGATCACAAGCGCGCCCGAGAAGCGGTTGCCCGTCAGGTCTTTGAAATAATTGTTCCGGATGGTCTGATCGCCATTAATAACCCGCACGCCACCGGTATAGGGCGCATCCGCACCGTCGAACAGATTGTTCTCGACCAATGTGCCATTACCATGGCGCAAAGTCAGCGTGCCGCGCGAGGCATAGAATGTATTTCCGCGAAAGACATTGCCGCCCGATTTGTTGGAGACAATCTCAACCTCGCCGCTGCACCGGTCAAAGAAATTATTCTCGACGACCGTGAGAGATTCAGTCAGCGAGAAATGACTTGTCCCGATACGGAATGTTTCCCCGCCATTTGATCCGAAGACAGGACGCGGCCCGAAATAATTATTCGCAATGCGGTGATTGTTCTGCTGGCTCTCTTCCGTATTTAGACGAACAGCCAGCGTTGGCCCAGCGTTTTGTTTGCCGGACAAGTGATTAAAATCAAAGACATTGTTACGCCCATAAAGCCCCACCCAGAGGTCGCGCTGGCTACGAACGGGATTGCTATAGCCGTCAATTACAGTGTTGGTGACACGGGAATTGAAGGCCAGCGTTTCGGCATCCTTGCGAAAACTGATCACTTCATTGCGCGGCGTATATCCATCCCGAAACACAAGCCCCGATACGACAAGATGCTGGCCTGCGAGCCGTAAGCTCGACTGGCCGGAAAGGACGACTTGGCCCGGCGTCTGGGCAGCCAGTTCAATTGGCGCGCCCTCGGTGCCCTCCCCCTCGAACAATATATCGAAATCGGTCCAGACGCCGTCGGCTAATATGATCCTGTCTCCTGGTTTGGCTGCCTCGACCGCAGTTTCGAACGCGGCTGGCGTATCGATCACGACGCCACGCTCTGTCGCGGACGCACCTACGGCCTGCCAAGGTGGGTTGAATCCAGTCCCTTCGCATCCGCCAAGGGCCAGCGTCACCACTGCAGCGATCCAGATCATGCACGGCGGTCTCTTCATGCGGCCTCCAACCCTCCTATCGACTCTCGACCGACGCTAACGATCCTTTGCAATATGTCAACCAGTCGTGCATACCAATTTTGATATTTTTCTTGGCATGCAGGTCGAAACAGACACAAATTGGTCTGCTGCTGCGCCAATCCAGTTGAGGCTTTTACAAACAATGGGAGCCAGTAACAAGATTTGGGAAACAGACAGTTCTCTCAGTGAATCCATTGCAGAAACAAAGACAAGCCGGACCTTGATGGATTCCGCCACCCCGAAACTTACAGATGGGATCGGCTTCAACGAGACGGTGACAGCGGCGCGTGGTCAATTACGGTTCGCCCCATAACACGGGATTGGTTAGTTCAATTTGTAAACCCTTGTCATCGCAAGCGATGCCGCATAGTTTGAGCCCGTGATCATCTACGCGGCGCGTCAGCGCTGTCAATTTGCAGAGGAAAGGTCGAACCCAGCATGTCGGAGAAACGGCTTTACCACACAATCGCGCGCGCGATTCTCGATATGATCGAGTCTGGAACTTACCCGCCAGGAACGCGGCTACCGGGCGAGCGCGATCTGGCTGAGCGGTTTAATGTCAGCCGTGTGGTTGTCCGCGAGGCGGAAATCTCGCTTGAGGCTATCGGACATCTGGAAATTAAAGTTGGCTCCGGCGTTTATGTTCGTGATGCGCAGGAGATGAACGGACTTGCCCTGCCCCGCGTTTCCGCATTTGAATTGACACAATCGCGCCTTTTGTTCGAGCCAGAATGCGCTGCATTGGCGGCAAAAATGATCACGGATGAGCAGATCTTGGAACTCGAAGACACAATCAAACTGATGAAGACCGCCCCCGTCGATTCTCCTGCTGGCGAAGAAGCGGACATGAACTTCCATCTTCTGATTGCCCAAGCGACAGGCAATGAAGCAAATGTTTTCTTTTTGCGCACACTCTGGCGGATGAGAACCGAGATCGAGGATGTCCGCCGTGTCTATTCCGCGATTTGTCATGAAGACACGTCCCATCGTGTCAACGAACATGCCGACATTATGGAAGCCCTGCGACGGCGAGATCCAGAGGCCGCTCGACAGGCCATGCATCAGCATTTTTCAAGACTGCTCAAAGCCCTGCTCGATGCCTCTGAACAACAGGCCATTGAAGAAGCCCGACGCAGATCACATGAGAACCGCCAACGCTATTTGCAGGACAATATCTCTGCATAGACACGCGTGTCAGAGCGAGGTTGCTGCCGACTGATTTTACGTCGGCAGGTGGCCGACCCAATCTATAACAAGCCTTCGTCCTACGTCCGGTCGCCCCATCGGGCCCGCGAAGTGTGCCTATTGCGCCACACGTCGTTCAAAATGATAATTGGTCCTACCAATTTAGCCATATTGGTGCTTCCAAACGGTTGACACCCAATGTCCCATTGGTCTCTAAATGAGGTAGATTCAAAAATGACGACCACATCCAGGGAGGGATATCAATGTCCAATTCAACGCACCAAACAGGTTTCAAGCAGCGGTCTTCGAGGGCCAATCGCAAAACTGCGCTTCTCGCAGGATCCGCCTTTGCGGCAATGAGCATGTTTTCCGCCGCAACAGCGCAGGATGCCGACGATGCAGACGAGGAACTTACGCAAGACGTGATCGTCGT
>CALLUH010000225.1 GCA_938011445.1 uncultured Hyphomonadaceae bacterium
CTTGCGGCCGAATTATTCGGGCGAGGATAGTCCGGATTATATCTATCGCGTGTTTACCCGCGCCAATGATGAAGTGGCCAATGCGCCCGACCTTTGCGATCCTGAGGAGTTAACGCGGCTGCGCGCCTATCTCGACCATCAACTGCAAAGCTTGCAGGGCGCGGTCTCCAAGCTTGCCAATAAATTGCAGCGCCGCCTGATGGCCCAGCAGAACCGAAGCTGGAGCTTTGACCTTGAAGAAGGTGTGCTCGACACCGCAAGGCTGACGCGGATTATCACCGATCCAACCGCGCCGCTGTCGTTCAAACAGGAAGATGACAGCCAGTTCCGCGATACGGTGGTCACGCTATTGCTTGATAATTCCGGCTCGATGCGGGGGCGGCCAATTATGGTCGCCGCTCTGTGTGCGGACATATTGGCGCGGACGCTGGAGCGGTGCGGGGTGAAGGTAGAGATTTTGGGCTTTACCACAAAGGCGTGGAAAGGCGGGATCAGCCGCGAGGATTGGGTCAAGGCGGGTAAGCCCCAAGGCCCCGGCCGGCTCAATGATTTGCGGCACATCATCTATAAGTCGGCGGATGCACCGTGGCGACGCGCGCGCAAGAATCTCGGGCTGATGATGCGCGAAGGACTGCTCAAAGAGAACATTGACGGCGAGGCATTGCTCTGGGGCTATGACCGGCTGATGGCACGGCCTGAGCAGCGCAAGATCATGATGGTGATCTCCGATGGTGCACCGGTCGATGATTCAACGCTTTCGGTGAATGTCGGCAATTATCTCGAACGGCATTTGCGCGAAGTGATCGGCTTTGTCGAGGATCGTTCGCCGGTGGAGCTGATCGCGATTGGCATCGGCCATGATGTGACGCGGTATTATAAACGCGCGGTAACGATTGTGGATGCCGAGCAGCTTGGCGGGGCGATGACCGATCAGCTGGCGTCACTGTTTGACGAGGATGATGGCGGGCTTGGTAATTTCGGTAAGCCGCCCATAACGGAAGAAACCTCTGCGCCGTCCATCTCGGGCGCAGGGGCGGGTGCACCGACCTATGGCAGCGGCGGTATGGTCGGCACGGGGCGCGATGTGCGCAAGACGAGCTTGCAGGAGGTCAAAGGTGGTCGGCGGTAAGGCTTTGTGGTGCGCTGCTCTGCTTTTGGGGTGTAGCGCGAATGAGCCAGCGCCCGCGCAAACGGATGATGTTCGTGTTCAGAACGCGCCGCTTGAAACCATTGAGACTGGCGCAAGGCGCAGTGAGATCACTTTCAGGCAAACGGCTCCTGGTCGTGCCCGCGCCTCCTGCCCCGAGGGAGAAGCGTTTGCGCCGCTCCAGCCGATTGATGTGTCAGCCCTTGAGCTTGGTCTGGGCAAGGCAGGCGCAGTGACAGAAGCGCTTGCGCCGAACGTAACGTATGCGGGCGGCTGGCATTTGACGAGCGATGAGCCGAACTTTGGCGGGCTGTCGGGGCTTGACATATTGGAGAGCGGCGACTTGCTGGCCGTATCTGATGCAGGGGCTTTCGTGCAGATCGGTATGGTGGAAGGACGCCCCAGCGGCGGCGGCGCGATCAGCTATATGCGCGGGGGAAATGGTAAGCTGCTGGACGGCAAACGGTCGAGCGATGCAGAAGGCCTGCATGTCGGGTTCGGACTTGCGGCGGTGAGCTTTGAGCGAGACCACAGGATTGCAGTGTTCAATCTCGACGATTGCGGAGCCGCCGCGCGAGGGGTGCCGGTTTCGGGTGGCAGCATTGTAGCTCCTGCGGGGGAGCCACCAGCGAACGGATTGCCAGAGGACTTGCCGGAGAATGGCGGGCTTGAGGCGCTGACATTTCACGAAGACAATTTCCTAGCGGGGCTCGAAGCGGGCGGTCAGGATGGCACACCGCTTTTCAGGCCGAGCATTTTTGGTGGGCAGTTTTATCCGGCAGGCCAGCTACAAACACCAAACGGAATGAAGCTGACGGGGCTCGATGCACTCGGGGGCAACACATTTGCGCTGTTCCGGCGTTATTTGCCGCTGTTCGGAAACACGATAGAGGTTCGGCAATATGGTGCGCTGACCGATGAGGGCGAGACATTGCTCAGGCTCGAACGTCCGCTTGCGGTGGATAATTTCGAGGGGATTGCGGCGACGCAATTGGAAGACGGAACGGTTCGGCTTTACATCATCTCCGACGATAATTTCTCCGAGCGGCAGCGGACTTTGCTGATGGCGTTCGATATTGCGCCCGATGCTGCACCGGACTGAGATGGATGCGCCGCTGATCCTGCATGATCGGTTGCCGCTTCACCCCTGGATGCGCATGGGCGGGGCACGATTGCCGGGGCTGTCGCCGATCAAGACGGATGACTGGCTTTGCCGCGATGAGATTTTTGGTGCGCAGATGGCGTATCGGGATGTTTTGGTGCGCGAGCGGCGGAGCGAGGTCTACGCGATGTTGCCGGAAGCGGAAGCTGGCGCACGCGAATTGCTCTCGATACTGATGGAGGAACTGCCGCTACGGGCTGGCTATAATCGTGAGGGCACGCAGATAATCCGGCCCGATGGGGTTACGGTTGAAACGTCTGGCCTGCCTCCCCTTCTGGCGGCGGGGCGATTGGTGCAGGAAGATTTTGCGCTCATGGCCAAAACGGGCGATGGGCACACGCTGGTGGGCGGGCTGATCTGTTTTCCGGCCAATTGGAACCTTGCCGACAAGCTGGGCAAATCTCTTGGCGGGCTGCATAGACCAGTTGAGGTGTTTGATGCAGAGCTAACGGCGCGGACCGAGCGCGTGTTTGAGAATTTGCGCGTGGAGACGCCACTTGAGCGCGCGAATTTTCTTGTCTATACGAATCCCGATTTGCATCAGCCTGCCCGCAGCCCGAAACGGCTAACCCAAGGCGGACCGCGCTTTGTTCGGGTGGAGCGGCAGAGCTTGCGGCGTTTGCCGGAGACGGGTGTTATCGTGTTTGCGATCCACACATATCTGGTGCGGGCCAGCGCTCTTGACGCAGAGAGCTTTACAACGCTTGCGGCTCTAAGGCCCGAACTGGTCGAGGTTTAAGCGCTGCGCTTTTCGAGCTTTCTGGCATCGAGCTGATCTGCGAAATCATGATTGACATCGCGGTGTTCGGCCTCGTCGGCGCGCACGGCAATGATCACCTCGCGCAAAGTGGCGTCCGGGGCAAGTTGCCAATAGTCGATGGCGAGCTGGGGGGCAGGCACGTTTTTCTGGTGGCCGTTTTCGACCTCTTCGAGATATTGGGTGTAGCTATAGACCGCCTCTTCCTCGAAATAGCCGACCACGCGATGGGCCGTGCGCGGGGCAAACAGGTAGAGGAAGAAATAGGCATTATAAAAGAAAAACTGCGTCATCATCACGACAAAGCGTTCAAACGCATTGGGCTTGGCGATCTCGATAAAGGTCATCAGATGCATGCGCTCGTTTTCGGCTTCTTCGAGCAGGGTACGGATCCAGCCAGAATCGTCGCGAATATGGCGCAATGCGGTGAGATGTTGCAACAAGCCGCCAACCATGCCGGGCACAGCGGCGACCGTTTCGAGCACGACGGCGCGGTGGCCATAGCGTTTGGCAAAGAATTTATCGGCCACAAAGCGCAGAACTTTGACGAAATTGAAGGCGAATTTATCGCTAAAGGTTTCAGGCGGGTAATGGCCCTCGACAGGATGATCGCTTTGCCCGCGCGGGGGAATGGTGCTGGTCATGACTGGCCGTCCTTCGTGACTGCGCTTACCTGCCCTAGAGTTAGGAGCCGCATCAATGGGTTCAACATGGTGCGACAGTATGGCGAGCAATTACCGATCAAACGCCTTGACGCAAACTTGGTTCCCGGAAAGGCATTAATAATGAAATGCACCGCTGCCCCTCTCATCAGAACCGAGCGCTTGGTCTTGCGAGCCTACAAGTTTGCCGATTTTGACCGTTTTGCTGCGTTTTACAGGTCGGAGCGGTCCCAATATGCTGATGGGCCTGTCTCAAAGGAACGGGCATGGGATTGGTTTGTCGCGGGCGCTGGTCGGTGGACCCTTCTCGGGTTTGGCGCATGGGCGATAGAGCGCGCTGAAGACGGTGCCTATATCGGGATCGTCTCGCTTAATCATCCAGTCGCGGATGGCCAGGAGCACGAGCTTGGTTGGCTGTTATGGGACGGGTTTGAAGGGCACGGCTTCGCGACCGAGGCGGCGCGGGCAGCGAAAGCATATGCAATCGACACCCTGAACTGGAGCAGCTTTGTTAGCTATATCTCCAAAGACAATCATAGCTCTATTCGCCTTGCCGAACGCTTGGGTGCTTATCTTGATGCCGAAGCCACAACTAAGACTGATGCGGATACGCTCGTATTTCGGCATCTGCCCCGGGAAGGATAACCGCGCATACCCCTTCTTCCTTTCTTCACCTAAAACGCCTACATAGAGCGAGACGGCAGCTGCAACGTGCGTAGGGAAGTTATTCCAGCGACCTTACATTACCATCAGGGAACTGTCCCTGCCTTGGATCGTGGTCCTTGGCACACGGTGCCCACCTAGCTTGCTGGGTCGATGGGAATCAACGGACCCTACGGCGGTTTTACACCCTCTTCGGAGCGGTTTCGCGGTTGTCGTCACTTTCTCAAGCCGCCGGGTTGGAATCTGCAACGAATGCGGCCAGATTGGCTTTGCGTAAATTTTGCGAGATGATCACATTCGCGAACTGACAAGAAGATTATCAATATGAGCCAGAGCGAAAAAAACCATTTACGCAAGGAAATGCGCGTGGTGCGCGAGGAAGCGGCCGCACGTGACCCTGATGCGGCGGAAAAGCTGGCCGATGTGTTCCCGATGAAACTGTTCGAGCGATATGGCCCTGTTGTGTCTTATTATCTACCGATCGGAGACGAGTTGTCGCCCGAACCGCTGATGACGCGGCTGCGCTATGCGGGTGCGCGGACGGCTCTGCCGAGGCTTGAAGAGGATGGCGGGATGACGTTTCGCGCCTGGCAGGAGGGGGATCTGCTGGTCGATGGGCCGTTCGG
>CALLUH010000226.1 GCA_938011445.1 uncultured Hyphomonadaceae bacterium
CGTCCGCTCCGGCCCTGCCGAAGCGCGTTACAAAAACCTCTCCTTCGTGCTGATCCCGACCAACGCTCAAGGCGTCTCGATGAGCCCGATCGAGCATTCCAATTTGCGCTACACCGCCTCGATGGATGTCTATTTTGACAATGTGGAACTAGACGAGACGGCCATTGTTGGCGGGCCGGAGATGTGGGATCGAGGCTGGGAGCTGCTGGCAGGCCGCGCGCTTGACGTGGAGAAAATCGAGATCACAGCGGTCTCTTACGGCATTGCCCGCGCCGCCGTCGAAGAGGCATGGGACTATGCCCAGACGCGCACGCAATTTAGCAAACCCATCGCAAAACATCAGGCCATCGCCCACAAACTCGTCACGGCACGGACCAAGCTGCAAGCGGCCCGCCATATGCTCTATCACGCCGCATGGCTTGCCAATTCAGGCCAGCCCTGCTCTGTCGAAACCAGCATGGCAAAGCTTTTTGTCGCTGACACAGGTGTCGAAATCGCTTTACTCTGCCAGCAGGTTATGGGCGCATATGCTCTTTCAGATGCCTATGATATGGACCGCCATGTCAGGGATCTTTTGGGAATGCCGATCGTGGGAGGGTCGTCGGACATGCAGAAGAATAATCTTGCCAGCCTATTGCGCCTATGACCGAACAGCTTGCGCAGCCACAAACAGATAGAGCGCCGGAACCGGACCTGTCTTATGCATCCTATTTTGAGGACCCCGTCAAACGCCGCTTTATCCGCTCGGTCGAGCGTGTGTCCGGCCAGCCAAAGATCAAAGAGCTTTACGACCATTACCGCGCCAATCTTGCCCAAGACGTGCCTTTCTTCGACGCGGCCATGCGCCTGTTAAAGCTTGACGTGCAATTCTCCGCCAGCCGCCATGCTGCAATCCCCGCCACCGGCCCGCTTGTCATTGTCGCCAACCATCCGTTCGGCGTGCTCGATGGGCTGGTTATTTCGTGGATCGTCTCCTGCCGCCGGTCGGATTTCAAAGTGCTGACCAATTCCGCTCTCGACGGTGTGCCCGAGGCGAAGCCCTGGCTGCTGCCGGTTGATTTCGCAGGCACCAAAGACGCCATCGCCGCAAATGTCGCCATGCGTCGCGATGCGCTCTCACACATAAAATCGGGCGGCTGCATCATCGTCTTCCCCGGTGGCGGGGTTGCCACCACGCCGCGCCCGTTCGACCGCACCGCCGTAGACGATGCATGGAAACCATTTACCGCAAAGCTCATCACCCATTCGCGCGCCCATGTCACACCGGTCTATTTTGAAGGCCAAAACTCGCGCCTGTTCCAGCTTGCCAGCCATTTCTCGCTTGAGCTACGCCTTGCGCTCGTCTTCCGCGAAGTGAAACGCCGCATGGGCAAACCGATCAGTGTCGAGATTGGCGAAACGCTCAACCCCGAAGACATAACCGGCGCAGGCAAGCGCGATGAGCTGATGGCCTTCCTGCGCGACAAGACCTATGCTCTGGCGGGTCCGAAACGCCATCAACGTTATCGCAAAGCCGCCATCCGCTTCCAGAAAAAGAAGCCGCTCGTCTATCGTTAGGGAGAACACAATGACAGCCAGCGCGCCAAACTCCCTTGTCGAAGCCGCCCACACGCTCGGCCCCGACCTACGCGCCCGCGCCGACGAGATTGAGACCGCCCGCCGCCTGCCCCCTGATATTGCTGCCCGCATGGCCAAGCTGGGCGTCTTCCGTATGGTAACGCCGAAAAGCCTTGGCGGGCTGGAGCTTCCCCCTGCTGAAATCGTCCGCACCGTCGAAGCGCTCGCCGAGCATAATGCCAGTGTCGGCTGGTGCGCCATGATCGGCGCGACCACCGCGCTCAATGCCGCCTATATGGATGAAGCCGCCGCCCGCGAAATTTATGCCGCGCCAGATGTCATCACCGGCGGCGTGTTCGCGCCCATGGGCAAGGCGGTGGTCGAGGGCGAGGGCTACCGCGTCTCGGGCCGCTGGCAATGGGGGTCCGGCTCGGCCAATTGCACATGGCTTTGTGGCGGCGCGATCATCATCGAAGACGGCGAAATGAAGCGGCTCGAAAACGGCGCGCCGGACGCCCGCATGATGATCTTCCCCGCAAGCGAGGCTGCTCTACACGACACATGGCATGTCGCAGGCCTCAAGGGCACAGGCTCTGGTGATATATCCGTAAACGGCATATTCGTTCCCAAATCCCGCTCGGTCTCGCTCATCACCGACACGCCGAAATCCCCGGGCCCGCTTTACACCTTCCCTGCTTTTGGCCTGCTCGCGCTCGGAGTTGCCGCCGCCGCTATGGGCAATGCACGCGGTGCGCTCGGAGACATCAAGGCCCTCGCAAAAGCCAAAAAATCCCAAGGCTCATCAAAAACCCTTGCCGAGAAACAGGCCATCCAGATCGAGATCGCAAAGCTTGAAGCGGCCCATCGCAGCGGGCGCGCTTATCTCTATGACGAGATCGGCAAAACATGGCAAACCGCAGGGCGTCTCGGAGAGATCCCGCTTGAGACCCGCGCAGACCTTCGCCTTGCCTGCACACATATGGTTCGCACCAGTGCCGACATCGCACGCGCCGCTTATGATATTGGCGGCGGCGCAGCACTTTTTCTCGACAATGACCTCCAGCGCCGGTTCCGCGATGCCCATGCCATCACCCAGCATGTCGCCACCGCACCTGCCACCTATGAGCAGACCGGACGCATCCTGTTGGGCCTCGACACATTTGGCGGCATGATCTAGCCCTGAAAGCCAAAGCGCGGGCAAAGGGTGAAACCATGATTTGCAGACATTGGCGCGGCTGGACACGGCGCGAAGACGCAGGCCGCTATCAGACCCTTTTAACCGGCACAATCCTGCCTGAAATTTTGGCGCGCGGAATTGACGGGCTGATCAGCAGCGAGGCGATGGCGCGCGACACGATAGCCGAAGATGGCACGCTCGAAACCGAACATGTCACCCAGATCCGGTTTGCCTCCATAGAGGCGGTCAAAACCTTTATGGGCGAGAATTATGGGCTTGCCCACATTCCGGACGAAGCCAAAGCCGTGCTCAAACGATGGGACGCAACCGCGACCCATTATGAAGTCTTGGCCATGCAGGATAGAGGGGCACGGACATGAAACTCACCCTAGGCCCGGGCACCCTCGTCGCTGCCGCTTTTATCGGTCCGGGCACGGTAACGGCTGCAACAGTGGCGGGCGCAAACACCGGATTTGCGCTGGTCTGGGTGCTGGTCTTTGCCACGCTTGCCACAATCATCTTTCAGGAAATGGCCGCCCGCCTCGGGGTGATAGGACGGCTCGGGCTTGGCGAAGCTATGGTGTCCGGAATAGAGTCCAGGGCCATAAAGTGGAGTCTGATAGCGCTCGTTCTATCCGCGCTCGGGCTTGGCAATGCGGCCTATGAAGCGGGCAATATTGCGGGCGGTGCGCTCGGGCTCGATGCCCTGTTCGGCGCATCCTCAGATACGGCCAGCAAGGGACATGTTCTGGTCATCGGATTTATCGCAGGAACCTTGCTTTTATGGGGAAAATACAAGGTGCTTGAGCGTGCGCTCATCGCCCTCGTGGTCTTGATGAGCCTTGCATTTACTTTGAGCTTTATCATCGTGCGGCCAGACCTTAGGGCATTTTTCGGCGGGCTGGTTCCGACAGTGCCGGAGGGGGAATTGCTGCGGGTTATCGCTCTGATCGGCACGACGATTGTGCCTTATAATTTGTTCCTTCACGCCGCCGCTGCCCGTAACCGCTGGGCAAATGGGGCTGATGACCTGCCTGACGCCATCGCGGATACGCGCTCGTCTATCGGACTGGGCGGGCTGGTCTCGATCTTCATTCTATCCACCGCTGCGGCTACCTTGTTTGCGGGCGGCGTCACCGTCACCTCCGCTGGCGAAATGGCCTTGGCGCTCGAACCCATTGCCGGTGACCATGCCCGTATCCTGATCGGGCTTGGCCTGTTTGCCGCCGGCCTCACCTCAGCCATTACCGCGCCCATGGCCACCGCCTACGCCGTCACCGAGCTTGTCCCCGCTTTGGCAGGTAACAAGCCGGTGGCCTTCCGCGCCATTGCACTTGGCATTCTCGCTATCGGATTATCCGTTTCTTTACTGGGCATTAGGCCGATCCAACTTATCCTGATCGCGCAAATGACCAATGGGCTTTTGCTGCCAATCATTGCCGGATTCCTGTTGATCGCCATGAACCGGACATCGCTTCTGGGCGCATACACAAATGGCCGTTTGGCGAACACGCTTGGAGGTTTGGTCATGATTGTTACGCTTCTGCTTGGCACGCGACTGGTCTTGCGCACCTTTGGCTTTTGGCCGTAAGCGCCTTTGGGCAAGTCAGGAAATGATC
>CALLUH010000227.1 GCA_938011445.1 uncultured Hyphomonadaceae bacterium
CCACTGGGTCGAGCGTCATCATTCCGGCGGCCGATTTGGCGATACATCGAAACGTGCCGACAAGATTGATCTGGATAATCATATCAAATTTATCAAGCGGGAAATGCTTGATCTCGCCCGTCTCCTTGTCGCGCGACGCCGTTTTGACCGCATTGCCCGTACCCGCACAATTGATCAGAACACGCTCCTGGCCAAGCGCCGCGCGCACTTTGGCGAAACCGGCATCGACCTGCTCGTCAGAGGTCACATTGACGTTCGCGAACACACCGCCCAGCTCGGCCGCCATCGCCTCGCCTTTCTCCTCATTCATGTCGAAAATACCGACTTTCACGCCCATCCCGGCCATCTTACGGGCCGTCGCTGCGCCGAGGCCGGATGCGCCACCTGTGATAATCGCGGTCACCGAATCATTGAGTTGCATGTAAAAATCTCCTTGAAAACGTCATCATGGCATACGATCTATAGCCTATGGGAAGATTGGCCAATGCGTAACGCAAGGGAAATAGCAAAACAGGCGGGCGATGCCGAGGCCGCATCTGTGCCCCTAGTGATCGAACATAATGCGCGGCGCACACGCACGAGGCTTATCCCGAAATTCCTCAAAGTGGCTGGCCGCATCCCGTTCGCCGATGATCTCGCAGCGGCCTATTATTGCGCCATCGACCCGCAAACACCGATGAAAGCCAAAGGCGTCCTGTTCGCAGCGCTTGCCTATTTCGTCATGCCTGCGGATATGGTGCCCGATATTATTGCCGGATTAGGCTTTACCGATGACGCCACAGTGCTCGCCACAGCGCTTGGCATTGTCGGCACGCAGATTCAGGACACCCACCGCCGCGCAGCCAGCAATCTGCTTGGCCTTGCCCCGCCCAAAAAACGCGCAGAGCAACATAGAAAACTATAAGAGTTGATTTATTCCCGTATAAAGTGTATTTTTCCTTGATGATTCGGACACTTATCATCATCTTGGTGGTCATCTTTGCCTGTCCAGCGGCCAAGAGCGAAACCCTGCCAGGTCCGATCCCTGCCGATGTCGTGCGCATTGTAGACGGCGACACAGTGCGCGTGCGCGCGCATGTCTGGCTCGATCAAAGCATCGAAATCTCCGTTCGTATCGCTGACATCGACGCGCCGGAAATTGGCCATCCCAAATGCCGTCAGGAGCGCATGGTGGCAGATCAGGCCAAGGCCGAACTGACCAATCTTATCGGTTCGCAAAGCGTTGCGCTACACAATGTCCGGCTCGGCAAATATGCCGGCCGCGTGATCGCTGACATTGAAACATCAAGCGGGCTGGACGTCGGGCAGGCGCTCATGGCCCTCGATCTGGCAAGCCCTTATGAAGAGGCCATGGACTGGTGCGTAGAGCCGCCTGCCCCTTAACCAGCGTTCGCAGATTTCGCCGCCCGTTTGCGCTCATGCGGATCGAGATGCACCTTGCGTAAGCGAATGCTTTGCGGCGTTACTTCAACCAATTCGTCATCCTGAATATAGGCAAGCGACTTTTCAAGCGTCATCTGCAAAGGCGGGGTCAGGCGCACCGCATCATCCGTGCCGGACGCGCGGATATTGGTCAGCTTCTTGCCCTTGAGCACGTTCACTTCCAGATCATTGTCGCGATTATGCTCCCCAATAATCATGCCGCCATAAACCTTGTCGCCCGGATGGATCATCATTGGGCCACGGTCTTCCAGATTCCACAGCGCGAACGCCACCGCCTCGCCCTTATCCATGCCAATCAGAACGCCGGTATGGCGACCCTGTATCTTGCCCTTATGGGGCGCATATTCATGGAACACACGGTTCATAATCGCCGTCCCGCGCGTGTCCGACAAAAGCTCGCCCTGATACCCGATCAGCCCTCGTGTCGGCGCATGAAACACCATGCGTGTCCGGCCTGCACCTGACGGTTTCATCTCCAGCATTTCGGCTTTGCGCTCGGAAAGCTTCTGCACAATGATGCCCGAATGCTCGTCATCGACATCAATCACGACCTCTTCAATCGGCTCCATCCGCTCGCCGCCCGGCCCTTCTTGCATCACAACTTGCGGGCGCGAAACGCCGAGTTCGAACCCTTCACGCCGCATCGTCTCGATCAGAACCGCGAGTTGCAATTCGCCCCGCCCAGACACGGTAAACGCCTCCGCATCGCTCGCCCGCGCCACTTTCAGCGCAACATTGCCGTCGGCCTCTTTCTCAAGCCGCGCCCAGATCATACGCGAGGTCACTTTTGTCCCTTCTGTGCCCGCCAGCGGGCTGTCATTAACGCGGAAAGTCATTGAAAGCGTCGGCGGATCAATCGGTTGGGCTTCGAGCGGTTCGGTGATCGACGCGTCGCACAATGTGTCCGCCACGGTCGCCTTGGTCATGCCCGCGAGCGAAATAATGTCCCCCGCTTCGGCGCTGTCGATCGGGCTGCGCTCCAGCCCGCGAAATGCCAGAACTTTCGAAATCCGGCCCTGCTCGACAAGATTCCCATTCCGATCAATCGCCTTGAAGCTCTGATTTGGCTTGACCGAGCCGGATGTCACCCGCCCCGTCAGAATGCGCCCAAGAAAATTGTCCGCAGAAATCGTTGTCGCCAAAAAGCGGAACGGCCCCTCTTCAACAACGGGCGGCTCGACATGTTTGACCACCAGATCAAACAGCTCATCCATATTGCTGGTCGGGTCCTCATATTGCGCCGACATCCAGCCCTCTTTGGCTGAACCGTACAAAATTGGAAAATCAAGCTGCTCGTCCGTTGCGCCCAGATCGGCAAACAGGTCGAACACTTCATTGATCACTTCATCAGGGCGCCGCTCCGGCTTATCGATCTTATTGACCGCAACAATCGGCTTCAGCCCGACTTTCAGCGCTTTGGACACCACAAATTTGGTCTGCGGCATCGGCCCTTCCGCCGAATCGACGAGCACAATCGCCCCGTCCACCATGCCAAGGATCCGCTCAACCTCACCGCCAAAGTCAGCATGCCCGGGCGTATCGACAATATTGATCCGCGTATCGCCCCAGACAACCGATGTCGTTTTTGCGAGGATCGTGATCCCGCGCTCACGCTCGAGATCATTGGAATCCATCATCCGTTCGCTGGTCTGCTCATTCTCCCGGAACACGCCCGATTGCTTCAAAAGGCAATCGACCAAAGTCGTCTTGCCATGGTCAACATGGGCAATAATCGCAATGTTGCGCAAGGTGGTCGGCTCGGTCATGATAGGCTCACAATATCTTTGTTGCGGCGCACATACACGGGCTGAACTGATTTGGCTATGGCCCAGGATGATATGGGCGACGCCAAGTGCGATCATCATTGGCATGAGCGGCCAGAGCGGGCTATAACGGCTCGGTAACGGATTGTATCTTCAGGAGGGTCATATGGATTTAGATCAGTTTTGGGCGGCCATGCAGTCTGCGCTCGACAGCCTTGGCATCGAAATGACGAGCAGCGAATTGATGGTCTGCCTCGGTATCGGCGCCGCCGCTGGCTGGATTGCAAGCCAAGTGGTCGGCGGCAAGGGCGGCATTTTCCGTTATGTCATCGCCGGTGTCCTCGGCTCATTCCTCGGCCCTGTTGTCATTGATTTAACCGGCATCGTACTGCCAACGCTTGGCATGCCCGTCGTCAACGACATCATGATTGCAACGGTCGGCTCGATCATCATTGTTCTCGCAGCCCGCATTATCGGTTAGTCGAGCACCGCCCTTATCGCATCTGCGGCAAGCGCAAACTTGGCAAACGACCAGTCGCGCGCCAAATCCAGCCCGCGCAGAAGGGCCGTCAATTCCTCGATCTGGCCGCGGCGCGTCCGGAGGTAATCCCCAAGCGCCGTTTTGCCGGACAACAAGGTCTTGCTCGCCTCGACTCTGGCGGTGACGAGACTGCGCAATTGCCCGTCAACCGCTTTGCGCTCCCAATGGGACATGCCCGGGCGCATATCGCGGGCACGAGAGACAAGCCTATCAATCCGCAAAGCCCCGCCAAGCTCGCTCACCATCTCGGCCACGCTCTCCAGATCCATATTCAGCTCGGCGGCCGCATCAACCAGCTCTGCCGCGTCGCCAATCAAGCCCAGTGACACAATGTCTGCCGCAAGCGTCTCGACAGCACCAATTTTCACAAGCTGTTTGACGCGGCGGTCAATCCGGCTCGTTTCATGGGTCGTTGCCCTTTTGCTCGCCCCTTGACGCAACGCCCCATAGCCAGCCTCATAGCGGTCAATCAACGCGCCCATATCGGCATCAACGCCCCGATAAAGAAGGCGCTTTGCCATTTCCCCGACCCGCTGGTTCAAATCAAGTTGAAGGGCGATTTGCGCCCTTGCGGGCATGCCCGTATCGACCGATACAATCTGTTCAACAATATCAGCCAGCCCGAGCACCGCTCGCAGCGTCTCAAATGCCCTTACGCAAGCGGCATTGTCCGCCCCGCTCGCCTCACGCATCTGCAACAAGAATACCGGCCCCGCCGCATCGAGCAGGCGATTGGCCAGCACCGTTGCGATAATCTCCCGCTTCAGCCTGTGCCCTTGCATGATCTCGGAGAACTGCCCAAGCGCAGACGGAAAATAAGCCTCCAGCACAGGCAAAAAATAAGGATCATCCGGTACGTCAGACGCAACAATATCGTCAAACAGCGTAATCTTCGACCATGCGAGCAGCACGGCCATTTCCGGTCGCGTGAACGTCCCTTTCGCCCCAATCCGTTCGCTCATTTCAAGGCTCGATGGCAAGCCCTCCACCTCGCGGTCAAGCACACCGCGTTCCTCAAGCCAGACCATCAGCCGCTCAAGCGCTGGCAAGTCTTCGCGCGCGGTTGCTTCTGCAAGGCTCAGCGCGCCGGTCTGCGCAATATTATGCGCCAGAACATGAGCGGCGACATCATCGGTCATCGAGGCCAGAAGCGTGTTGCGCTCGCCACGTGGCAAAGCGCCCCGCGCCATCGCTTCGGAGAGGAGAATTTTGATGTTCACCTCATGGTCGGAACTGTCCACGCCCGCAGAATTGTCAATCGCATCAGTGTTGATCCGCCCGCCACCTTCGGCAAATTCGATACGTGCCGCTTGCGTCGTGCCAAGGTTTGCGCCCTCGCCAATCACGGCGACGCGCAGCTCCTTGGCTGTCACGCGAATGCCGTCATTCGTCCGGTCGCCTACCTCGCGATCACGCTCATCGCTGGCGCGGACATAAGTGCCAATCCCGCCAAACCATAACAATTCCGCCTGCGCCTTGAGCAGCGCGTGGATCAGTTCGTCCGGCGTAACCTCGCTGGCGCTCAAACCCGTCAATGCCTTGATCTCGTCGCTTAATTTGATCGCCTTGGCGCTGCGCTCGAACACGCCTCCACCTTTGGAGATAAGCTTGGTGTCATAATCCGCCCAGCCAGAGCGCGGCAGCTTGAACAGTCTGTCCCGCTCGGCCCACATTTTCTCCGGATCGCCAGGCTCCGGATCTATGAAGACATGCATATGGTTAAACGCAGCGACCAGCCTGATCTGCTTTGACAACAACATGCCATTGCCAAACACATCGCCGGACATATCGCCCACGCCAATCACGGTAAACGGCTCGGTCTGAATATCTTTGCCCGCTTCCAGGAAATGCCGCTTGACCGCCTCCCATGCGCCACGCGCCGTAATGCCCATCGCCTTGTGATCATAGCCCGCCGAGCCGCCCGAAGCGAACGCATCGCCCAACCAGAAGCCCTGACAAACGCTGATCTCATTGGCAATATCGGAAAAGGTAGCCGTGCCCTTATCGGCTGCGACCACAAGATAAGGATCGGGCCCATCGCGCACAATCGTATGCTCGGGATGACGCACTTCACCCTGAACCAGCGTATCGGTTAGCCCCAGCATGCCAGCTATAAACGTCTTATAGGCCCCAATGCCCGCCTCTCTGATTTCCTCGCGCGTGCCGCCAATCGGCAAAGTCTTGGGGAAAAAGCCACCCTTGGACCCAACGGGCACAATCACGGCATTCTTCACCTGCTGCGCTTTGACCAATCCCAACACTTCGGTTCGAAAATCGTCCGGCCTGTCTGACCAACGCAAGCCTCCCCGCGCCACGCCGCCAAAGCGCAAATGCACCCCATCCATGCTCGGTCCCGTGACGAATATCTCGCGAAACGGCACGGGCTTTGGCAGATCTTCAAGGCTCTGGCTGGCAATCTTGAACGCCAATGGCCGCGCATCGGGTTGGAAATAATTCGTTCTCTGAATGGCCATGATCAGCGCTGCGGTGCGTCGTAATACACGATCATCCTCGAGCGAGGGCACGCGTGCCAATTGCTCATGAATCTCTTCCAGCAGCACCTCGGCAGCGCTCTGACGCGCATCGAGATCATCCTCAAGCGCAGGATCAAAAAGCCCAATAAACAGATCAACCAGACACCGCGTCAGCTTCGGATGGCTGACAAAGGCCCTGATCTGGCTTTGGCGCATCGGATCAAGCCCGCTCTGGCGGCGATAGGCTGACAGTCCACGCAAGAGATCCGCCTCGCGCCAATCTGTGCCCGCAGCAAAGATCAGCTTGTTAAATCCGTCATTCTCCACCTGTCCGGTCCACACGGCAGCAAATGCATCCTCAAACGCGGTGCCATTGGCCTTAAGATCGACCGGCTGGCCACTTTGCGAGCGCATCATGAAACTGTGCACCCAATATGTATGAGGGGCATCCTCGCGTGGCCGTTGGCTCGGACAAACCCGATAGGCCACTTCAAAGACGACAAACAGACCCATATTCTCAAGCACCGGAACAGACTCCGACAAGGCCAGAGGCGTCCCACGCGAATAGACTTTCGCCCGCACATAGTCTTCACCATCTGCCGCATATTTATAGGTCCGCATCCGAACGGGGTTCTGGGTTGAAAGCTCGGCAATTTGCGCCACATCAAGCATGGCTTCGCCAGGTTCAAACGCCTCGCGATAGGCAATGTCAAACCCATTGGCAAAAAGGCTGGCACCATCCCGGGCGTCCTCGCTCAGATCGCTGCCGAGCAAGGTCGCCAGAAACACATCCTCCCAGCGTGTTGCAAGCTCAACCACGCGGGCTTCAACTGTTTCGACATCAGGCTGCGGAGCTTCCGCCTCAACGGCAAGCTGGATATGCAAGCGTACCAGCGAGCTCACATCAAAGCGCGGCTCAAAGCGTAACAACTTCCCGCCAAATTCACTTTCAAGCAGGGCAACAACGCGCCGCCGCAAATTCGAATCATATGCATCGCGCGGCATATAGACGAGCGCAGAGAGAAACCGCCCGAACGGGTCCGGCCTCAGAAACAGGCGCGTGCGCGGCCTGTCGAGCAGATGCATCACCCCCGTCACCATCGGCAGCAGCGTCTGCGCATCCGTTTGCAGCAGTTCATCGCGTGGCCAGTTCTCTAATATTCCCGCCAGCGCCTTGGCCGAATGCCCGCCTTCCTGCGCCCCGAACTCGGCCAGAACCTGCTCTGCCCGTCGGCGTATCAGCGGCACATTGCGAACCGGCTCAAGATAAGCTTCCGCCGTAAACAGCCCTAAAAATCGCGTCTCGCCAACAACGCGGCCGCCGCCATCATAATGCTTGACGCCGATATAGTCCGCACGGACCCGCCGATGCACGCGCGACACAACCGTAGACTTGGCGATAATCAGCGGCTCAAGCGTGTTCAGAAATGTTCCATTCAGCCCCGTCAGCATTGTTGGCTCGTCCGTGCGCGAGAGCACATTACGCGCCTCATCTCGCAACAGACCCAAATTCGTCCCCTCGACAATTTCCGGCTCCTCGCACGCAAAACTGCCGTCCGTTTCAATGCCATATTCATAGGTCCGCGCGCCCAGAAATACGAAATGCTCATTCGCGAGCCAATCCAGAAACGCCAGCGATTCCGAACGAACCTCGGCCTCAACATGTTGCTCAAGCGAAAGCCGGGCAACCTCATCATGCATTCGCTTGAGCATGGCCTTGTGATCGGCCACCGAAATTGCCAATTCATCCAGCGTTGTCTGCAACCCGTCTTCGAGACGCGCGCGATCCACTTTTGACAGGACCGGCAAATGAAACTGCATCAAGGAAACCCGAACCCCGGCCGCCGCCTCGTCCTCGTCACGCGCAATAATCGGATGAAAAAACGTATTCACCATAATATTGTGCGCGCGGCATTCAGCCAGCACGGACTCCACCAGAAAGGGCGAGTCTATCCCTGCAAGCTCAAGCAAAACCCCCGACAGTCCGGCAATATTCGGTTCAATACGAAACCTGCGCTTGGCCAAATCCCCACTGGCACCAAACTCCCAGAGCCGCTCGCTCAGCGCTTTAAGCTGGTCCAGGCTTAAATCCGCCCCATTATCCGGCCCACAGCCCTCGCGCATATCGTCGAAAACCGCCTGGCTACCCATTGCTCTTTGCATGAAGTTTTATCCCGTTAAATCGTCGACTATGGAACGCATTCTGGAAGAATGGGACACGCTGGCATTTACCGGGATTCAATCACAATCTCATGCAGATTGGAACATCAAACTCCGCAAACCGCTGCGAAGGTTTTCCGTCAAACGGGACCATCAGACGGGGACATGTCTGATGGTCCCTATCGGATTGTGCTCGCAATTATTTGGGGACACAAACACAACCGATTTTATGAGCAGGGCTGAACCCTACCGCCGAAACTAGTCATATCTTCCGTTTGGCTGAGAATGCAACGGTTTTTCGGAAATTTATCCTCGGTTTTCACCATCTGGTGCTGTAATAACTGCTTCAGTTACCAAGATTTCATCTTCTCCGCCGGATTTATCGGGCCGTCCGTCCGCAGACAAAGCGATCGCCAGCCACCGTGTTGAGGGTGATTGCGCGAACAGAATCATCATCAAAACCGTCAGCGGCGCAGACAGGAACATGCCAGGAATACCCCAGATCGCGCCCCAGACGGCCAAAGCGATCAACACCACGAGCGCCGACAGATTAAGCGAGTCGCCCATCATGCGTGGCTGTACGAAATTGCCGAAAAAGAACTGCCAGAACGCGACCATGCCAAACACAATCGCCGCATAGATATAAGTGTCCTGCGGCGGATCTGCAGGTAGCCATGTCGGCAATTCAGGCTGGACCAGCGCAAACAGGAGCGGAATGAACGCCGCCACAATCGAGCCAATCGTCGGAATATAGTTCAAAACGAATATCAGCGCCGCCAAAAACAGCGCATTCTCGACCCCCAGCGCGATCAGCGTAATATATGTAAACACCGTGGTCAGCACCGAGATCACCGTCTGGGTCCACAAATAGCTCTCAATCCCGCGAATGGCCGCGTCCCCCACTTTGCGCGCCTGCTCACGCCGTTCGCGCTCGGGAAAAATATAGTCAAGCTTGAGCGACCATGACGACTGGGCGACAAACATGAAGGCAACATAGAGCAGGATCAAAATCAGATTCTCGCTCAACTCCCCCGTCGTGCTGCCAAGCGTCGCCAAGAGCCGCCGCCCGGGGGTGCCAAACAGCAAGTCCGAAAGTGTCGGCGCATCGGTCAGGTGCAGCAAGCCATAAAGATCACCGATCAAGATATTGATCTTGCTCTCATAAAGCGCCGCCTGTCCGCCAAATTGCGCCACACCGCGCGCCATCAGTGCGATAAACAGTCCGAAACCAATCGACACCAGCAAAATTGAAATAATCCGCGACGCCCCCCGCTTGAGCAATTCGGAACGATTATCAATCGCCGTCGCAAACCCCTCCATCACCAGAAACAGAAACACCGCCATCGCAAACGGCGCAAACAGCGCCCGCCCCAGATACAAAAACGCAACGATTACCCCCGTCGCAATAATCCAGATGCCCGATTTGGTCGCCGTATCCATACCCGCTTCTCCCCGAAGTGTCCGAAGCCCAAAGAGTGAGCCGCATCGCCCAAACCGTCAACTCCGAAGACCGTCCAGAGGACTTCAGGATACTGGCTTCCTGCCAGGTGGCGTTAGATCAGCGCCTACTCAGCGTTCCCAGAAGTGTGTCGATAATCATCAGATAGCAGCGAATAGACAAAATTCATCACAGAAGAATATATGGTGCCATTAAAGTGAAGGTCATATCTGGCAACGGCCGCATCAAGATAGTCGCGTTCATACAAGCGACCGTCTGTGATCAGCAGGGTCCAATCGCGGATGCTCGCCAAGCTTTGTCTGGGGTCGTCTTTGACAATGAGCAAGTCGGCATAAGCGCCGATTTTTATGCTGCCAATTTTGCCATTATCGACATGTTTACCGTTAATTTGCGTCGCCGCGACCAAAGCGCTTTCATCACTCTCAAACGCAGTTGCCATCATTCCAATTTGCAGGTGAAGGGATTCACCCGGAATGACGTACGGCATGACCACATCTGTGCCTGCAAGAACATCAATACCTGCATCTCGCGCGCGTCGCATGAACGCAAGCCCGATTGGAGACGCCATCAGATCAGCTTGAATAACCGCTTCGGTTTCGGGGTGCGATACGATGCCGGGCCACGCGCGCTGCCAGAAGGCAGGCAAATGGCGCAGCCCTTCTGTTGCTGGAAACCTTTCCCGGTCTGAAACAGTCAGTCGCGCAAGATTATTGGCATTGGTTGGCAGAATTGACAGGTTATTCTGCTGCATGAGAGAAATGACGCTTGCAACTTCGTCAGCCGTCATATCGATCAAATCCTGGCTAAGATACGCAAAGCCTTCCGGCGGATCGTCTTCTAAATAAGGAATCCCCGTAAAATGAGCGATTTCGAAATTTCTGATGTCTGAGAGTTTTACGCTATGCGGAGTGTGGCCCACGAGGGGAAGGCCTTGCCTGCCAGCCTCATCACTCGCTGCCCGAAACGCTTCGGCGGGAATTCGGTCATAGGTTTTGATGCAACTCACCCCCTCATTGGCAAGTTCGGTAACTTGCCGGGTTGCCTCTCGAGCAGTCCGCAGGCTGATTGCACCAGTGAATGAGGCAGGGGTGCCATCCAAGACCGGACCGCATCTATACATACGCGGACCCGGAATTTTTCCAGCCTGAATCTTGTGCATCAATTCCGGCAAACTGTTATCCAGTTGACCAAGATCACGAACGGTCGTTACGCCGTATTGCAAGTAGAGCAACGAAAAGAGCTTTTGGTTTCCTATGGCTAACTGCGGCGGGGTGTGAATGTGAGCATCTATAAGCCCGGGCATCACATAGCAGTCATCGCACAAAGACTCGGGGTCATCAGGTCTGGTGGTTCGAATCTCCGTGATTATTCCGTCGATAATAACGATGGATTGGCTCTCGATTGGAGCCTCACCGGGATTCCAAATCGTCACATTGCTAATGATCCGATCTAGTTGGTCCGGCACTGTGATTTTGGGCGGAAGCAGTAGCCAGATGAGACCGACCAGCATTAAAGCCAAGAGACCAGATGCCGCTCCTAAAATATACAAAATTTTACGCAACGCGCCATACCAACATAATCTTCACTTTCCCAGCAAGTCTATAAGCGGGCAAATACCATAAAGCAAAAATCAAACGTCCGGTTCTCGCCTTAAGTAAGTCGCGCGCATCTCAGCAGAAAACGACCCAAAAGCCCCCCTCAAACCGCAGACGCATCTCCCATATCCCAATAGCTTTTTGTGGACGTTTGCGCCGCAAGCGGT
>CALLUH010000228.1 GCA_938011445.1 uncultured Hyphomonadaceae bacterium
GCTCTTGGCGCGTAGATTGTCGATGATGGCTGAAATGCTCCGCCCACTGTCGAACACATCGTCAATGATCAGAAGCTTGTCATCGGTGTTGATCGTATCAACCACATGCTGCAGCCCGAACACCTGCACCATGTCAGCTGCGACCATGCCGGAGCCATAAGACGAGGTGCGGATCGCAAAATGGTTCATTTTCAGCCCGTAAATCTCGAACAGTTCCTGCATGGCAATGCCCACCGGCGTCCCTCCGCGCCAGACGCCAAGCAGAAAGGTTGGCCGAAAGCCGGATTCCAGAACCCGCATGCCAAGCTCGAACGAGTCCCTGAGCAAATCCTCAGCGCTGATAAATTGCTTGGTCATAAGGCCCCGCTTGTTAATATTTGGCGTTTCTCGGCTGCTCTATAGCAGGTGAGCTGGGCCCCGTGTCGAGAAAAATATCCGCGCCATATTGTTGCAAGGTCAGCTAGGTCTATACTCGACAAAGCATGCAAGAAGGCCAAGCAAAATGAAACTGATCATTGATACGGACCCCGGTGTAGACGATGCGATGGCCTATTTCTACGCCCACGCCCACCCGCAAATTGACCTGATTGCCCTGACGACGACCTATGGCAATGTCACCATAGCGGATGCAACACGCAATGCCTTGTGGCTTGGCGAGATGTCTGGCGGGTGCGAGCCGGTCTATCAGGGGCATGCCGTTCCGCTTAAGATTGAGCCCCATCCACCCGCTGATTTCGTCCACGGCAAGCATGGCTTTGGTGACTATGAAATTGGCACGCCTGCGCGAAATGCCGAAGCCGAAGAGGCGTCCGATTTTCTCGTTCGGGCCGCTCGCGAAGCGAAAGGCGAGATCACGCTTTGCGCGATTGGCCCGCTGACCAATGTGGCGCGCGCCATCGAGAAGGATGCGGGGTTCGTCTCCAACCTTGCACAGCTCGTGATTATGGGCGGGGCGCTCGAGGTTGGCGGAAATGTCGGTGCGTATGCTGAAGCGAATTTCTGGAATGATCCCCATGCGGCAGATATTGTCGTCAATGCGCCGGGCGCGGGCCGGATCGTGATTGTCGGGCTGGATGTAACAAGCCAGATCGAATTTCTCGCAAAAGATTTTGACGGCTTGGCCAAGGTGTCCCCCATTGCGGGTGATTTTCTCCGCCAGATCGGCCAGTTCTATATGAACTTCTACCAAACCAAGACAGGGCGCTTGAGCTGTCATATGCATGACCCGTCGGCCATAATCGCGTGCCTTCATCCCGAGCTGATGGTGATGGAAGAGACCGCGCTTGGTGTTGTCAGCTCGGGCGAACAGATCGGCAATCTCGTCCGGCGAGAGGGCGGCGGAAGGAAATGCCATATTGCCATGGGGGTTGATGCGGGTGCTTTGCTGGCCGAGTTCAAGCGCATTGTGGGGCTGAACCCATGATTTTGCGAACCAAAGGAGCAGCTCATGGATAAGGGCGCGCTTATTGTCGGCAGCGTCAATCATGATGCGATCTATAATGTCGAGCATCTGCCCAAACCGCATGAGACGATACCGGCCAGCCATTACGCAACAGCCCCCGGCGGCAAAGGTGCCAATCAGGCCGCCGCCTGCGCCGTCGCAACCGAGAGGCCAGTGCACATGCTCGGCGCAGTGGGGCAAGATATGCACGCGCAATTCTGCCTTGCCTATCTCGAAAGCCAGCGCGTTGATGTCTCGAACATTGTCGCCCGCGAAGATCTGCCGACCGGAACAGCCTGCATCCTCGTCGATGCCGAGGGCGATAATCTCATCATCGTTGCTGCCGGAGCGAATGGCGGGCTGACCCCGGCCGATATCGCGGATGCACATGATCTTTTCGCCCAGAGCGAGGTCATCCTGAACCAGCTCGAAAGCCCGCTAGAAACCGTTCGGGCCTGCCTTGCTCAGGCCAGAGCGCTCGGCAAAACGGCGATCCTCAATCCTGCACCTTACCTATCCGGTGCCCAAGCACTCCTCCCGCTCGCCGATATTGTCACCCCGAACCAGACCGAAGCGAGCGCATTGACCGGCCTCAATGTAAGCGATGAAGAGGGTGCCCGCAAAGCTGCCAAAGCCCTTCTGGAGCAAGGCGCGCGCGAAGCGATCATCACCCTTGGCGCAAATGGATCGCTTGTCGCCACACAGACGCAGACCGTATATCTGCCAGCCTATCGCGTGGCGACCGTCATTGATACGAGCGGCGCAGGGGACGTCTATAATGGCGCGCTCGCAGCGGCATTATGTGATGGCGCAAGCCTGCTGGACGCAACCGATTTCGCGTCTGCGGCCGCATCCATGTCCGTGCAAAAGCCAACCGCGAGCCATTGCGCACCCGCCCGCGAGGAGATCATCGCCCTGCAAGCTACCAAGGCCGCAAACCGCCGCTAACCCTATCTTTGCAAACCATTGCGATCTGTGTATGCTGAACCAAATCATTTGTGTTCAGGCTGCGAGGATAAGACAATGGCGACACTGATTGTAAATGGAAGCGCGCAAGAGGTCAGCGTTGATCCGAACCAGCCGCTCTTATGGGCTTTACGGGAGAATCTTAAACTCACGGGCACCAAATTTGGCTGCGGCATCGCCCAGTGCGGCGCATGTACGGTCCATGTTGATGGCCAGCCCGTCCGATCCTGCTCCACGCCTGTCTCTTTTGCTGACGGCAAACAGATCACGACAATTGAAGGCCTTAAAAGCGCCGACGGTACGCTTCACGCGCTTCAGCAGGCATGGATTGACAATCAGGTGCCCCAATGCGGCTATTGCCAGTCTGGCCAGATCATGTCTGCGGCGGCATTGCTCGAAGAGAAGCCCCGCCCGACAGATGCGGATATAGACAGCGCCATGGCTGGCAATATCTGCCGCTGCGGCATGTATTTGCGTATCCGCAAGGCCATCAAGGACGCTGCGGCGACGCTTCCCGTGCCCACAGTCCTCGAGACGGAGGGCCAGCCCAATGAATAAGTGGACACGTAGAGGCTTTATCACCGCGGGCGTTCTAACCACGGGTGCGCTTGTTGTTGGTGTTGCTATCCGTCCGGGCCACAGAGCGCCCAAGCTTGCCGGCATGGTCGCAGACGGCGAGGGCGAAGTGCTTGTCAATACATGGGTCAAGATTGACGCAGACAATCTCGTCACTGCCATCGCCCCCCATAGCGAAATGGGCCAGGGCGCGCACACCGCGCTGACGCAAATGCTCGCTGATGAAATGGATGCGGACTGGGACAATATCGCCTATCTCGAAGCCCCCGCCCATGAGGAGTTTGCCAATTACGCAATGGCACGCGAATATCTAGCGGGCGATATGTCTATCCCGCGTTTTCTCGACGACACGATTGATGGCGTCTTTCTGAACATCGCCAAAAGTGATGCCGTTGGCCAGATCACAGGCGGCTCGACCTCGATCCGGCTTACCGGTCAACGCGGCATGCGCATGGCAGGTGCAGCGGCGCGGGAGATGATCGTCAAAGCGGCGGCAAAAACATGGGACGTGCCTGCCCGCGAACTGCGCACTGAACGCTCGCACGTCTATCATGACGGCTCTGGCCAGTCTGGCCGCTATGCCGATTTCGCTGAAGAAGCTGCCCGCCACATGCCGCCGAGCCAACCCAGACTGAAAGAGGTCTCCGAATATCAGATCATGGGCCAGCCCAAACAGCGGCTCGATATCCCTTCCAAAGTCGATGGCACGGCCATGTTTGGCATTGATGTGGATGTGCCAGACATGAAATATGCCGCCATCATGGGCGCACCTGTGATTGGCTCAACGGTCAAAAGCGTAGACACCAGTGCCGCCGAGACCATGCCGGGCGTTATCAAAATCGTCCAGCAAGAGCGCTTTGTTGCCGTGGTCGCGGAGGGCTATTGGCAGGCCCAGCAAGCGGTTAATGCGCTCGAAGCCAGCTTCGAAGAAGGCGAGGCGGGCACGCGCAATCAGGAGGCTATCTATGATGGCTTCCGAACCGCGATGACCGATGCAGTCGAAAACGGCAAAGAACAAGAAGACATCTCCGTCGGCAATGCCCGCAAAGCGCTGACATCCGCGGCGCGTGTCTTCGAGGCTGAGTATTCCGTTCCTTTCCTCGCCCATGCTGCAATGGAGCCTTTGAACGCAACTGTGCGGATTGACGGCAACACGGCCGAGGTCTGGACCGGCACGCAAAACCCGCTCAAGACGCGCAATGCCGTCGCAGAAGCGCTCGGTTTCAAGCCGGGCGATGTTACCTTGCACAATCAGTTCCTTGGCGGCGGATTTGGTCGCCGGGCCATGCCGGACTATCCCGTTATGGCCGCGCAAATTGCCGCCGAGTGCGATTTTCCCGTCAAGCTGATCTGGTCACGCGAGGAAGACACACAGCAGGACTGGTATCGCCTCGCTTCTGTCAGCCGCTTCAAAGTCGGGCTTGATGATGCGGGCATGCCCGTCTCATGGGACCAGCAATATGTCGACAAGCATGACCCGCCCGAAGCGGCCTATCCGATCTATAATCTCGACAATGCCTTTGTGCATTATATCGAGAGCGACCACCATATGCGCTTTGGTGCGTGGCGCTCGGTCGATCACACCCAGCATGGCTTCTATATTGAAAGCGCGATTGATGAGCTCGCCCATGAAGCGGGCAAAGACGGCTATGAATACCGCCGCGCTTTGCTTGCGGGTAAGCCGCGCCATCTGGCTGTGCTCGACGCAGCGGCCAAAGCGGCCGGCTGGGGCAAAACCATGCCGGAGAGCCATGGCATCGGCATTTCCATCGTCGAAAGCTTCGGAACGCTCTGCGCGCAAGTTGTCGAAGTGGACATGACCGGCGGCAAACCAAAAGTCACCCATGTCTATGCCGCCGCTGATCCGGGTTTTGTTGTCAATCCAGATGGCTTTACCGCGCAGATCGAAAGCGGTGTCATTTATGGCCTGACCGCCGCGCTCTATGGCGAGATTACGATTGAAGCGGGCCGCGTGGTGCAATCCAATTTCCACGATTACGAGATTGTCCGGATGGATGAGGCGCCTGAAATTCACGTCACGCTGATTAATTCTGGCGCAAAGCTTGGCGGCGGCGGAGAGCCGGGAACTCCGCCGATTGCCCCGGCGCTGGCAAACGCGATTTTCAACGCTACTGGAACTCGGCTGCGCAGTTTGCCGTTGGCCTATCAGGACACTGGCACGGTCTAAAATCTCCCGCTTGGAAATTTTCGCCTTCAGACTGCCGCAAATCACGGTAAGACTGGAGGCGAGGTTTGCGAGTGTTGTACATTTCAGTGCGGCCAAGTGAGAGGGAGAGTTGGACATGAAGACAGTATATCTGGCAGCACTGCTCGCAGGCGGCATGGGCCTGACCTATTCCGGTGCGGCGACAGCGGACGAACAGTGGACGAGCAATGGCAAGACCATCATCTATGAACTGGACGAGGGCAATATGGCCGTCCTGTCTGTCGATGGCACAACCCTCTATGTTGAAGGCCTTGCTGGTGTGTCCGAGGATCGCGGCACATATGCCGGTGTCTGGATGCTCGACGAGACGCCAATGATCGAAAC
>CALLUH010000229.1 GCA_938011445.1 uncultured Hyphomonadaceae bacterium
CATCAACTCGGCCTCACCAAGCGCGATCGGAAGCAAGCCATTGCGAACGCAGTTCTCGTAGAATATGTCGCCAAATGAGTGCGCAATAATCGCCACGATGCCAAAATCCCGCAGGGCCCATACGGCATGTTCACGCGAGGAACCGCACCCGAAATTTGCGCCGCCAAGCAAGATACCTGCCCCGCTATATGCAGGCTTGTTCAGGACGAAATCCGGGTTCGGTGTGCGCGTGGCGGGTGAGGTGTATCGCCAGCCCGCAAACAAGCCGTCAGCCAGCCCGTCTCGGCTGACCGTTTTCATCTCGCGCGAGGGGATAATCTGGTCCGTATCCACATTATCAAGCATTAGCGGCGCGGCGATCGCGCTGTGGCGCAAAAAAGGTTCAGCCATTTAAATGACCTCCAAAGCTTCAAGCGAAGCGACATCCGCAATGCGTCCCATCACTGCGCTTGCAGCCACTGTGGCGGGGCTTGCCAAATGCGTTCTTACGCTAGGGCCTTGACGTCCACGGAAATTGCGATTGGTCGATGACATAACCCGTGTGGCAGGAGCAAACGTCTCCCCGCCTGCATAGAAACACATGGCACAGCCCGGCGCGCCCCACTCAAAACCAGCTTGACGGAAGACCACATCCAACCCCTCCGCCTCGGCAGCCGCCCGAACTGACTGCGACCCTGGCACGCAAATCGCCCGCACCCCGCTTGCCACTTTGCGTCCCTTAAGAACCGCCGCCGCTGCCCGCAAATCTGAAAGTCTTCCATTGGTACAAGACCCAATAAAAGCTCCTCCGATTGGCTGCTTGAGCAGCCGGTCCCCCGCTTTGAGACCCATATAGTCGAGCGCTTCAGGGTCGCCACCTTTTGGGATGTGTCCGTCTATCATGATCGACTGGTCCGGACTGGTCCCCCAGCTTACAAGCGGGCGAACTTGCGAGGCATCAATTATAATTTCTTCGTCAAATTCTGCATCGTCATCCGTATGGAGCGTTTTCCACTGGTCCTGCACAGCTGCAAAACTTCCTGCATCGGGCGCATATGGCTTTCCCTCTATCGCGGCGAACACTTTTTCGTCCGGTGCGATAATGGCGGTAAACGCAGAGAACTCGACCGCTAGATTGCATAGCGTCAAACGCGCTTCCAAATCCATCGCGTCAATCGCAGACCCTGCATATTCAATCGCCATGCGCTGCCCACCCGCGCTGCCATATTTGGCGATAATGTAGAGCGCCAGATCTTTTGCCGACACATCTGCGCCGAGCGTGCCCTCAATACGAACGCGCATCTGTGATGGCTTGTTCAGCCGCAGCGCGCCCGTCGCCATAGCGTGTTCGGCCTGACTTGACCCGATCCCGATCGCAAAGGCTCCGAGCGCGCCAAGACTACAGGTATGGCTGTCAGGACAAACAAGACTAAGACCGGGCAGCGCCAGCCCCAGTTCCGGCGCAATGACATGGACAATGCCCTGCCGCGCATCATCGGTATCAATCAGGCTGATGCCGGCGGCTTGGGCAAATCGTCTGGTTTCGGTGATAAACACATCCCCGCCCGGGCTTCGCGTCTCGTCACGTCCGCGTCCTTCGCGAAACGACACAATATGGTCCATGATCGCAAATACGCGTGAGGGATCGAGCAGGCTGTGCCCCGCTTCGGCCAGTGATTTGAGCGCCACACCGCCGGTCCGCTCATGCAAGAGCACACGGTCAATCGCGATCAAAGAGGCCCCCTCGCCCGCATCGGCAATGGCATGCGCGTCCCAAAGCTTGTCAAACAGGGTACGCGGTGGCTTCATCTCATGGCTCCGAAAACATTGGGGTCAGCACTGGACCTTTTGTAAAAGATATATCATTTAATGGAAAAGGCAAAATAATATGGAGTTAATCGCCAGATGACGGATACGCTCGGCCAACCCACAATGACGACCTCGGACCAGACCGCGCGGCAAATCTTTGAGGAGGTACGCTCAAATCCTGCGCGCGCGAAATTCGGCTTCGGCGAGAAACTCGCCATAGTCAATGTCGATCCGCAAAAATCCTATACGCGGCCTGACCTCTACAAGACCGCTTACATCACCGATCCGCGCCAGATGGAACATATTAACAGCATCTCGAAAGCCGCCCGCGCTAAAGGTCTGCCCGTTATCTGGACCCATGTGGCCTATATGGAAAACGCTGCCGATGCCGGCGTCTGGGGCACACGCACGGACACGCCCGACAGTTTGCAGAACATCAAATATGGCTCAGAGCGAACCGAATTTGACGACCGGCTGGAGATCGACCGTGCAGTTGATGCCGTTTACACCAAGCGGATGCCGAGCGCCTTTTTCGAAACGCCGCTCAATTCCTTCCTGACTTGGCATAAAGTGGACACAGTGATTGTCACCGGCGGCTCGACCTCGGGCTGTGTGCGGGCGACGGCGGTGGACAGTCTCTCTTATGGCTACCGCACCATTGTTCCGATCGAATGTGTCGCGGACAAGCATGAAAGCTATCACTTCGCCAATCTCACCGACCTCTTGATAAAATATGCTGATGTGGTTGACGTCGGCGAAGTCTATCAAGCGATTGAGAGGTATCAAGCCTGATGCACGCTGATCCAAACCTCTATGATTACTGGCCCTATGAAGGCCGTCCGAAGATCGTCTGGCCTGACGGTAAAAAGCTCGCCTTCTGGATTGCGCCCAATATCGAATATTACGAGTTCGCCCCGCCCCATAATGACAAGCGCCCGGGCTGGCCGCGCGGCAATCCTGATGTCGTCGCCTACTCCCAGCGCACTTGGGGAAACACTGTTGGCCATTGGCGGATGATGGATTTGTTCGACAAATACGGACTGCGCGGGTCTGTCTCGCTTTCGGTCGGTCTTGTCGATCACCATCCGGAGATCATCGAAGCCTGTATGCAGCGGCACTGGGAGTTTTTCTCCCATGGCATCTACAATACCCGCTACTCCTATGGCATGAGCCCGGAGCAGGAAATTGCCGTTCTGAAAGACAGTATAGAAACGGTTGAACGCGCAACAGGCCAGCGTATTCGCGGCTATCTCGCGCCGGCGCTTACCCATACCGAGCACACGCTCGACCTCATCGCCGAGCATGATTTCTGGTATACGTGCGACCTCTTTCAGGACGACCAGCCCCAGCCAATCAAAACCAAATCCGGCAAGCTTGTTTCCATGCCCTATTCGCTGGAGGTGAATGACGTCATCACCTATTCCGTCCAAGGCTGGGATCCCTACCGCTATTCCGACCTGCTCAAGCGCCATTTCGATCAATTGCTCGAAGAGGGCGAACGCTCGGGTACGGTGATGTGCATTCCGCTCCACGCCTATCTCGTCAGCCAGCCCCATCGCTTGCGCCCGTTTGAAGAGGCCCTCAAACATATCTGCGCGCACAAGGATGATGTCTGGTTTGCCACCGGCTCGGAAATTGCC
>CALLUH010000230.1 GCA_938011445.1 uncultured Hyphomonadaceae bacterium
CCATAGAGGGGAACTCCACGCGCGAGGAGTAACCAAGCTCAGGGGCCTACTTTCAAAAGCTGATGTCATTTTGGCGCGGGATCTCATTTACGAGACCGCGACCGAACATGGGCTTTACACGCCGACCGGCTGGCTGCGTTCTGAAAACCGGTTCGGCTATGCCAAGCCATTTCGTACGGCGTTGAAAGCGCTTAGCCGTTCGGATAACTTTCCCAATCTGGTCAGTGAGGCATTGATCGAGCTCGCCGAGGAGCTACTTAGTGAGCGTGTCACACCTTTACCGCCCGGACAACAAATTCTATTTACGCTACCCGGAACGGCTTCATGGTCGGTTCCGAAGGATGTTTGGCATGTAGATTTGCCCCGGCTCGGAAAACTTGGGCCGCCGGGCCTTCAGATGTTCACATTTCTTGACGACCTTCAGCCCAAAGGCGGAGGGACACTCGTGCTTGCAGGATCGCACCGACTTTTGAACACCGAGTACGTTACCAAGTCCAAAGACCTCAAAAGGTTGCTGCGAAAAGAGGATTACTTTCGAATACTCTTTGACAAAGGCCGCGCGCCTATAATTGACCTCGAAGATACTGCGGGATCTGTTGATGGTGTTGACCTCGAAATTGTCGAACTTACTGGTCAAGCTGGCGACGTATTCCTAATGGACCTTCGCACTCTTCATGCGCCCGCCCCAAATAATTCCGAGACCGCGCGACTGATGCTAACCTGTCGCCTTCCAAGGAGAGCGGTGGCATCGAGATGGCTGAATCCTGAAGCTTAGGTTTCGGGCTATGCGCAATCAAAATAACGCCCCGACCCCACAAGGGTGATCCATTCCTCTTCGGTGAGGGTTTTGATGCCGAGGGTTTCGGCTTTTTTGAGTTTTGAGCCGGCGCCCGGGCCAGCGACGAGAATGTCGGTTTTGGCAGAGACGGAGCCGGAGACTTTTGCGCCGAGCATTGTGGCGCGGGCTTTGGCTTCGTCGCGGGTCATTTTTTCGAGCTTGCCGGTGAACACGATGGTTTTGCCGGAGACGGGGCTATCGTCCGAGGCCGCTTCACCGTCGAGCACGTCGAGCTCGGCATCAAGCGCGGTCAGCATCTCGCGCGAGGCGGGGTCAGAATAGAAACTGACCAGCGCATCGACGGCGGCATTGCCGACGCCATCTATGGCGGCAAGTTCGGCGCGAGCGGCTTCGGCGGTCTCGCTTTCGGGGGCCTCGGCGGCGCGGGCGACGGTTTCCCAAAAGCGGGACCATGACAGGAAATTGCGCTCGTAAAGCCCGGACACGGTGCGCCCGACATGGCGAATACCGAGGCCTTTGAGCACGGCGGCAAACTCTATACGGCGGCGCGCTTCGATGGCGTCAAACAGTTTCTTTGCGGAAGTTTCGCCAAAGCCTTCCCATTCGGCGAGCGGCGGCAGGCCAGCCTCGGCAATGCGGGCTTCGAGCTGGAAGATATCGGGGAAGCTTTTGACGACGCCGCGCTCGTGGAACAGGGCGACCTGTTTGCTGCCGAGGCCATCAATATCGAGCGCTTGGCGGGAGACGAAATGTTTGAGCCGTTCGACGGTTTGCGCCGCGCAGATGAGCCCGCCCGTGCAGCGCCGCCGGACATCCTCTGTGCCTTTGTCGTCTATTTCGCGAATGGCGGGGGAGCTGCAAACGGGGCAGGTTTCGGGCATGGCCCATGGCGCGGGGCGGCCTTTGCGGCCGGGGTCCAAAACGCCGGTGATCTGCGGGATGACATCGCCCGCACGCTGGACGGTCACGGTGTCGCCAATACGGATATCCTTGCGGGCAATTTCGTCTTCATTGTGCAGGGTGGCATTGGAGACGACGACGCCGCCAACCGTGACAGGGCTAAGGCGGGCAACGGGGGTGAGCGAGCCGGTGCGGCCGACCTGTATCTCGATGGCTTCGAGCAGGGTTGTGGCGGTTTCGGCGGGGAATTTATGGGCCACCGCCCAGCGCGGGGCACGGGAGACAAAGCCGAGACGGGCCTGCCAGTCGAGCCGGTCAACCTTGTAGACGACGCCATCAATATCATAGCCGAGCGTTGCGCGTTGGCGCTCAATGTCGGCATAGGCGGCGAGCAGGTTCTGGGTGGTCTCATGGCGCGAGAAAAGCAGATTTACGGAGAAGCCCCATTCGGCGAATTTGGCGACCGTGTCCCATTGTGTTTCGGCAACAGGTGCGCTGACCGCCCCCCATGCATAAGCGAAAAAGCGTAAGGGGCGCGATTTTGTCACGCTGACATCAAGCTGGCGCAGGCTACCAGCGGCCGCATTGCGCGGATTGGCAAAGCCCTTGCGGCCCGCCTCATGTTCACGCGAGTTCAGGGCGGCAAAATCGGCATGGGTCATATAGACTTCGCCGCGCACTTCTATTTCGTCTGGCCAGTCCTTGCCGCCAAACTGTTCGGGCACGTCGGAAATGGTGCGGGCATTGGCGGTAACATCCTCGCCAACCGCGCCATCGCCACGGGTCGAAGCGCGGACGAGTTTGCCTTTCTGGTAAAGGAGATTGAGCGAGAGACCGTCAATTTTTGGCTCGGCGGTGAGCGTGATTGTGTCATCCCCGGAAAGGCCGAGAAAGCGGGCGATTTTGGCTGAAAAATCTTCGACATCTTGATCGCTGAACGCATTGCCAAGCGAGAGCATGGGGACCAGATGTTCGGATTTGGAGAAACCGTCACCAATGCGTGCGCCGACTTTATCGGATGGGCTGTCTTTGCGCTTGAGGTGCGGGAAAGCTGCCTCGATGGCGAGATTGCGCTGGCGCAGGGCGTCATATTCGGCGTCGGTCAGGTGCGGGTCGTCGCGTTGATAATAGGCCGCGTCGGCGAGATTAATTTCAGTCGCGAGCCGGGCCAGTTCCGCCCGTGCTTCTGCTTCGCTTAAAGCGTCTACCTCCGCGCGCTGTTTGGCCATTATCCCTCCAATAAGCGTTCCGCCGCTGCCCGTGCTTCGGGCGTAATCTCGGCGCCTGACAGCATGCGTGCAATTTCTTCCAGTCTTGCATGAGCATCTAGGACACACGCGCGCGTAAGTCCAACCGCCTTGGCATTTTTTCGACTTCCCGCTTTCTCGATACGCCACTGGCTATCAGCGGCTGCAGCGACTTGCGGGCTGTGGGTAACGGCAAAAACCTGCCGGTCCGCGCCCAGCCGGATAAAGCGCTCGCCAATCGCAGCCGCCACCGCGCCGCCGACCCCCTGATCGGCCTCATCGAAAATCAGTGTCGGCACTTGCGAGCCGCCCGCAGCGCAAGCGCAATTGAGCGCAAGAGAGAGCCGCGCCAGCTCGCCGCCGGACGCTACTTTCTGCAAAGGCGAAAACCCGCCGCCCCGATTGGTTTCGACCAGAATATGAACATTGTCTGCCCCCTTCCGGTCTGCCTGTTCAACATCGAGCGCCTCCACTGTAATCTGGAATTTGACCTGACCAAGCTTGAGCGGGGCCAATTCTTTAGCGACCTGTTTCTCCAGCCGTTTGGCCGCCGTCTTACGCGCCCGGTGCAAGGCATCTGCTGCGCCGCGCCATTGCGCAGCCGCCGCCATTTCGCGCTTTCGGGCAGAGGCGAGCCCCGCCTCCCCCGCTTCGACCAAGGCCAGTTCGGCCTGAATCTCATCGCGCTTTTCAGCCAGCGCATCCGGTTCAACGCCATATTTGCGCGCCGCCGCCTTCAGCGCAAACAATCTGGCTTCGGCCGCTTCGAGCGCATCATCATCATTTTCGGCAAGCCATGCCAGCGCCTGCAAGGCCGCGCCCGCTTCAATGGTTTCTATATTGGCCCGTTCAAAAGCTTCGGCTGCGCGAATAAGCGCCTCGGGAAGTTCGCCTGCCGCATCCGGTCCAAACCCTTGCAAATGGGTCAACCTGGTCAGCGCAGCGCCAATACCCGCCAGCACGGTTTCCAGCTCGGCCCGCTCCAGCGCTTTGGTCGCATCAGCAACCGTTCCGGCGATTTTACCCGCCTGCATACGCGCAGCACGTTCAGCGCCAAGCCGCTCGGTTTCGCCCATTTGCGGATCAAGCCTCGTTAACTCGTCGCGCGCCAGAACCAGAGCTTCGCGCACATCCCCTGCAAGCCTCTGCTCGGCAATAAGGGTCTCATGGGCCGCTCTGGCCGCGCAAAGTTCGTCCCAAGCTGCGCCGTAAGCACGAAGCAAACGGCCCGTACCCGCGAACCCGTCGAGAATATCCCGATGATAGGAAGGCTTGAGCAGATTTGACGCAGCATGCTGGCCCTGGATTTCGACGAGATATTGCCCCGTCTCCGACAGCATGGCCGAGCTGACCTTCTGGTCATTGATAAAACCGGCCGCTTTGCCATTGGCCGGAATGGCCCGGCGAAGGATCAACGGCTCATCCGGAAACGCATCAAGGCTCGCAGCCTCCAGCCACGCCCAGACCGGATGGTCCGGCGACAGGTCAAACTCAAGCGTCACCGATGCCAGTTTTGCCCCCGCCCGCACAAAGCGTTTTTCAGGCCGCATGCCAAGGCCGATGCCCAGCGCATCGAGAATAATGGACTTTCCGGCACCGGTCTCGCCTGTCAACGCGGTAAATCCGGCGCGCGTATTGACGTCGAGCCGGTCAATCAGAACGAAATTGGAAATCGAAAGTGCCGTTATCATTCTTGTTCTATATCAAAAGAACGGATACAGAACAAGAAGAGAACAAAACTTTTTTAAGCAGCCTTAGAACAAGCGTGATAGCAATCCACGCCGACGTTCCTGCGGAACCGCATCAGGGTCCAGCCCTTCATCGGCCATCAGCCGGTAGGCATCCTTATACCATTCCGATTCTGGATGATTATAGCCAAGCACCGCAGCCGCCGCGAGCGCCTCACCTTTCAGCCCGATAGAGAGATAGGCTTCGACGAGCCGGTAGAGCGCTTCGGGCGCATGTGTGGTCGTATCATATTCCGTAACAACGGTACGGTAGCGATTGATCGCAGGCAAATGCTCATTGCGGCGCATATACCAGCGGCCAATTTCCATCTCTTTGCCCGCAAGCTGGTCCTCGACCATATCCATTTTGAGCTGCGCATCCTTGGCATATTCGGACGTCGGGAAACGTCGCATTAGCTCTTCAAGGGCCGCGGCGGCTTGTTCGGTTGTGCGCTGATCGCGGCCAACATCGACGATTTGCTCGAAATAGCTGGTGGCGACTAGGTGATAGGCATAAGCAGCACTTTCACTGCCCGGATTGAGCGCAATGAAGCGCTGGGCGGTTCCGATGGCGTCCTCATAGCGGCGCGACTGATAGGCAGCAAAAGCGCTCATCAGGGTCGAGCGACGCGCCCATTCGGAATAGGGATGCTGGCGCTCCACCTCGTTAAACAGTTCAATCGCCTCGGCATAATCGCGCTTATCAAGCTCGGAAGCGGCTGAATTATAGAGCACTTCTACAGGGCGCTCTACATAGGCGCGCTGGGCTTTGCGTGAATTGGATTGGCACGCGGTCAAACTTAAGCTTGCCGTCGCTGCGCCGATCATAAGGGCCGTTTTTAGGGTGCTCATCACATTCATCTCCTGATCAGCCGAACTATGGCCCATATTGCCGCCAATGTTCAAGACGGGAACTGACACAGTGTCGGTAATTTAATTGTCATGAGGTTAATAGCAGGTTTTGACCAAAGGCGGGCGGCATTCGCCAATACTCACACCGCTCTGGCTATGGCGGCCCTCAGCTAGGCCCCCAAAGCCAGACCTCTTTCCGTGGCGGCTCGTTCTGGCTGAAACAGCGCCCGCTCTACACCCTCGACTTCCCAGCACCAGGCTTCCGGCGTTGCCATCAGCTCTTTGACAAGCTCGATATTCAACTGGTGGCCAGCCTGTACACTGTCATAATGGCCAGCAATCATCCCGCCCGCTAGGGCAAGATCACCGATCGCGTCAAGCAATTTATGCCGAACAAACTCATCAGCACGACGCAACCCGCCTTCATTGACGATACGGTCACCATCAACCAGAATGGCATTTTCAAGCGAACCGCCCAAGGCCAACCCGCGCGCATGAAGGCCTTCCAATTCGCTGCACCGCCCGAATGTGCGGGCAAAGGATAATTCTTCGCAGAAAACGCCCGGGCTTAGCACAAACGCCCCCTGCTGGACGCCGATTGCGGCGTCTTCAAATTCAATCTGCGCTGAAAGGCTCAGCACAGCCGCGTCCGTCGGCGTCAGAGAGGCGACCCGTGCCCCTGACCGGACCTCGACCCGTTTCAGAATACGGATGAGATTGCGCGGCTTGGGTTGGCTGACAAGTCCGTGCATTTTGATCAGATTACAAAAATCGAGAGATGAACCGTCCATAATAGGCACTTCAGGCGCGTCAATCTCGACAAGCATATTGTCAATGCCGAGCCCGCGACTTGCCGCAAGCAAGTGTTCAACGGTCGAGACCGAGTGGCCCGCTTCATTTGATAATGTCGTCGCGCGTTCACAGGAGCCTACACAATTGACCGACGCAAGGATGTCCTCAGATGGCCCGATCATATCTGTCCGCCGGAACCGTATGCCCTGATCTGTCCCAGCCGGATGCAGCGTCATGTTCACGCCAATACCGGAATGGAGCCCGATGCCGGACACACTGATTTTACGAGACAAAGTGTGTTGACCGAACATGCTAACCGGCTTCTCCTGAGCGCTACTCTGCTGGAGTCTCGGCCACGATCCGAGACGATTATCTGGACCATATCCAGTCAGACAGCATGTCTCAACACACGGAATATTTCGCTATATTGCACCAAAGCATCACCCGTCCAGCGCAGCAACACCGGACGAGGCGATAGATGGGCGGGTCAGCTAATGATTGGCTGAACGGCGTAGAAAGGCCGGAATTTCAAGATCCTCATCATCAAAGGGCGCAGGCTCAGGTGATGCCGTCACCGCGCCATCGGCAGGTTTATCGGCCGCTTTTGCAGGGGCTTCGTCATCATTCGACTTGGCATCGGCATGGTGGTTTCGGCGCCATCCGAACAGGCCGGCAAAACCAGCTTGATGTTCTGCCGCAGGGCGTTCCGCCTCTTCGGTTCCTTGACCGCCCTCCTGGCCAGCGTCCTCACCCCCATCCCGGACAATGTCTTCTTGACTTGCCGCGGGCGCACCCGCGCCGCCATCGCCAAAGACGGCATCCGCGCTGACATGATCTGCGCCTTGTTCGCCATCAATGTGTGCCGCTGGCAATGGACGGCCACTGAAATCCGGACGTGAATCAGCCTCATCGCCTGTTTCAGCGCCTTCGTGACGGTCTTCCATCTCTTCCTCTTGCGCCGTCTGGGCGTAGCGATTGACCACAACGGGCGCGACGAAATCACTCGCTGGCGGTGCCGCAGGTTCGGCCTTGGCGGTAACAGCGCTCTGTGCACCAACGTCCAACCCAGCCGCCACCACAGAGATGCGTAATTTGCCGTTCAGGCCATCATCAAAGGCCGAACCGAGAATCACATTGGCATCTTCGGACACTTCGCCACGAATTTCATTGGCCGCTTCATCAAGCTCGAACAGGGTGATGTCATTGCCGCCAGTAATATTGATCAGCACTGCTTTTGCGCCTTTGATGGAAACATCGTCGAGCAGAGGATTATCGACCGCTGCGCGCGCTGCCTGCAAGGCACGCCCCTCGCCCTCGGCCTCACCAATACCCATCATCGCCGTTCCCATGCCTGCCATAACCGCTCTGACATCGGCGAAATCAAGATTGATCAGGCCCGGCATAACCATGAGATCGGTAATGCCGCGCACACCGGAATACAAAACATCATCGACCATCTGGAAGGCTTCGGAAAATGGCGTGCGCTCATTGGCAACACGGAACAGATTCTGATTGGGCACAACGATCAGCGTATCGACATATTGGCGGATATCCTCAACACCAGTTTCCGCAAGCTTCATCCGGTGATGATGTTCGAAGCCGAAAGGTTTGGTAACAACACCGACCGTTAGGATATCCATATCCCTTGCCAGCCTGGCAATGACGGGGGCCGCGCCTGTGCCTGTTCCGCCGCCCATACCAGCAGCGATAAACACCATATGGGCCCCCTTCAGGGCCGCTTCGATATCCTGTTTCGATTCCTCGGCTGCTTCTGCGCCCAGTTCTGGCCGTGCGCCAGCGCCAAGTCCTTGTGTGGTTTCCGGCCCCAATTGAATACGGGTCTCGGCTTTGGATCTTTCAAGCGCCTGGGAGTCAGTGTTTGCGGCAACAAATTCGACGCCCTGCAATTTACGCTCGATCATATTGTCTACTGCATTGCCGCCTGCGCCGCCAACACCAAAAACAACTATTCGTGGTCTGAGATCTGTCGTCATTTTATCCGCCTGAACTATACACTCTACAAAAAGGGGCTGAGCCCTGAGTTTGCCTTGGCAGAGCTAAAAGACAGTTAAGCGCGTCTGATTTAGATTAGAAATTTTCACGCATCCAGAAAAAGGCTTTTTTAACAATGCCAGCCTGCCCATTTGCCGATAAAAAATCCTGTCCGTCAAGCGCCTGCAATGCATCCGGCAGCCCCGCAAGCACATAGGTCAGCAAACCAGCGGCCGTTGAAAAGGCCGGATTGGCATAGGTTTCGCCCAATCGGTCAGCGGCAACCGGCCGTGCCAGTCTGATCGGCATACGCAAAATATCTTTCGCCGTTTCCCGAACATATCCGATCTGGCTCGTCCCGCCGGTCAGGACGCCGCGCCGGGGCATCACTTTTCTAAGCGTCGAGGCTGCCAGCCTGTCACGCATAATCTCGAAAATCTCTTCAAGGCGCGGCGCAACGATTTCGGTCAATTCACTGCGCCTTATCCGGCCCGCCTGTAAACGGCCATCATCGCCAAGACGGGCGCACTCGATCTCCTCATGCGCAGCTGCAATATCGCGCTCGGTCGAGCCATGTAAGGTTTTGAGCCGTTCAGCCGCAGCGAATGTGGTGCCAAGCCCTTGTGCAATATCGCGGGTGATGTGCTGCCCGCCCGCAGGCACAAGGCCGAGCCATGCCGGAACGCCATTGCGAAAAATAGCTGCGTTTGTAACCCCACCACCGAGATCAAGGCACACCGCACCATTTTCCAGCTCATCCTTTATCAACGCACCCATACCCGCCGCCACCGCCGCCGGAACCAGCTGGCGCACTTCGAGATGCGCGCGACCGACACATTCAAGCAGATTGAGCAATTGGCTCTCGGGCACACAGACTGCATTGACCAGCACACCAAGCCCATTGCCATGCATGCCGCGCGGATCACGGATACCGTCCTGACCGTCTATCCGATAGGCGACCGGATGGGCCGACAGCAAGGTGTGGTCTTTAATGGCCGCTTTGGCCACCGCTGCGGCATGGACACGTTTAAGATCGCGCGCACTGACCATGCTCGAATTCATCGGGATCTGCGCTGTGATCAGATGGCTTTGGAGTTTCGGGCCGGTGATGCCAAGAACAACATGTTCAATCCGTTCACTCGCCTGCCGTTCGGCATCTTCAACGGCCAGACGGATCGCCCGCTCAAGCGCTTCCATATCGGTAATTGCGCCGGCTTGAAACCCGCGCGATTGCTGACGCCCCCCGCCAAGTAAGCGATAGCCTTGCGGTTCATCAACATCGCGCCGGGCGATCAGGCAGGTAATTTTGGAACAGCCAATATCAAGGGCAGCAAACACCTCCCCCGGGCGCGGCCCGAAATGGGCCGGAAAGCGGTTCTTGAAACGGGCCACCTTTATCCCGCATCCGGCTGCAAGGATGCCGTGGCAGGCCGCTCTGGGGACAGATAGACCTGTTCGGCATGGCGCATATCAATGCGGCGCAGGGGCCGGTCGAGAATGTCGGTATCACGGTCAAGGAAGGCCAGACGGCGGATTGCCTGCCCTTGTGACGTGTCGCGTGGCAATTGGGCGGTCACACCACTGTCAAATTTCAGATCCCAGCGTTCGTCAGAGATACGTTGCGCCTGATCAAGCCGCGCTGACAGGGCGGGAAATTCTTTCAGAGCATCGGCCAGCAAAGGCGCAGCCGTCTGGGCGCCCTCTCCAGCCACACGGACAAGCCCGCTTTGTGTGTCATCCGCCATCCCCATCACACGGCCCAACCCGTCCACAACAGCCCATTTGGTTTCATTTTGCGCAGGATCTCGCCACAAGGCCACAGGCTCAACCGCATCAGCAAGGATCAGAATATGGTCAGGCCAGAAACGGTGGACCTGAACATTGATAACGCGCCCCGTCGCCTCGATCCGGTCACGCACCAGATGCGGATCAGCGCGGAACATATTCTCGCCCGGCTCCACCAGCGCAGCAAAGCGCAGCTCGTCGGCCATCTCGTCGCTAACACCTTCAACAGAGATATATTGCACAGCCAGGCCCGTCGAACGCGCCGCACTGTCGAGCATGTGACCGGCGCGGCGTTCAAGCTGGCTGAGCGAACCGCCCATCCATGCGGCCGCAGCGACGATGAGCGCGGTCAGAATGGCAAGCCCGAACAGGATGGACGAGGCCTGCACCTCCTCGTGATCATCAATCACATCCCGGCGGCCCCGACCGGACTTGCCACTGCCGGACTTTGAGTTCTTCACCTTAGACATGTCGCATCCTCAATCATCCAGCTCACAAGTTCGGCAAAAGACATGCCCAGATACTGCGCCTGTTCGGGCACGAGCGAAGTGGGCGTCATGCCCGGCTGGGTGTTCGTTTCCAGAATGACCAATCTGTCTTTTGCCTCGTCATAGCGAAAATCTGACCGCGACACGCCGCGACATCCAAGTGCCCGATGCGCGATCAGCGCGTCTGCCATGGCGCGCTCGGTAATCGCTTCGGGCAAATCGGCTGGCACAGTGTGGCGCGATCCTCCAGCCTCATATTTTGCGCTAAAATCGTAAAACTCTCTTAACGTCGTGATTTCTGTGACCGCCAGAGCCTTGTCTCCCATCACGGCCACGGTCAGCTCGCGGCCGGGAATATATTCCTCGGCCATCAGATAATCGCTATAGGCCCAATCCTCGGACAGAACCTCGCGGGCCGGACCGTTCGCCCCTTCCCGAACAAAAACAACGCCAAAGCTCGACCCTTCTGCCACCGGCTTGATCACATAGGGCACAGGTAGCGGATGGGCGGCGGCCGCTTCGGCACGGCTGACGGCCTTGTCGGCGGCAATATCGAGGCCCGCCTGCCGATATGCGATTTTTGATTTTATTTTGTCCATGGCGAGCGCCGACGCCAGCACGCCGGAATGGGAATACGGGATTTTCAGCCATTCGAATATGCCCTGAACACAGCCATCCTCGCCCCAAGGGCCATGCAAAGCATTGACGATCACGTCCGGTTTTTCAGCGAGTAGCACTTCGGCCAGATCAGGGCCGGCATCAATCATGACCACATCATAGCCCGCTTCGCGCGCGGCCTCGCCCACCGCCTCGCCGGAGGATATAGAAACCGGACGCTCGGAGGAGAACCCGCCATAGACAATTGCCGTTCGCTTCATGTCGTCTTCCTCATGCTCGGGGTCAGCTTCGAGCGCCCCTCTTGCGCGATTGTCAGTCTTAACAAGCAAATCGACCTTTCCATGTTATGAATATGGCCAATCACGCGAAACGCGGTTTACATCTGTCAGCGGCTAGACATAAGACTGCGCGATAAACCGGTTTGGAGTATCTTCTCTTGCGCAAAGCCCGCTTCCTGTCGGTAATCTTACCCTTATTTGCCCTTCACGCGCATGGACAAACTCAAATCGAGCCGCCCGTGGACGCAGCATCCGTCTCCACCGGAACCGCCAGCCGGAGCTTTACACCGGAAGACTTTTCTCAATTCACCCCGCGCACCGCGCTCGAAATGGTCGAACAGATTGCAGGCTTCCAAATCGAGGCGCAAGACAACACCCAGCGCGGCTTTGGCCAGGCCAGCGGCAATGTGTTGATCAATGGCCAGCGGCTGTCGGGCAAATCCAATGACGCCGTTGAAGCGCTCGGACGCATTCCGGCAGGCTCTGTGATCCGCATCGAGGTTCAGGACGGCGCCCAGCTCGACATTCCGGGGCTGTCGGGGCAAATCGTCAATGTCATCACCTCCGGCACCAGCAAAGTCTCGGGCGCATGGACGGCCGAAAGCGTGTTCCGGCGCAATCTCGACCCTTCGCTTTTGAACGGTACGCTGTCGGTCTCTGGCAAATCCGGCGCGCTCGACTGGACACTTAGTCTCGAAAACGAGCATCCGAGGCGCGGCAATGAAGGCATCGAAGAGGTGCTTGATGGGACGGGCACAGTGTTCGAGTTGCGCGACGAGGAAACCCGCTTTTCCAATGAAAATCCGTCCGGCTCGCTGGCGCTGGCATGGCGACCCAGCAATGGCAATATCGGGAATTTGAACCTCTCCTATGACCAGTTCAATTTTTCAGGCCGTGAGCTGGGCACGCGCTCGCCCATTGCCTTCCCGCTTGAGGAAAACTTCCGCCGCTTCAATTTTGGCAATGATGGGCGGACGGGCGAGATCAGCGGAGATTTCGAGTTTGGTTTCGGACCCGGACGGCTTAAACTCATCGGTGTGCAGACCCTGCGGACGAATTTCCGCTCCACTCAGGTTTTCACCACCCTCCTCGCAGATGGTAGCGGCGCAGGTTCTCGCTTTACCCAAGACTCCGAGGAAGTGGAATCCATTGGGCGGCTGGAAGATTCGATCAGTCCGAAACCGGGGCGCGACTGGCAGGTCTCGTTTGAAGGCGCGTTTAACAGTCTCGACAATACGTCAAACCTGTTCGACATCGACACGTTTGGCAGTTTCACCCAAGGCAGTCTGCTTGATGACAATACGCGCGTAGAAGAACTGCGCGGCGAGGCCAATCTCACCCATAGCCGTAAGCTTGGCTCACGCCTAAACGCGCAAGCCTCCCTTGGCGTAGAGTATTCGGAGATTTCGCAATCTGGCCCGAGCGGGCTGGTGCGCCAATTTGTGCGGCCAAAAGGGTTTGCGTCCTTGGCATGGACACCGACCGCCAGCACGACCGTCAGCACAAGGATTGAACGGGAAGTCGGCCAGCTGAACTTTTTCGACTTTGTATCCACGGTCAATCTGAACTTCGACAATGCGCAGGCTGGAAATCCCGATATTGTGCCCCAGCAGGCTTGGCTTGGCGAGATTGAATTTGAGCAAAGGCTGGGCGATCTGGGCGCGTTCACCATCCGCACTTATGGCGAAATTATTGACGATATTGTCGATCAGGTGCCGATCAGCGCAACCGCTGAAGCGCCCGGCAATCTCGACCGCGCAACGCGTTTCGGCATTGAGCTGAACACGACGCTCAGGCTCGACCGGTTTGGCGCGAAGGGCTTGCAATTTGAGTTTGATGGCGCAGCACAGACCAGCAGCCTTGACGATCCGCTGACCGGCGATAGCCGCCGGATCAATCGCGATCTGGTGAGCCGTGTCTTTGCCGAGCTAAGATATGATGTTCCGTCCACGCCCTTCGCCTTGGGGCTCAATTATAATCGCGAACGGCTGGCGCGCAATTTCCGGCTTGATCAGGCGATGATCCAGTTTACCGAGCGCGGAGACCTTGGCGTATTTGCCGAACACAAGGATATTTTCGGGCTGACGGGCACTTTTACTGTGACCAATCTGATCGGTCAGATTGATGTCGAGGAACGCGCGGTTTTCGTAGACCGGCGAGACAATAGCCCGCTCGATTTTCTTGAAACGCGCGACCGGACATTCGGGCCAATTGTGCGCATTGGATTGCGCGGCAGTTTCTAGGCTGGCTTGGCCAACCGCCCGATCCGCCGCACCTCCCAGCGCAAGCTGACCCCGCTCGTCTCCAGCACACGCGCGCGGACCAGTTCGCCGAGCGCCTCAAGGTCTGCAGCGGTTGCCTCGCCCGTATTGATCAGGAAATTACAATGTTTTTCAGAGACCTGCGCCCCACCTACGCGTAAAGCCCGACAGCCCGCAGCGTCGATCAACTGCCATGCCGAGCGCTGGTTTTCAGTGCCTGGCGGATCGGGATTGGCAAATGTGGAGCCGGAGGTTTTGTCTTTTATCGGCTGGGTTTCCGCGCGGCGGGCCTGATGGGTTTTGATCTCGGCTTCGAGGGTTGCAGGTTCGCCCTGCCCTTGGGTGGCGAGGACAAGACTTGTGATAATGACATTGGACGGAAAATCCGTATGCCGATATTGAAAACCTGTCTGCGGCAAACCGAGGTCAGCTATCTCGCCCTGAAAGCTGACGCGCTCACCCGTGCGGTCAACACCATTAATCCGGACCAGGACATCTTTGATCTCCCGCCCATAACACCCCGCATTGGTGCGCACCGCGCCGCCGAGCGAGCCCGGGATGCCGGACAGGAATGATAGGCCCGCAAGTCCCGCCCGTGCGGAAAACCGCGCGACAGACAGATCGAGCGCACCGGCGCGGGCGGTGATCTGCCCATTGCCCCCGCTTACGCTCACCTCGCCCCAATATTTACCCATCAAGCGGACCACAACGCCCTCAATGCCGCCATCACGGACGATGACATTCGAGCCGACCCCCAAAACCGTAACCGGTATTTCAAGAGGCAACGCGGCCAGAAACGCCGCCAGATCATCTTGATCGGCTGGCAAAAACAAGGCATCCGCCGCCCCGCCCGCACGAAACCACGTATAAGGCGCAAGCGGCGCATCTGCGATCAGCTTGCCGCGCACTGGCGGCAAAGAGGAAAGGTCAAAACTCAACGGATGATCCCCCCGCCCCGCACGAAAAAGATGGGTAAAATTTTGCCAGTCATTAGGCCATAACTAGCCTGAATGTCTCCCGCTGGGTCTGCCTTATCGGACATAGCTCGCCCCGTTAATATCGAAGGTTGCACCGACCGCTGATGGACAGGCATCGGACAAAAGGAAAGCGGCCAGTTCGCCGACCTCTTCAGGCTGGGCGACGCGGCCAAGCGGAATGTCCGAGACGGCTTCGGCGCGTTTCTTTATGTCTTCGGGGGCCATGCGCGTTTCAACCCAGCCCGGCGCAATCGCGTAAAACCGCATGCCCTGCCCTGAAAGCGCCCGCGCCCATGTTTTCGTCATGGCAAGGACAGCACCCTTGGAGGCGGCATAAGCGGCATGGTCGCCGCCATCGCCTCTGTGGCCAGCGCGACTTGCAATATTGACGACCACGCCGCCGCCTTGGGTTTCGAAATGGGCGATCGCCGCGCGGCAAATATCAGCCGGAGCCTGCACATTCACAGCCATGGTTCGCGCCCAGCCGGTGTGCCAGTCGTCGCCTTTGACAGGAGAGGCCATATAGACGCCGGCATTGTTGACGACGCCATCAATCCCACCCGCACTGGCCTCAAGCGCTTTGGCAAAGAGCCGCTCGCCCGCGCCCGCTACGCTTAGGTCTTCAAACAGGAAATCGGTGTCTAGCTCGCTCGATACGCTGGCGGCGGCGTCGCTCATCCCGCTGGCATGAGGCAAAACGCGCGCGCCCGCCGCCGCACATATTCGCGCGGTCGCCGCACCAATGCCACGCGAAGCGCCCGTGATGAGGATGGTCTTGTCGGCGAGATAGGGCATAGCAATTTTCCGTCTGTATCAGGATCGTATTATGAACCAAGCTTCCCGGCCAACTCGTTGGCATAGCGGGAGATGTCGCCAGCGCCGAGGCAGACGACCATTGCGCCGGGTCTTGCGAGTGTCCTAATAGCTTCGGGCAAATCTTCGAGTGACGGCAACACGCTTGCGCCTTTGTGGCCGTGGCTGGCGATGGAAGCGACGAGGGTTTCGTGGGTGATGCCGTCTATCGGGGTTTCGCCTGCCTCGTAGACCGGCGCGATGAGCACATGGTCGGCTTTGTCAAAACAGGTGGAGAAGTCTTCGAACAGGTCTTGCAATCTGGTGTAGCGGTGGGGCTGGGCGACAGCGATAAGCTGGCCGTCACCGAGCATGTCTCGCGCTGCGCCGAGCACGGCTTCGATCTCGACGGGGTGGTGGCCATAATCGTCGATGATTTTGACCGGTGGCTGGCCAGCTTGTGGCGTCCACTCCCCTGCATGGGTGAAGCGGCGTTTGACCCCGCCAAATCCGGCAAGGCTCGCGCGGAGCTGCTCGTCACTTGCGCCAAGCTCAAGCGCCACGGTAATCGCGGCAAGGGCGTTCTGGACATTATGTTCGCCCGCCATGGGCAGGACGAGGTTTTCAATTGTGCGTGTCTTGCCGCCTTTGCCGGACAGGGCGACATCGAAATGTGCGCCTGCAAGATCGGTGGTCATGTTGATCGCGCGGACATCCGCTTGCAAGTTAAAGCCATAGGTAATCCGCCTACGGTCTATGATGCGCGCTGCGAGGGCTTGGACCTCCGGGTGATCGGTACACAGAACGGCGAAACCGTAAAAGGGAAGATTTTCGACGAAAGTATCAAAGGCGGCGCGCAGGTTTTCCATCGTGCCGTAATGGTCCATATGTTCGGCGTCAATATTGGTAACGATGGCGGCGGTGGGCGAGAGCTTGGCGAAGGTGCCGTCGCTTTCATCGCTTTCGACGACCATCCAGTCGCTCGCACCAGCTTTATAGTTTGAGCCATAGGCCTGAATGATGCCGCCATTGATGACGGTGGGGTCAACATTTGCGCCGTCAAGCAAGGCGGCGACCATGCTGGTGGTGGTGGTCTTACCATGGGTTCCGGCGACGCAGACAGTATATTTCAGACGGGTGATCTCGGCGAGCATATTGGCGCGGCGGACAACGGGGATGCCAGCGGCACGGGCGGCGTCTATTTCGGGATTTCCCGCTTTGATCGCCGTCGAGATGATGACCGTGCCCGCCCCTTCGACATTTGCGCCGTCATGGCCGACGAAGATTTTTGCACCACGCGCGCGCAGCCGCTCGACAATCTCGCTCTCACGAATGTCCGAGCCTTGCACGGCATAACCCATGGTCAGCATCACGTCGGCAATGGCGGACATGCCGATACCGCCAATGCCGACAATATGCGCTGGCCCATGATCGAACGGGGTGGGTTTGGTTTGGGTCATGCTGGGGTCTCGGACAATTGTTGGGCTTTTTGCCTATACCGTGTTTCTCGTGTTTCGTATCCCCCGCGCAGGCAGAGATCTATGGCTGAACATGTCAGGGCTTGCCGAAAAGAGAGCCCCGCGTTCGCTGGGAATGCGGAATGGAAACGGATAAGCTTCATCTCTCCACCCCTGCAATCTTCTCTGCGAGATCAGCCAAATCGCTGGCGGCGGTCACGGTGCCTGCCTCCTTTGCGGCACGGGCACGAGCGCGGAGGTCTTCGCCGTCTTCAAGGCGGATTTTTATCAGTTCACCGATCAGCGCGGGGTAGAGATTGTCTTCGTCAATGAGGTCTGCCGCCCCCGCATCGACGAGGCTTGCGGCATTGGCGGTCTGGTGGTTATCCATGGCGATTTTGAGCGGGATCAGCATGCTAGGCCGGCCTATAGCAGCGATCTCGGAGACGGTGCCAGCACCAGAGCGGGCGATGACAAGGTGCGCTTTGGCAATTTGTTCGGGCATGTCATCAAAGAAAGGCTGAAGCTCGGCGTCAAGTTTCGCCTTGTCATAGATTGCGCGGACGGCGTTGATCTGTTCTTCGCGCACTTGTTGAAAAACCTTGATCCGTGCACGTAGCATAGGCGGCAGATGATTGGCGAGCGCAAGCGGCAGGGCTTCGCCAAGAATGCGTGCGCCTTGGGAGCCACCCGTAATAAAAATGCGCAATTGGCCATCGGTTGGCGGGTAAACAGTCTCGCGCTGGGCCGCTATGGGCGCACGGACGGGATTCCCGATAGGGAGATGTTTGCGGCCCGAGGGCAACCGCTCGAGCGTCTCAAAGCCGCCGACAATCTCGTCCGCCACGCGCGCAAAGCGGCGATTGACGCGTCCAAGCACAGCGTTCTGCTCATGAATCAGCATGGGAAGCTTTAGTCTTTTGGCAGCGGCGAGCGCGGGATAGGCCGGATACCCGCCAAAGCCTGCCACAAGGCGTGCGCGGTGGGTTTTGAGGAGCTTTGCGGCTTGGCCAACGCCTTTGCTCAGCTTGAGGGCGGTGGCGGGCAGTGTCCATGGCTTGCGCAAATTTGGGCTTGCCGCGTCAACTTCGTTCTTCCAGTCGGCGGGGAAGTTTTCGGCATAGCGCAGCCCGCGTACATCAGAGATCAAGCCGACAGACCAGCCGCGTGTGCGCATCTCGGCGGCGAATGCTGCGGCGGGAAACATATGCCCGCCGGTGCCGCCTGCACCGATAACCACAAGCGGAGCATCGTCTTGTTCAGTCATAGGATGTTTTCCTCCAACGGATTTTGGCCCCTCGTCGCCGGACCAGCGCCAAGGCAAATCCGATGGTGAGCGCCGTGCCCAGAAGCGATGAGCCGCCATAGGACACAAACGGCAGCGTCATGCCTTTGGGCGGAATAAGGCTTATATTGACGCTTATATTTATGGCGGCCTGAAGACCAAAAAGTGCAAACAATCCAATTGCTGCCGCACGCGGACTGGCATCTTCGATCTGGCGGGCAGCGAGCATGCCGCGCAAAATGATAAAAAGGTAAAGCAGGATAACGAGCAGGGAAAGCACAAGGCCGAACTCTTCGCTCAGCACCGCATATACAAAATCGGAATGCGCGTCCGGTAGGCTCACCTTCACGGTACCCTCCCCCGGACCAACCCCGAACAGGCCGCCATTGGTAATCGCTTCGGACGCCTTGTCGATCTGATATGTATCATAATCGGATGGAAAAAAGAAACCGAGCAATCGCGTGCGGAAATGCGGCAAGGCAAGAAATAAAAGCCCCGACAGAAAGACCCCGCCAATTCCGAACGCTGCACCGATGCGCCAGGACAGTCCGGCAATGAAAAATGTGATCAGGAAGGCCGCTGTGATCAGTGCCGACTGGCCCACATCGGGCTGAAGCAGGAACAGGCCAATCGTGCCCGCCCAGAGCGCGGAGGCGATCGCCGCCCAAGGCACGCTTGGATAAAACTCCCTTTGGGCAAAGAGCCACCCAGCCAGCACAATCAAAGCGGGTTTGGCAAATTCACTTGGCTGTAGCGAGAAGCCCGCAAACCGGATCCAGCGTTGGGCACCTTTGGCCTCATAACCAATCACCAGCATAATCAGCATAAGGCCAATAGAGCCAAGAAAAACCGCACCCGCCCAGCGCCGCGCCCATTTGACACTCAAAACCGAAGTCGAAAGCAAAACCGCAGCGCCCGCGCAAGCAAAGGCGATCTGGCGATAGACGAAATGATAGGGGTCGGCATAGCCAATCCGGCTCGCAGCAGGTGGCCCAGCAGACAATGCGGCGAGCAGACCAATACCGATCAGCACGGCACAGGCGACAAGGATCGGCCAATCAATTGTGCGGCGCCACTCGGTCAATATGGACCGGTCGCTGCGGGCGGGCGTATTCACGCCTGCTCCATCAGCGTTTCCTTGCCGGATAATTCTTTGAACAGAGCTTTGAACGCGTCACCTCGCGCCTCGAAATCCTTGAACTGGTCAAAACTGGCACAAGCCGGAGAGAGCAAGATAATGGGCGATGGCTCACCGGACGCGCTGGCATCGGCATAGGCTTGCCGGACTGCCACATCAAGCGCACCGCATCTTGCCGTCGGCACCTTCCCCTTGAGACTGGCTTCGAACTTGTCTTGCGCTTCGCCGATCAGATAGGCTTTGGCGACATTAGGGAAAAGCGGAGCGAGATCATCAATCCCGTCAAATTTCGGTTCACCACCAGCAATCCAGTAGACACGCGGAAACGCTTTGAGCGCCTGCTGGGCCGCCTGGGCATTGGTCGCCTTGGAATCATTGATAAAGCGCACATCGCCAATCGTGCCAACCGTCTCCAACCGATGCGGCAGGCCCGGAAAGCTGGCAATCGCATCCATAATCACATTGGCTTGCACACCAAGAATACGGCACGCGGCAAAGGCTGCTGCGGCATTCTGATGATTGTGACGTCCGGGCAGCGAGGTGACATCGAGCAAGTTGCCAATCTTCATCGTCCGGCCAGCCAGACTATCATAAAGGTGGCCATCAATCGCGCTGATACCACGGCCAAGCGCAAAGTCAGATGACACTTCAATGACCCGCGCCGGCCCCTCACTGTTCAGGCTCATGGATAGGGATTGCGATTGTAAATCATCAACCCCGACGACCGCAAAATCGGAAGCGGTCTGATTAAGGAACAAGCGTCTTTTGGCGGCAATATAGCCGTCAAGCCCGCCATGCCTATCGAGATGATCCGGCGAAAGATTAAGGAACACACCAACATTGCAGTGCAGGCTATTGACCAGATCCAGCTGATAGGAAGACAGTTCCAGCACATAAATCGCATTGGCATGGAGCGGCTGCATATCAAGCACGCCTTTACCAATATTCCCGCCCACGCGCGCATCCCGCCCAGCCTCACCGAGAATATGCCCGATCAGTGCCGTCGTCGTCGATTTGCCATTGGTACCGGTAATACCGACCACTTTTGGCCGCCCCCTTTCGGGCAGATCATTCACCGCGCGGGCAAACAGCTCCATATCTCCGACGATCGGAATGCCGCTCATTTCCGCCATGCGCGCAATCCGGTGCGGCTGAGGGAAGCGGTAAGGCACCCCGGGCGACAGGACCAGCGCGGCAAAACTCTGCCAGTCACGCTTATTAATGTCCGACAGCGTGATGCCAGCCGCTTCGGCCTTGGCGCGCGTTTCTTCCTTATCGTCCCAGGCATGCACCGTGGCCCCACCCGCCGTCAGCGCGCGCGCCGCACTTAGCCCTGTTCGGCCAAGTCCGAAAACGGCGACATCGCGCCCGGCATATTCAGTGATGGGGATCATTGCGTGGCCATTACCTCAGCTTCAATGTGGCAAGGCCCGCAAGGGCGAACAAAAACGAGAGAATCCAGAAACGGACAACGACACGGGTTTCCGGCCATCCCTTTTTCTGAAAATGGTGATGGAGCGGGGCCATGGCGAAAATGCGTTTGCCCTCACCCGTAAGCTTGCGGGTGAATTTGAAATAGCCGACCTGCATCATCACTGACAGCGCTTCCATAACGAACAGTCCGCCGATCACGACAAGGGCAAATTCGTGCTTTACGGCCACCGCGACAATACCAAGCATACCGCCAAGGCCGAGCGAGCCCGTATCCCCCATAAAGACCCGCGCAGGATAGGTATTGTACCACAAGAAGCCCATGCCAGCGCCAATCATGGCACCCAACAGGACTGCAAGCTCGCCCGAACCGGGCGTAAACTGGATGCCGAGATAATCGGAGAATTGGAAGTTACCGGTCAGATAGGCAATCAGCGCATAGGCGCTTGCGGCAAACATCATGGGCACAATGGCGAGCCCATCCAAGCCATCTGTAAAGTTGACCGCATTGGCCGAGCCGACCACGACAATGGTACCGAACAGAACGAACAAGCCGCCAAGGGGCAGGAAATAATCATTGATAAAAGGAACCGCCACACCGCCTGCAAAGCTCTGATCATTCGGCTCGATGCTGGTTTCGGGCGCAAGCGAGGCAATCTCCTGCGCAAGACCGCTCAGCCCGCCCCAGTCTGCATGGCCAAGCGGAGTATGGGCACCATGCAGCCCCATGATGAAACCGCAGGCAAGACCTGCAACCACGATCTCGACAAGCAGCCGCACACGCGCCGAGACCCCCGCATCGGTCTGTTTGGCAACTTTCGCATAATCATCAAAGAAGCCAAGCACGGCGAAAATAATGGTCACGAAAAGAACCGTCCAGATATAGGGATTGGACAGGTCAGCCCAGAGAAACGTGCCCGCAAACATCCCGAACCAGATGATGAAGCCACCCATGGTCGGGGTGCCCTGCTTGGACAATTGCGCTTCGAGCGAAAGATCCCGGATCGGCTGCCCCTTGCCTTGGCGCCCTTGCAAGAGAGCGATCAGCGGCCCACCAAAGACCACAGCCAGCAGGAACGCTGTCACAATGCCCGCGCCTGTGCGGAAGGTGATGTAGTTTAACAGGTTGAAAAGCCCGTCCTCGCGGGCAAACAGTAAGTATAGCATTATAAACCCTTTGCCGCGTGTTCTACGCCGCGTTCCAACATCTGCTTGTCTGCGCTCGCGCTCCAAAGGCGCAAGGCGTCTGCAAGCTGGATCATTCCGGATGCATTCGAGCCTTTGATCAAGAGCACATCTCCGTGAGAAAGTGCGTTTTGCACATGTTCGAGCAGACCGCCTGATTTCGCCGACCAATGTTGCGTCAATGACTTAGGCAAGGCGGCGGCCAGGGCCTGCATATCCGCGCCCGACAGCCAGATATGATCAGCGCCAGAAGCTTCAACAGCATCCGATAGCGCGGCGTGCATTCTCGCGGAGTCCGGGCCAAGCTCCCCCATCGCGCCGAGAGCGACCAAGCGGCGGGTGGCCGGACGGGCTGCGAGGGCCTCAAGGGCAGCACGCATACTGGTTGGATTGGCGTTATAGCTGTCATCGACCAGCGTGAATTTGCCGCCGCCCGGCAAGGCCAGTTCCTCGACACCGCCGCGACCGGCAGGCGGGGCAAATCCGCCAAGCGCTTCGGCGGCTTCACTGGCAGAGAGCTTCGCGCTCGCGACCGAGGCCAAAAGCGCCGCGGCTGCATTGAGGGCCCAATGCTCTCCGCCCGCCTGAAGCCTGACCGAGACTTTGGTGCCCAGAATATCAAGCTCGGCCAATGCGCCATGACCATCCGCTTCGTAAGAAAGGATGCGGGCATCACTTTCGGATTCCGTGCCAAAGGTTAGAATTTCGGCGTCATTGACCGCTTCTAGCGCGCGGGTTTTCAGAAGATCGAGATAAGCGCTACTTGCGGGCAAAACCGCGACGCCCTCCGCTTCAAGCCCGACAAATATGCCCGATTTTTCTTTGGCGACACCTTCGATAGAGCCAAGACCTTCAAGATGCACTCCGGCAATTTCCGTTATAATGGCGCAATGCGGACGCACCATATTCGAGCGCGGTGCAATCTCCCCGGGCGTAGACATGCCAATCTCGAACACGGCGCGTTCGGCATTTTGCGGCAGGCGCGCAAGCGTCAGCGGAACACCCCAATGATTGTTAAAACTCTTGACCGACCAATGCGCTGTGCCAGCCGCGCGGAAGATTTGCGCGAGCATTTCCTTGACGCTGGTTTTGCCGACAGAGCCCGTCACCGCGACACGCACAGCCTCACAGCGGGCACGCGCTGCAATGCCCATGGCTTCAAGTGCAGGCAGAACATCGTCGACCACCAAGAGCGGGCCGCCGGCTTCAGAAACCTCTCGAGAGACAAGCGCCGCACTTGCCCCCGCAGCAAAAGCCTGCGCGACAAAATCATGCCCGTCGCGCTGATCGGTAAGCGCAACGAACAAGTCGCCCTGTGCGAGCGAACGGGTATCAATCGACAGACCGGAGGCGAGCCAGCCGCCATTGGTGGTGCCGCCTGTTGCGGCGGCAGCATCTGCAGCGGTCCAGAGAAACTCGGTCATAGCCCCTCCCCGCCAAGCGCGCCGAGCGCTGTGTCCTGATCGGAAAATGGCAGCACCTCGTCACCGACAATCTGTCCGGTCTCATGGCCCTTACCCGCGATCAGCAGCGTGTCGCCCGCTTGAAGCATACCCACGCCTTTGAAGATCGCCGCACGCCGGTCACCAATCTCGACGGCGTTCGGCGCAGCGCCAAGAATGGCACGGCGAATGTCAGCAGGTATTTCCGAGCGCGGATTGTCATCTGTGACAATCACATCGTCAGACAGACGCTCGGCGATCTCGCCCATGAGCGGACGTTTGGTCTTGTCGCGGTCACCACCCGCGCCAAAGACGAGGATGAGCCGTCCGGCGGTGTGTGGACGCGCAGCACGCAGCAATGTGTCGAGCCCGTCCGGCGTGTGCGCATAATCAACAAACACACCGGCGCCCGCATCCGTCTGGCCAATAAATTCCATCCGGCCTTTAACAGGCTCCAGCGCACCCATGCCTGCCAGTACGCTTTCAAGAGAACCCCCAAGGGCCAAGGCCAGACCTGCAGCGGTCAGCGCATTGAGCGCCTGAAACTCGCCAATCAGCGGCAGATCAAGCTCGGCGTCTTCTCCGCGCCAATTGAGGAAGAGTTTCTGGCCATGGGCGCGCGGCATCAGCTCGGATATTTTGAGATCAGCCCCGCGCCAACCGACCGAGACGACAGGGCAATCCGCAGCTCTCGCAGCTTGGGTAAAACGATCGCGCTCATCGCTATCGGCATTGATAATCACAGGGCAACCAGCGGGCAGCAGTTCATCAAACAATCGCAGCTTCGCCGCCCGATAGTCTTCAAAAGTCGGGTGATAGTCGAGATGGTCTTGTGTCAGATTGGTAAAGGCCGCCGCGGAGAGCTTGACCGCATCAAGCCGGTACTGGGCAAGCCCATGCGAGGACGCTTCCATAGCCGCATGGCTGACGCCATCCCGCGCAAGGCTTTGGAGTGTCTGGTGGATGGCAACAGGGTCAGGCGTTGTGTGCCCCAGATCGATTGCTCCAGAGGGACCAACCGCGCCAAGCGTACCAAGACTGGCTGCGCGACGCCCCGTATGCGCCCAGATCTGGCGCAGAAAATCCACCGTCGAGCTTTTGCCATTGGTCCCTGTAATAGCGACCATTATATCAGGCTGTTCAGGGAATAGACGCGCACTGGCGGTTGCAAGCGCCAGACGTGGCTCGGGAACATTAATTGCAGGAACAGGCAAACTCGCTGGCAGATCATGACCCAGAATGGCTGCTGCGCCTTGCTCAATCGCCTGGGGAATATAGTCCCGTCCATCCGCCTGCACACCCTGCAAAGCTGCAAACACGCTGCCTTCGACCACCTTGCGGCTGTCTGCTGTGATGCCGGTAATAACCGTCAAGGGCAAAGATGGGGAGATGTCGGGGAAAAGGTCTTGCAAAGTCATGGTGCGCTCCGCTCCCGGGAGGCACGTTTTGAGCGCGCCGCAGGATCAAATACCGGAGCCACCTCTAAAAGCGGCGCAATCCGTTCGATAATCCGACCCGCCACCGGCGCTGCGTTCAGGGCCGCCGTGCCGCCTGGCTCGCCCCCGCGCCTTGGGTCATCAAGCACGACCAATACGACATATTCTGGGCGATCGGAGGGAAAGAGCGCCGCGAAACTGTTAACATTGTGATCCTCGGCATAGCCGCCCGCTATCGGCTTTTCCGCCGTGCCGGTTTTGCCCGCCACCCGATAGCCCGGCACATCCGCGCGGCGTCCCGTTCCATCTGTCACCGCAAGGCGCAGCATGGCCACAAGCTCTGTGGCAATTTCCGGCGACACAAAGCGCTCATGCTCAGGACGCTCGCCGTCGCGCTCGCGCGAAACCAGGGTAAGCCCGGGCACACGCCCCTCATTACCGAGCGCAGCAAAGGCCCGCGCAAAGGCCAATGGGCTCACTGCAATGCCATGCCCATAACTCGCCGTGGCATTTGACAGTGCCGACCATTTTGACGGTAAAATCGGCGCAGCACTGCCAGACATCTCAATTTGCGCCTTATCAAGCAAACCCAGTCGCCCGAACGCATCAGCCAGCCCATCCGGACCCAAACGTTCCGCAATGCGCACAGTGCCAATGTTAGAGCTCTCCGCAAGGACAAGCGCAGCGGTCATGCGCGACGCCCCCTCATGGGTATCGGTAATCTCGAACCCGTTAATAACGAGCTTGGAACGAACATCAAACCGTTCGTGCGAGCTGATCCCGCCCGAACCGAGCGCCGCGGCAATGGTAAGCGGCTTGAACACTGAGCCAAGCTCATAAACTCCGCCAACGGCACGATTTAGCCTTGCTGCATCGCTGGCAAGCGCAGGACGGTTGGGATCAAAGGCGGGCCAACTGGCGAGCGCGCGAATTTCGCCATTGTGAACATCGAGCACAATACCAACAGCACCAAGAACGTCATAATTGGCGGCCGCCGCCTCAAGCTCATTTTCAACAATATATTGCACGCCTGAGTCCAAAGTCAGCCGAACCGGCTCCTCGGCCATGCCCAGCACTTTGTCGAGCGCAAGTTCGACGCCCATCTGCCCCTTGCCATCAACATCGGTATGCCCAAGCACATGCCCCGCCTGACTGCCACGCGGATAGGCCCGCTGATGTTCAACCCGAAAGCCAAGCCCCTCGACACCGAGATCAAACACAGCCTGACGCTGGCGCGGGGTGAGCCCTCGCTTGATCCAGACAAAGGCGCGGGCACGGTTTTCAAGCCGCGCTGTCACCTCATGAGTGTCGAGATCAGGAAACACGCTTCCCAGCGCAGCCGCCACCTCGCCCGCATCCCAAATGGCGCGCGGGTCCGCAAAAAGAGAATAAACGCTGACAGAAGTGGCCAGAAGCTCACCATTGCGATCATGAATATCCGCTCGAATATGCGCTTCACGCTCACGCGTATCGACCACATCAATCGCCCCTCCAGCACCCAGCGCAACAGAGACACTGCGCATGCCGATCAAAACGAACAGCACCGCAAAAGCTGACACAATCATCAGCGAGCGGGACATGCGCCCCACTTTCAATAGGCCAAAAGGAGCGTTCATTCCTGCTCGTCTGCCCCCACCAATTCACCAGCTTTGCCGGGCGTATCATCCTCTTTAACTGTCTCGACAACTGCCTCAATCTGCGCTGCGGGTGTCCGCGCACCTTCCGGCCTTACCGGCCCAACGAGAAGATCAAGATTGAACTCTGTGGCAAACTGATTAGCGCGCGCAGGCTGCATGCCGAGCTCGATCCGGGCGTATTCGGCCACCCATTCGCGCCTCCCCATATGGGCAAGCTCCGCCTCCAAAAGCCGCTTCTGCTTATAGGCATCCGCGATCTCTTGTTCGAGACGCGCGATATCTGCGCTCGAATCCCGGGCGCCATCCTTGGCCCTGTAGAGCCCGATGACCAATATGATCGCAACGAACAGTCCAAACAAAAAGGCATTCCGGCTCATTCTGAAACCTCCAATTCTTCCACAGGCGGCAAATCAAATCCCGCCCAGCCTTCACCACCCCAGCCCGGTGCATCTGTGCGCACCGCGCTGCGCAATTTCGCAGACCGGGCGCGCGGATTGACTTGCGCTTCATCCAGCGAAACGACCGCGGCCTTTCGCGAGGCCAATTGAAAACTCGGGCGCGCACCCGGTGCTTTCGCCGGTGCGTGCCGCGAGCCGCCTGATGTCTGCCCGCCCCGCGCACGCAAAAACGCCTTGACCAGCCGATCCTCAAGCGAATGAAACGTCACAACCACAAGCCGTCCGCCCGCGCGCAGGATACGCTCCGCAGCCACCAGGGCACGGCCCAGCTCGCCAAGCTCGTCATTCAGATACATGCGCAAGGCCTGAAAGGTCTTCGTTGCAGGATGGGTTCGCCCGCCACGCCTGCCGCCAAGCGCACGCTCCACCAGATCCGCCAGATCAGCCGTTGTCTCAAATGGACGCAAAGCCCGTCGCTCGACAATCTGTCTTGCCACACGGCGCGCCTTACGTTCCTCGCCAAGCCGGAATATAATGTCGGCCAGAACCCGCTCATCAAGCCGGTTGACAAGATCAGCCGCCCGCGGCCCCGCCCCGCCCATGCGCATATCGAGCGGTCCGTCCCGCATAAAAGAAAAACCGCGCTCGGCCTGATCAATCTGGAAAGACGAAACACCCAGATCAAGCACCACGCCGTCTATTGCCGAAAAGCCTGCACCCTCGGCAAGCTCATCAAGCCGCCCAAACCGCCCAAGCGCCGGAACAAGACGCCGCTCGCGCTCGGCCATACGCTCTGCGCGCTCAATCGCCGTGACATCCCGATCAATCCCGATAAGCTGGCAATCCGCCGCTGCCAATATCGCCTTTGCATATCCGCCGCCGCCAAATGTCCCATCGGCATAGACCTCGCCACCAACAGGCGCCAGCGCATTAAGCACTTCTTCGAGCATGACGGGGACATGACCTGACATTATGTCTCGCCCTCCCCGTTTGAGGGCTTCGCATTGGAGATCGCACCTGCGGCAAGCGCTTCACGGAACGGCGCATCAATCTGGCCACGGCTCGCCCGCGTTTTGGCGACCATTTCCGCATCATAGGCCGCAAACTCTTCTGGATTCCAGATCCGGAACCGGTCAAACGCCCCTGAGAAAACGATTTGCCCCGTAATTCCGGCATAGGTGAGCAGCCCCTCAGGCAGCTTGATCCGCCCCGGATCATCCATTTTGAGGTCTGCGCTGCGGCCAAATATTGAATGAACAATCGCCTCTCGAGCAGGATCATCGGGCGACATCCGCGCCAGAATTTGCCGATAGTCGGACATAAGCTGCTCACCGCCCGCCTCAAGACAGGCCCGGCCATCAAGCGCCGGCCAGACATAGATCCGGGACACCCCACCCAGCGCAGCACGGAATGACGCCGGCACGGAAACCCGCCCCTTCGCATCAATTGCGCTCTCATAGGTGGATGAAAACACCGCTCGTCCCCGCTCGCTCCAGCCAATTCTTGGGCCTAGTATGCAATATAATGGGCTAACATAGGAAGACGTGGGATGCTATGGGCAACATTAATTCGATAGCTTATCCACAATTTAGCATTAACCGAACATTAAAGGAACAACGACGGAACAGTACGGAACATTCGTATAAGGTGCAAATTTTGCTATCTTCAATATATTGTTCTATATGAAAAAAATAATATCTTCTCCGTATCCGACGCATATCCACAGATGCAAGTAGACGTCGCTCTGAAGTCGTTAACGATCCGTAAACTTTCTGCGAGCAAGCGATTTTTCCCGCCACAACTCGCGTTTTGCGCGCGTATCTTTTGCAAAAGACACAAATTGGCTGCTAGAGCTTCACTAGACCACACCCCTATGGAGACCCCTCAATGCGCCCATTCATTCTCGCCCTCCTGGCCAGCAGCGCCCTGATCGCATGCTCACCTTCAAACGAGCCCGAAACCCCAGCGCCGACCGCCACGAGCGAACCCCGTTCACAGCAAGCGGAAAGCGAGCGTCTGAACGCATGGTTCGAGGTCAAATATGAGGAACAGATCGCCCGCAGCCCGGAAGCCCAGACCTTCCTTGGACGTCAAACCAATCAGGACAAACTCGACAGCTACACGGCCAGCTCAGACACTGAAGATCTGCAATGGCTCCGCGAGGCGGCAGCCGAGATGCGGACCGAATTTGCTTATGATGCACTCGATGAGGAAACCAAAACCTCCTATGATGTGTTCCTTTTCCTGCTCGAACAGGCCGAAGCAGCCGAGCCTTTTTCCGAGAACGGATATGTCTTTGAACAGATGGGCGCCATTCAGGGATCGTTCCCGCAGCTGCTGATTGCCTTCCACGTCACCGAAACCGGCGAAGACATGCAAAACTATATTGCACGTATTACAGAGACGGGTCGTACCATCAGAGAGTTGATTGCTCGCTCCAAAGCCAACGCAGCCGCTGGCAACCGCCCGCCACAATTTGCCTTTGAGGCGGTTATCGAAGAGTCGACCAATATCATCACCGGCACACCGTTTGACGAGAGCGGGACCGATAGCGACATCTGGGCCGATGTGAACACAAAGCTGGCCGCGCTTGTCGAAAGCGGCGCGATTGACGAGGCCCGTGCAGACGCTTTGCGCGAAGAGGCTCGCGCCGCCCTGCTCGGCGATTGGCAAAGCGCTTATCAGGAGCTGATCGCATGGCAGCGCGAAGATATGCCGAACGCCGCCGAGATCGGCACTGGCGTCGGCACGTTGCAATCGAACGGCGCGGCCTATTATAATCAACGTCTCGCCGACCAGACCACGACATCCCTGACAGCTGACGAGGTACACGAGATCGGCCTGTCCGAAGTGGCCCGTCTGCGCGCGGAAATGGATGAGATCCGCCAGGAGGTCGGCTTTGAGGGCGATTTGCGGGCTTTCTTCGATTTCCTGCGCGACAGCAAGGAAGACGAGCGGCTGTATTTTCCAAACACAGATGAAGGACGCCAAGGCTATATTGATGGCGCAACCGATGTCATCGAGAAGATGAAAACCCAATTGCCGAACTATTTCGGCCATCTTCCCAAAGCCGATCTCGTCGTTAAACGGGTCGAGGCGTTCCGTGAGCAGGATGGCGCCGCCCAGCACTATTTCCCGTCCACGCCAGATGGTTCGCGCCCGGGCACTTATTATGCCCACCTCTCCGACATGACGGCCATGCCCAAGCGCGAGCTGGAAGTTATCGCCTATCATGAGGGCTTGCCCGGCCATCACATGCAAATCGCCATTGCGCAGGAATTGGACGGATTACCGACCTTCCGCACACAGCTTGGCTTTACGGCCTATGTCGAAGGATGGGCGCTTTATTCAGAGCTTCTGGCCACAGAAATTCCGGGCACATATCCTGACCCCTATTCGCGCTTTGGCCGTTTGGGTTCGGAAATCTGGCGTGCGATCCGGCTGGTTGTCGATACCGGCCTGCATTCCAAAGGCTGGACCGAGCAGGACGCGGTTGATTATTTCCTCGAAAACGCTGCGATCACAGAACCCCAAGCCCTTTCCGAAGTGCGCCGCTATATTGTCTGGCCCGGTCAGGCGACAAGCTACAAGATCGGCATGTTGAAAATTCTCGACCTGCGCGCCAAAGCCGAAGCCGAGCTTGGC
>CALLUH010000231.1 GCA_938011445.1 uncultured Hyphomonadaceae bacterium
GAGGTAGCTCTCTCTGCGACCCCGACGTTTTAGTCTTGCTTGGTATTGCTCGATGATGTCGTTGACGGTTATCGCAGTAGGGGCGTCCAAAGCGTTCTCTGGGGCTTCGGGTGCCGGATCTTCTCCATCAAGTACATTCGCCAAAATTTGCGTAGATTTTTGTCTTGCATCGCGGAGGAGAACTTGATGGGCGTCGTCGCCAAACTCACCGATCTTTGTCCGACGTTTTTTACCTTGAATCTGATACCTGAAACTGAACGTCTTTTTGCCTGATGGCATTACCCGGAGCATTAGGTTTGGACATCCGGTGTCTGCGTAGTCCAACCGTTTAATATTCGGCGGGCATTTCAAACTTCTGATGTATCTGTCTGTCAATCTAACCGCTGGCATATTATAAAATCCCACTTCATTCTGAGTGTCGAATTTCGGCCAAATTCCGCTAGGGGGTCCAAAGGGGGTCCAAAAAGCATGAAACTAGATGGAACAGGCCGGAACGGAATAAAACCAAAATATCTATAGTTTACAATAGCATATTGCCAGTTTGGGATAAAGTGAAACTTGATGAAACAGCGTTATTTTCGGACTCCAAAACCGAGGGTCCCGGGTTCAAATCCTGGTGCCCCTGCCACTTTTAAGTCGTTATTGTTCAACGGCTTGAAGGTGATCTGGCGGGTCCATGAATTGTGAAGATATTAGCTGGGTCGCCCATAGACCCAAGCCGTTGCGACATGACCCCTTTTGAAGGCATGAAAACTAATCAGAACCGTTGGTGATGACTGTGCGGTTCGCGCAGGCCCGTTCTATGCTATTGGGGGGGGCGGGCGGTTTGGGGGGGCGTCCGTTAGGAAATGGTGGAGGGGACAGGATTCGAACCTGTGTACGCTATGCGGGCAGATTTACAGTCTGCTGCCTTTAACCACTCGGCCACCCCTCCAAGGGTGCCTTGCCGCATCAGAATTTGACGCGGCTGCATTCCGGTGTCTTAAGGGCTTTTGACAATGCTATCCAACAACCGGAGCGCTCTTATAGTGACCAATAAAAAAACGCGCAACCGTCCATTTGATGCAAAGAGTACCAAGCCGCGCTCGGTGGGCAGTATGGAGCCACTTTGGCTATGGGGTGCGCATGCGGTTCAGGCTGCTCTGACAAATCCGGACCGGAAGATTTTGCGGCTTATTGCGACGCCCAATGCCGTCAAACGCACAGGCATCGAAGGTGCCGAGGCATATAAGGCGCGCGATATTGATGCGCTTTTGCCTGCCGGGGCGGTTCATCAGGGTATTGCAGCGCAGGTCCGGCCGCTTGAAGTGTGTTCGCTTGAAGATTTGATCGCCCGGCGTCCACATAGACTGGCTGTGCTTGATCAAGTGTCCGACCCGCACAATCTGGGAGCCGTTTTGCGGTCTGCGGCCGCTTTCGGTGTTGGTGGCCTTGTGCTCCAGACCCGCCATTCGCCCCCCATAACCGGCATTGTCGCCAAGGCGGCGGCGGGCGCGGTTGAAATGGTGGCTGAGACCCGTGTGGTCAATATTGCCCGCGCGCTCGAACAATTGGCCGATGCAGGCTATTGCACAATTGGGCTGGCAGGAGATGCAGCCACCGGGCTGGCTGCTGCTCTTCCTGCGGGTGACAAGGTGGCTTTGGTTTTTGGCGCTGAAGGGGCGGGGCTGCGGCCTATGGTGGCCAAAGCGTGTCAGTGGACAGCACGGATCGAAATGCAGCCCCAAATGGAGAGCCTGAATATTTCAAATGCCGCGGCCATTGCTTTCTACGAGGCGGCGCGGCGGGCTTGAGTGCAGACTGGTGGTGAGGGTTTCTTGATCCATTGCTGATCTGTTAGGGTTTTTGTGTGGTTAAACGGTGATGGAGGTGAGGGATGGCCCGGTTGTTTTTTGGATTGCTCCTGATTTTGGGGCTCGGCGCGGCCTGTTTTGGCGGCTGGCAACTGTTTGCTCCGACAAATGTATCGCCGGTGGCCCCTGTTGCGCCGTCGCCAGTTGTGTCATCGTCGCCCGGGCCTATATCATCACCGCCGCCGCCAGAACCCATTCTAAACTTGCCTCCGGTTGAGGCAGAAGAGCCTGTCTTCGGCCCCAGTTCGGTGCCGCGGGGAGTGTCTTCGTCACCGAGTCTTGCCCCCGTACCCGCCGAGGGAGCTTCGCCTCTAGCTGCGCATCCGCAGCGACGCCGCATCGAAGACGCGTTGCGGCAGGTTCCGATTGCTTATGAAACGCCCGAGATTGCGAGGTTCGGAAAACCGTTTGATGTCGTTTTTTCCCTCGATGCCACCGGCGCAGGATCTGCGCTCGGCGGATTGCCCGGCACAGGTGAGATTGTCGAGGCGCAGGCGCGCGTTTCCGAGCGGGTCAAAGCTTCGCTCATCGGGGCAGCTTTCGATATTGAGCTGGTGTCGCCGGACATACAGCTTCTTGGCGAAGACACTCAGAACATCTGGCGTTGGCGTGTCATCCCAAAAGAGGCTGGCGAGCAGACACTTTATGTCGAATTGTTTACGATGATCGGTGAGGATGTCCGGCCTGTGCGGACATTTAATGGGCAAGTGATGGTAGAGGTGACGCAGTTCCAGAAGGCCGTGAGCCTTGCAACGGCTGCGAACCCGCTTGCAGTATTTCTTGGTGGCATCGGTTCGACCCTTGGTGGCTTGTTCGGTCTTTTCCGTTTCTTCGGGCGCAAATAGAAAAGCGTCCTGCATGGGCCGTGCTGATGACCCCTGGCAGCTTCTAATCGGCCGTAAGCGCCGCATCAGCCAGCAGAAAAGCGGCCAGACGTGGCGAGGCGGGCCTTCCTGATCCACTGGTTTCTGAAAGGGCTTTTAGGGCTTCATCCTGCTCATGGTCGATGAAAGCTTGCGCCATGGCGTTTAGCTCCTGGTCTTTGCGGATGCGGTTATAGACCCGATCAACGTCTGTGCCGCTAATGCTGCGTGTGGCCGAACGGCGGGCCTTGGCTGATTTGCGCGACGCGGCTGCAATTTTCTTCTTGTCGCGTGGGCGGAAGATGGTGGGCAGCGCTATGCCAGATCCTTGTAGGCGATCCATCAATCCAATCGCGATCTGCTGACGGTCCATCTGTTCAATGGAGGTGTTATTGGATTGATTGGCCTCGCTGTCGAGCTCTGAGATAATGTCGCTCCAGCCGGTAAGGTTTGGTTTTGCCTGATGGCTTGGATCAATTTGGATTGTTGGCTGGGTAATTGTCTCAGGCTTTGTGGGGCCATTATCGTTGCCGTCAAACAGATCCGTGTCGGTGGCGGTCGGAGCTGTGCGTGGCGGTAGAGGCGGGGCGGGTGTGCGTGTCTGAACGAGACCCAATTGGACATCCATAGGGGCTGGCGGGCGATCTATCGTGTCTATGATGGGACCGTCATTATGGTCGGGCAAGCTGTCCAGCTGATGGGTCGATGGAGGATTAATTTCGTTTGGACGCGCGCGCTTTGCCAAGGGACCAACCGGCTGTCCATTGGCTGCGTCAATGCCGGCCAGTCTAAGCTCTGTGACCGCCCGCGCTGTGTCCTCGTGCAGCTTGCGGCTCATCCGATCAATCTCGGCATTGGCTTCGCGCGCGCCGTCAAGTGCGGCGGATACAGCGTCCTGCAAGGCTTGGCCAACAGAGCTTGCCGCTTCGGCTGCGATGGCGCTCGATTGCTCGGCCCGAGCCACTGTGTTATCCGAGCGGCTGAGTTTGTCCTCAATGGCGGCAATGGATTGTAAGAGCCCGTCTGTGCGTTCGGCGGCATCGCGGGCAATGGCGTCGAGGTCTGTGAGACGGACGGCCAGCGTGCTGCCTGCTTGTTTGAGATGGTTTAGGCGGATTTCGAGCGCTTCATCGGCCGCCTGAACCTCTTGGCTCGCCGCTTTAGCAGCTGCGACCATGGCGGCAGATTGCTGAGGAATAACCTCGCGCATCATATTTGCCTGCGCTTCCATCGCTTTGGTCAGTGTTTCGAGCCCTTTGCGTTCTTCGGCGAGCCTTTCGGTCAGTTCGCGCGCATTGTCTGCCATGGCATAGCTTACCGATTCAGCGCGTAACCGCTCGGCGGACAAAGCCTCGTGCATGGTTTTGAGCGAGGCGAGCGTGTCACTGGTTGTGGTGTCAATGGCGCGTGTGCTTTCTCGCGTGGCGTCGGCGAGTGTCTTGATTTCATTGGTTGCCGCATGGGCTGGTGCGAGCAGTTCGCCGGCCGCCTGCATGATGAGTGCATTTGCGGTGCGGGAGCGTACGCTCTGACGGGCAATAAGACCGATTAGTATCAATAAGATACCTGGGATCAATATCAATAGGCCGCCTGCGATCAGCAATGGCAGGGAAAGGCTCGCCAGTCCGAGCGCATCTGCCTGTAAAGTCAAAATTGCGCCAGCTGCCCCCCAACCGAAGAGTGCCAGAAAGAGGCAAGACCAGAACACCCAATTTCCTGTTGGCGGATTGTCAATTGACTGTATCTGCAGCGTTTTCGAGCTTTGATCATTCGTCATGCTGCAATCCTACCACACAAAAGCGCGCTCTGGTGAGAGCCAAATGCAGTCGTTTAGTGCCGCTGCGCCGGGTCACATTTATCCTGCGCCATTGCTTCGATTGTCGGCTTGACGGGGCCGGTTTTTTCATGGCTATCCGCATTGGTATCCGCAAGGCTGATGCCGACCCAGGCCAGCGTAAGGGCGAGAAGGAAATCCCGCAATTCCATGAGCCATCCAAGCATAGCGCTCTCCCGATCAGATTCTCTTTTAACATAACTCAATCCCGTACCTGCAGCAATCTCATTCATGGAGCGTTAACGTTATGTAAATCGCCAGTCTGTTCTGAAGGGCACGAAGTTAAGGAGTATAGAGCCGATGAGTGAGGGTCTTGAGCCAATATTGGATGTTACGCATCTGTCTACGATGACGGGGTCGGACGTGTCCCTCGCCGTCGAGGTGATAGATATCTTTCGCCAGCAAACGGAGATGTGGACACGCATCCTCGACCCGGCCTTGCCCAAGAACCAATGGGCCGACGCGGCACATTCCATCAAAGGCACCGCGCTTTCGGTCGGCGCCTTGCGCCTTGCGGCGGCCTGTGGACGGGCAGAAGCGCTCGGCCGCTCCGAGGAAGATGTCTCGCCCGTAGAGGCCGGCACCGCTATTTCAGCGGTCAAAGACGAGATCGGACCAGCCATAGAAGCGGCCGCGCGGGCGGTTCACACGCTATCGGTTTCAGGCAAGTTTTCTTGACCTCTCGTCGGTGACTGTTACTCACTGAAGATGCGCAATTTTGTCCTAGAGACCTATTTTTCTAAATGGGAGTTCAGTGCCCGCCACCATATGACCGCGTCTGATGCGCAGTCTATGAGTGTGGGCGATTTGTTGGACTTGGCCGATTTGCCAGCCGATGCTCTCAACGGGCTTCATCTTGGCTATACCGAGACATGGGGCGCGCCTGATTTGCAGCAAGCCATTGCTGGTACATACGACAAAATGAAACCCGAAAATGTCCTCTGTTTCGCCGGCGCCGAAGAGGGCGTATATGCGGCCATGCGTGTCCTGCTCGATCAGGAGGATCATGCGATTGTCGTGGTGCCAAATTATCAGGCCGCGGAAACTTTACCCCTCGACATCTGTGCGGTAACCGGCGTGCCGCTCGACGCGGAGAACAATTGGGCGCTTGATCTTGATGACATCCACGCTGCGATCAGGCCGAACACGAAGCTTGTCTCCGTCTGCTTCCCCAATAATCCGACGGGCAAAATCATCCCTGCGAGCGATTATGCCGAACTGATCGAGATTTGTCGCAAACACGGTCTCTACCTGTTCAGCGACGAGGTTTACCGCTTGGTCGAGCTTGATGAGACCAAGCGCATCGTGCAGGCCGCAGATGCCTATGAGAAAGGCCTCTCGCTCAATGTGATGTCAAAAGCCTATGGATTGCCCGGTCTGCGCATTGGCTGGATTGCCACTCAAGATACAGATGTTTTGCAACAGCTTGAACGCTACAAGCATTATCTATCTATCTGCAATTCGGCCCCCAGCGAGCGGCTCGCCGTCATCGCCCTGAGCGTGCGCGACAAGATATTGGCGAAGAACCGCGCGCTGATGCAGGCCAATGTCAAAAAGCTGGATGGTTTCTTTGCGGACTATCCGGATCTGTTTGATTGGGTACACCCTGACGGCAGCTGCATCGCTTATCCGAAATATACAGGGCGCGGCAGTGTCGAGGCATTCTGCGAGGTGTTGGTTGAAGAAGAGGGCGTCTTGCTCTTGCCCGCGTCCATCTATCGCTCCGAGCTTATGGAGACCCCGCCAGACCGTTTTCGCATCGGCTTTGGCCGTGCGAATATTGATGAAGGGCTGACAGCGTTCCGCGCCTTTCTTGATCGCAAAAACAACGAGCTGACACCTTAATGCAGATTTTCCAGCTTGGCGATATTCTGCCCATGCTTGAAGACAAGGCGGGCATTCTTGCTGCGGTTAAACACGGCTTCATCTCCCACGCCAGAGGCGAGATAGATCTGCCAAACCCGATGCAAATCCTGTTCGAGCGCGCCGATAAAAGCTTGCGCGCTGACTGCCATGTCAAAGCGGCGTCGTCAGCGGCCATGCCATATTTTTGCATCAAGGTTGCGTCCGGCTTCTATGACAATCCAAAGCTAGGCTTGCCTGTTAATAATGGCTGCGTCTTACTGTTCTCTTCTGAAACAGGGCTGCCCTTGGCGCTTTTCCAAGATGAAGGGCACATGACCTCGGTCCGCACTGCGGCGGCGGGCGCACTGTCTGCCCAATTGGCTGGCGGCGATCGCCCAAAACGTCTCGGCATTATCGGCACTGGCCACCAAGCCGAACTCCAAGCACTCTGGATAGCCAGCACAATGGATATAAGTGAAGTTTGCTTATGGGGACGTTCGAAAGACAAAGCCCGTGCTTTAGCCGCTCGATTGGCCTCTCATGGTTGCCCCGCGCAAATCGCCCCGAGCGTTGCCACCCTCTCGGCCCAATCAGACATCCTTGTCACGACCACACCTTCGACCGCGCCCATCCTGAAGAACGAGCATGTCCGCGACGACCAGCACATCATCGCCATGGGTGCAGACAGTCCGGGCAAACAGGAACTCGATCCACAGATCCTTGCCCGCGCCGATGCAATAATTGTCGATGATTTTGCCCAATGCACAGCTCATGGCGAACTTGGCTGGGCCACACGCGCTGGCCTTGTCGGTCAAGACAAAACCATCCCGCTCGGAGAGGCATTGGCTCGGAACGAAAGTCCGGTTTCAGGAGACGACATCAGCCTTGTCGATCTGACAGGACTGGGTGCACAGGATCTTGCGCTCGCCGCCTTTGTCTATGAAAATCTTATTACCTCAAAACCCTAGCGCCCGCATCTATCCGGCAAACGCCTTCTCGATAACAAATTGCGCGGGCGACGAGTTTGACCCCTCAATCAATCCCGCATCCAGCAGGCGCTGTTTCGTATCATTGATCATTTCCATCGACCCGCAAATCATGCCCCGATCGGTTTCGGGATCAAGCTTTGGCACGCCAAGCTTCTCGAATAATTCTCCTGTGTCGATCAGTGTTGTGATCCGTCCACCTTGCTCATAGGTCTCGCGGGTACAGGAGGTAAAAAGCCGCAACTGTCTGGAGGCTTCCTCGCCCACCAACGGATCATTCTTCGCCGCCTCGACAATTTCCTTGGAATAATCAAGCTCGGCCACATCGCGGCAAGTATGCGTGACGATCACTTCGTCAAACCGCGCATAAGTATCCGGATCGCGCACAAGGCTCGCAAAGGGCGCAAAGCCGGTCCCCGTCGAAAACATATAAAGCCGTTTGCCGCCCACCAGCGCATCGAGGACCAGCGTTCCAGTTGGCTTCTTACCGAGCAGCACTTCGTCGCCAACCTGAATGTTCTGCAAGCGCGAGGTTAGGGGCCCATCGGCCACTTTGATCGAGTAAAACTCAAGCTCCTCGTCCCAGGCGGGGCTCGCAATCGAATAGGCCCGCAGCAAAGGACGCCCATCATCCTTATAAAGACCGATCATGACAAATTCACCCGTCCGGAACCGGAAACTAGGTGGGCGCTCCAGTCGGAACGAGAATAGCCGATCCGTATAATGCTTCACCGCCAGCACTTTTTGCAGCGTCGGTGCGTTCGGGTTCACTTTTTTAGCCGGAGCGGATTGGTCGGTCATTTAGGGCGCGCCTTATTCTTGTTCGTCAGCCTCGCATTTGTCCGCAAAAGCCCGCCAATACAAGAGCCATCACGCGCCTTTTAGATTTACTGATCAATCATTTGCCGAGAGCTTTCCGGCAAAATCCCAAAATGCGCCTGCCAGACGCACTATTCGATCAGATTATGAATGGCCGTTTGCGTGCATTTGCCGAGATTGTGTACCTCGCCATAGAGCGTGTGCCCGACAAAGTAGACCGCACCTTCAGGCACTTGTGTTCCCTGAGGAATTTCCCAGCTTAGGGTTTCTGCGTCGCCAATCGTCTCGGCGCGGGCCATGACGACGTGGCCGGTGTCACGGAAGCCGCGGCAGTCTCCGCCATGATCGCCCTGTCCTGTGTCATCCTCGATACCCGGCGCGCCGACTTCAAGGCCCCAATGGATCATATAGGTCGAAATGCCTTCATCTGTTTCGGAAAGCAATTGGCCATTATTATTGACTGCGCGATCCATCTGGATTGTGCCACCAATGGTGGGGCCGGGGTCTGTGTCTGTGAAGGTGATCGAGCCTGCGCGTGGGCCGAAATTGGGCTGCTTGGCGGGCAGCGGATACATGTCTTCGGTAATAACAAAGCTGGTTTGCTCGGCGGAAACCGGTGCAGATGCGTGGTCATGAGCGCCCGCTTTGGCGGTCTGGTTTGCGTCTGGCGAGGCTATTTCGCCTTGCGAGCAGCTGCAAAGTGCCAGGGCGGTCAGCGCGATTATGGTTAGTCTTGTCATTCTGGTCGGTCCCTTTGAGTCTAGGAAATGCTAGAGCGCTAGTTTGAGATTAGCCAGCCCGTGGTTCACCGGCAATGGCTAATTCATCGTCGGAATAATGAAGGCCTGATCGCCGACATCGCCCTCAGGCCAGCGCTGGGTGACGGTTTTCACCTTGGTCCAGAAGCGCGCGCCCTCGGTGCCATACTGGTTTGTGTCGCCAAAGGCCGAGCGTTTCCAGCCGCCAAAGCTGTGATAGCTGACGGGGACGGGAATAGGCACATTAACGCCAACCATGCCGACATTGACCGAAGCGGCGAAATCTCGAGCGGCACGCCCATTGCGTGTGAAGATCGCAACGCCGTTTCCATATTGGTGGTCTGACGGCAAGCGCGCCGCTTCTTCGAGGGTCTCCGCGCGGACGACTTGCAGGACGGGGCCGAAGATCTCCTCATCATAGGTTTTCATGCCGGGTTTGACATTATCAAACAGGCTTGGGCCGACGAAGAAGCCGTCTTCATAGCCCTGTAGCGAAAAGCCGCGTCCGTCGATCAGGAGATCTGCGCCTTCTTCCTGACCGATGCGGATATAATCCTCGACTTTGGCTTTGTGCGCGGCGGTGACGACGGGGCCATAATGGGCGTCTTTGTCGGTGGAGATACCGACTTTGAGCTTGGCCACCTCGTCGCTAATGCGCTCGATAAACTCGTCTGCGGTTTTCTGGCCAACGGGCACAACAACGGGAAGCGCCATACAGCGTTCGCCCGCCGAGCCATAGGCCGCCCCAACAATGTCTTTAACCGCTTGGTCCATATTTGCGTCCGGCAGGATAATGCCGTGATTTTTCGCCCCGCCCATGGCCTGAACGCGTTTGCCGTTCGCGGTGCCCCGGGCATAGATATATTGGGCAATGTCCGAACTGCCGACAAAGCTGACCGCTTTCACGCTTGGATGATCAAGGATCGCATCGACGGCCACCTTGTCGCCATTGACGACATTGAGCACGCCCTCGGGCGCGCCCGCTTCAAGGAACAGTTCGCCCAGCCGCATGGGCACGGAGGGGTCTTTTTCAGACGGTTTGAGAATGAATGTATTGCCCGCAGCAATGGCCATAGCGAACATCCACATCGGGATCATAGCGGGGAAGTTGAACGGGGTGATGCCTGCGCAAACGCCGAGCGGCTGGCGCATGGAATAGACGTCGATGCCCGGGCCGGCCGCATTGGTGTATTCGCCCTTCTGGACATGCGGAATGCCGCAGGCAAACTCGACGACTTCGAGCCCGCGTTGCACATCGCCGCGACTGTCAGCGATAACCTTGCCATGTTCGAGCGAGAGCAATTCGGCCAGCTCGTCCATATGTTTTTCAAGCAGATTCTTGAACTCGAACATGATCCGGGCGCGGCGCTGCGGGTTGACGGCGCTCCATGCGGGGAAGGCCGCTTCGGCCGCTTCAATGGCTTTGTCCAACTCTGATTTGGAGGCAAGGGCGACTTTGGCTTGCACCTCTCCAGTATTGGGATTGAAGATGTCGGCCGTGTTGCCGGACGTGCCCGCGACCGAACGGCCATTAATCAGATGGTGGATTTCTCGCATGCTCTGCTCCTGAATTGTCTCTGACGCTTTATCAGGGCGCCGCTTTTTACGCCTGTTTAGCCCAGTCGATCCGCTTTGCCCACAGCAAGTTTGTCGACGTTCTGCGTGGCCGATTTGCAGCGAATCTAATATTGATTTTCCATTGATTAACCAAATGCCGGTTTCTGTTAAGACGAAACCATACCGAGCATCACGCGCAGGAGGCGCTCCCATGTCTGATATTGAAGACACCGAACAGGGCAATATTATCAATGAGCCGATGAGCGAGGCGCTGTCCAAGCGCTATCTGGCTTATGCTTTGTCCACGATTACCGCGCGGGCACTGCCCGATGTGCGTGATGGGCTTAAGCCCGTGCAGCGGCGTATCCTTTACGGCATGCGGGTTCTGAAGCTCGACCCGAATGGTGGCTATCGCAAATGCGCCAAGATTGTCGGCGACGTGATGGGGAATTTCCACCCCCATGGCGATGCCTCGATTTATGACACAATGGTGCGGCTCGCGCAGGATTTCTCGGTGCGCTATCGGCTTGTTGATGGGCAGGGGAATTTTGGTAATATTGATGGCGATAGCGCTGCGGCCTATCGCTATACCGAAGCGCGGATGACGGATGCGGCGGAGCTTCTGCTCGATGGGTTGAATGAGAATGCCGTTGATTTCCGGGATAATTATTCTGAGACGGACACCGAGCCTGTCGTATTGCCTGCGGGTTATCCGAACTTGCTGGCCAATGGCGCGACTGGGATTGCCGTCGGTATGGCGACCAGCATCCCGCCGCACAATGCCGCCGAGGCGATTGATGCCGCGCTCTTGCTGATCAATAACCCGAAGACCCCGACAGAAGACCTGTTGCGGGTGATGCCTGGCCCCGACTTTCCGACCGGCGGGGTGATTGTCGAGGACAAGGCGTCTATCCTGGACGCCTATGAGACAGGGCGTGGCGGTTTCCGCATGCGGGCGCGGTGGAGCGTTGAGGATTTGGGACGCGGGCAATATCAGATCATTGTCAGCGAAATCCCGTTTCAGGTGCAAAAATCGCGGCTAATCGAGCGGCTGGCTGAGCTTATTGAAGCCAAAAAAGTGCCGCTCCTCGCTGATGTGCGCGACGAGAGCGCAGAAGATGTGCGAGTGGTGCTGGAGCCGCGCTCGCGGACGATCGAGCCAGCGGTTCTTATGGAGAGCCTGTTCAAAGTCTGCGATCTGGAGACGCGCTTCTCGCTGAACATGAATGTGCTGCACAAGGGTGCGCCGCAAGTGATGGGGCTTCGCGGGGTTTTGCAGGCCTATCTTGATCATCGCAAGGAGGTGGTTGTCCGGCGGGCGCAATTCCGGCTCGACAAGATCGAGAAGCGGCTGCATCTGCTCGACGGTTATCTCATTGCCTATCTCAATATTGATGAAGTGATCCGCATCATCCGCTATGAGGATCATCCCAAGGACGAGTTGATCAAGACGTTTGCCTTGTCAGATATTCAGGCCGAAGCGATCCTCAATCTGCGTTTGCGGGCTTTGCGTAAGCTCGAAGAGATGGAACTGCGCGGTGAGCATACGAAATTGCTTGAGGAACGCGAGGAAATCCAGAAACTGCTTGGCTCGACCAAGCGGCAGTGGAAAGCGGTTGCGGGGCTGTTGAAAGACGCGCGTAAAGTGTTTGATCCGTCGAGCGAGCTTGGTCGCCGCCGTGCGGGCTTTGAGGATATGCCCGAGATTGATCTGACCGCAGCGCTTGAAGCCTCCACACCGAAAGAGCCTGTGACGGTGGTGCTCTCGCGTCAGGGCTGGATCCGCAGCCTAAAGGGCCACGGGCATGATCTGGAAGCGACAAAATTCAAGGATGGCGACGAGCTTTATCTCGCTGAGGAAATGAACTCCAATGACAAGCTGATCCTGATGGCAAGCGACGGGCGGGCGTTTACGCTGGCCGCAGACAAATTGCCCGGCGGACGTGGCCATGGCGAGCCGATCCGGCTGTCAATCGAGCTTGAAGACAGCGTTGAAATTGTCGCCATGTTTAAATTCACCCCCGACCGAAAAAGGCTGGTCGCCTCAAGCGCGGGCTATGGATTTATCCTGCCCGAAAAAGAGCTTGAAAGCACACGCAAGGCGGGCAAACAGTCGGTCAATTGTGCCAAAGGGGCCGAGCTTGTGGTTTGCGGCACGGTGACAGGCGACCATATCGCCGTGATCGGGACAAACAAGAAGCTCTTGATCTTCGCGCTCGCCGATCTGCCGGAAATGAACCGTGGCAAGGGTGTCAAACTGCAAAATTTCAAGGGCAAGGACAAGCTCGCCGATGTGACAAGTTTTGCCGCCGAGGATGGGCTGGTTGCGATGGCAGGCGGGCGTCAACGCAGTTTCCCTGAATGGCGCGACTGGCTCGGAAAACGCGCTCAGGCGGGCAAGATTGCGCCCAAAGGTTTCCCGCGATCGGGTAAATTTTAATGCTCTCGTTTTGCATCACCCCGGCTCATGAACTATAATGAAAAGAGGTTTGAAGGAGTGGGGATATGAGCGCACTTTTCGTTTTGCTGGGGATTGCGGGCTTTATCGCGCTGGTACTGGTCGTTGTTTACAACGGGCTGGTGTCCAAGCGGCAGACCTGTAATCAGGCTTTTGCCGATATTGATGTGCAATTGAAGCAGCGGCAAAATCTGATCCCGAACCTGATCGAGACGGTCAAGGGCTATGCTTCCCACGAGAAAGAAACGCTCGATGCGGTGATCAATGCCCGCAATTCGGCGGTCAATGCGAAGTCCGTCGGCGACGTCGCGGCGGCCGAAGGCATGCTGAGCGGGGCGCTTGGGAAGCTGTTTGCTTTGTCAGAAGCCTATCCGGACCT
>CALLUH010000232.1 GCA_938011445.1 uncultured Hyphomonadaceae bacterium
CCCCGCTGCCTCAAGCCGCGCCTGTGCCGCCTCCAGATCAGCCACCGCCCAAGTCAGCCCCCAAATATGGTCCGGCCCGTCCGGCTCCTGCGCCTGATCAAGCCTGTGGATCACCTCCAGCGTCAGCCCGCCCAGCCGGAAGAATAAAAATCGCGTTTTCCACTCTTCCGCCGTCCTGTCGAGCGCAAACCGCAAGCCAAGCCGCGCCCCGTATAACGCAACAGCCCGCTCGGGGTTCGGCGTATTGATCACCAGATGATCAAGGCTCGACACAGCCTCTACCCCGCGCGCATCTGTGCCCGGCAATGCCCCATCCGTATGCTGCAAGATAAATGTCTTCACTCCGCCACAGGCATCATCGGCGCAGCGAAACCGCTTCCATTCCCGCCTCGCGCCCGTGCCCAAGTCCGTGCTCGCCCCCTCACCAATCTCGGACGGCGACAATCCCCGCCGCCCGAACGCATGATGGGCCATGTCCGCATCGGTCACTTCATAAGCAAGGCTCGTCATGCGCGGCCCCGTCTCCCCCAGCATGTCGAGGAGCCGCTCGCCAACAGGGCCATCCCCAAAAGGGGCCATCAGTTCCAGCGCGGTATTGTCCACCTTAAACAGCGCGGTCGCACTGCCCATATCCGCATCTTCCGCCCGCCACACAGGCGGCGCGCCCAATAGCGTTTCATAGGCCGACACCCCCGCCTCAATGTCAGGGCAAATCAGAACGAAATGGTCGAGCTTTGTAATCATGCCCGCTTCTAACAGGCTTTCGGCCAGCCCGTAAACCGCCGGTTCAAAGCATAAGCCTTAGGGACTTTGCGTGTCAGGCAATGGACGCGCAGACGCCGAGCGCGGCACAGCCACTGTCACTTCACGCCCGCCAAAGCCATGTACCAGATCGCGCGCGCGCACCGTAATCTCGGCAATATCAGCAGGGATCTCTACCCCCGAAAGCGAGCGTATAAAGGGCTGCTCGTTCATATGCGGATGGGCCAGCTCGCGGGTCGCAATCACTTTACCATCCGGCGTCAGCACTTGCCACGCATCGGCATAATGGTCCCAACCATCATCAGCATGTTCGACCTCCGCCGTAATGGTGTAAACGCCAGGCGCGGTCTCCTCCAGCTCCACCGACCAGACATCCGCCTCTCCTGCTAGTGCAGGCAGCCAAGACAAACCAATAAAAGCGAACGCGGAAAACACAAAACGCAACATGGCTATTTTGTGGCGCAAATTTTGGAGCGATGCAAGGGGTGCAAGCCGCGCCAGTAGGAGAAACCTACCCAATCACCCCGTTCACAGCCGCCCTTGCCGCAAGCACCGGGCTCATCAAATGCGTCCGCCCTCCGCGCCCCTGCCGGCCTTCAAAGTTCCGGTTAGACGTAGACGCACACCGTTCACCCGGTGCCAATATGTCAGGGTTCATGCCCAAACACATCGAACAGCCCGGTTCGCGCCATTCAAAGCCAGCAGCCAGAAAAATCTCGTCCAGACCCTCCTCTTCCGCCTGCGCACGCACAAGGCCAGAGCCAGCCACAACCATCGCCCGCACCCCGTCCGCCACTTTCGCGCCCCGCGCCACATCAGCCGCCGCGCGCAAATCTTCAATCCGCGAATTGGTACACGAGCCGATAAACACGCGCTGGACCGGCGTACCCGCAATCTTCTGCCCGCCTTCAAGCCCCATATAATCAAGCGCCCGCTCAATCGCCGCCCGCTTGACCCCATCGCTGGCATCATCAGCAGACGGAACAGTTCCAGATAGCGCAATCGCCTGTTCAGGGCTCGTCCCCCATGTCACCGTCGGCTCGACATCTTCGGCGGGGATACGCACAATCTCATCCCACACCGCATCATCATCTGAATAGAGCGTCGCCCAATACCGCTCGGCCATTTCCCAAGCCCCCGCTTTGGGTGCAGAAGGCCGCCCGCGCATATAGTCAAGCGTCGTCTGGTCCGGCGCAATCAGCCCCGCCCGCGCGCCGCCCTCAATGGAAAGATTGCACAGCGTCATCCGGCCTTCCATGCTGAGCGCGCGAACGGCCTCGCCACGATATTCCATGACATAGCCCGTACCACCCGCCGTACCGATTTGCGCAATCAGGTGCAGCGCCAGATCTTTCGCACTCACGCCTTCGGCCAGTGTGCCAGAAACCTCGACGGCCATATTCTTCATCTTGCGCGCCCGCAATGTCTGCGTGGCCAGCACATGCTCGACCTCGCTCGTGCCAATGCCATGGGCCAACGCGCCAAACGCGCCATGTGTCGAGGTATGACTGTCCCCGCAAACAATCGTCATCCCGGGCTGGGTCCGCCCCTGCTCTGGCCCGATGACATGGACAATGCCATTTCTGATGTCGCCCATCGGGAAGTATTCGATGCCATGCTCGGCAACATTTTTGGTCAGCGTTTCGAGCTGGGTGCGCGCAGCTTCGTCCTTGACGCCAGCCAAACCTGCCGCCTGATTTTCTGTCGGCGTATTATGGTCCGCCACCGCCAGAGTGAGGTCCGGCCTGCGCACCTTTCGGCCCGCTTGGGCCAGCCCGTCAAAGGCTTGCGGCGTCGTGACCTCATGGATCAGATGCAGATCGATATAGATAAGCCTCTCGGCCGCGTTTTCCGGGCTATCGGTCGAGCTATTTGCAGCCGGCATATCCACACAATGCGCGTCCCAAATCTTGTCGTAGAGTGTTTTGCCTGCCATGGCGTGTTTGGCCTCCAAAGTCGGGAAATTATTCCGCTCCTAATGGAAGAACTGGCAGATTTTTGCAAGCAAAACCGTGAGTGGGCTATAATGCCAAGAGCGACACATTCAAAAGGGAGGACAAGATGAATAATTTGGGAAACTTCTCGGTCAGTCTGGCCGTCAGGGATTTGGCGAAGTCACAGAAATTCTATGAGACGCTGGGCTTTAGCGTGTTCCACGACCAGTCGGCAAACAGTTGGATGATCCTGAAAAGCGAAACCGCCACGATCGGCCTGTTTCAAGGCATGTTCGAGGGCAATATCCTGACCTTCAATCCGGGCTGGGACGCGGATGGAAACCCGACCGATACGCCTTTCGAGGATGTCCGCGCCATGCAGCAACGCCTCAAAGCCGCAGGACTTTCTCTGGCAAACGAAGCGGACGAGACCAGCGCGGGTCCGGCGAGCTTCATGATCACCGATCCAGACGGCAACGTGATCCTGATCGACCAGCATATGCCAAAGCCGGACTAAGCCCGCATAGAAAAAACCCCGCGCCATGACGCAGGGCTTTGACAAAATTCTGAAAATTGATCCGAAAGCTAGCTCTCAGCGTCACCCTCGGGCGCTGCACTTTCTGCTTCTGCGGCGGCGGCAGCTTCTTCAGCGGCCTTGGCTTCGGCGGCGGCAGCGGCTTCTGCTTCAGCTTTTTCCTTGGCAGCAGCTTCGCGCTCGGCCGCGGCGGCCTCTTTGCGAGCGAGCTTCTCGGCGGCCTTTTGGCGTTTGCGCTCGGTTTTGGAGACCGCAATAACGGTCTGCTCAATGCCGTGGCCAGAGGTTCGTTCTGCAATCCGTGCGGACTTGCCGCGTCGATCGCGCAGATAGTAAAGCTTGGCACGGCGAACACGGCCCTTGCGCTTGACTTCAATGCTCTCGATCATCGGTGAAACGACCGGAAAGACGCGCTCGACACCTTCACCAAAAGATATTTTGCGGACGGTGAAGCTCTCATTCAGCCCCCCGCCAGCACGCGCGATACAAACGCCCTCAAACCGCTGGACCCGCTCGCGCTCACCCTCTTTGATCCGCACATTTACCGATAGAGTGTCGCCGGGAGAGAAGTCCGGAATCGTCTTGCCAGCGGTGACCCGCGCAACTTCTTCGGCTTCAATTTGCTCAATTACATTCATCGTCCGTCTCCGACGCTCGTCGTTCTGTCCCTGAAGGGTAAGCGGCCCATAAATCGGGTCTGCGCGCCCGTGTCAATGTTTTACTTTGGCCCAGCCGCCATTCTTTAATTGCGCCATGATTGCCAGACAAGAGCTCGGGGGGGATATCTCGCCCCTCCCAAACCCTCGGCGCTGTATATAAAGGATATTCCAGAAGCCCCGTCTCGAAGCTTTCATCATTGATTGAAGCTGCGTTTCCTGCAACGCCGGGCAGCAGGCGCACGGATGCTTCGATCATGGCCTGGGCAGCAATTTCGCCGCCCGCAAGCACGAAATCGCCAAGCGACACCTCCTCAAGCCCGCGCGCTTCGATGACGCGTTCGTCGAGCCCTTCGAACCGGCCACAAAGAACAACCATGCCCGCCCCTGACGCCAAGCTGCGCGCGCGCGCTTGCGAAAACGGCTTGCCGCGTGGGCTTGGATAAAGAAGCGGACGCCCCTGAGGCGCCACCGCATCAATCGCAGCCGCCGCCACATCTGCTCGCAAGACAAGCCCAGCGCCGCCACCTGCGGGTGTGTCATCGACTTTACGATGTTTGCCGATGCCAAATTCGCGCAAATCAATGGTTTCCAAGTCCCAAAGTCCCTGTTTTCGCGCGCGCGCCAGAATCGACACGTCAAGCGAACCAGGGAAAGCGTCCGGATAGAGGGTGATGATCGTGGCCTTGAACATCGGCCTTACATACAGAACCTTCAAACATAAGTAACGCTGAAACGGCCACTGGCGCGACATCTTTCCGTTTTAATTGCGAATTAAGACAAATCACCGAAGCTGGCAGGATCATAGGGAGCTTGGGACGATGATCGGTTTTGTTGACGCCAGTAAATTATTTTTCGCACGCGGATTTGAGTTTAATGGGCGCTCATCACGCGCTGAATATTGGTGGTCTTATCTCATGATAATCATCGTGATGGTCGTCGCCTCGCTCTTGGGCGAAATCGGTTTGATGTTCGCTGGAATATTCTTGCTGTTCATTCTCATTCCGAGCTTTGCTATTGGCATCAGACGGCTACACGATACGGACAAATCCGGCTGGTGGCTTCTGATCGGGATTATTCCGCTCGCCAGCCTGGTGCTATTCATCTTTTTCTGCTTACGGGGCACAACCGGCCCCAACAGATTTGGCGACGACCCTTATGGCGGCGTACCGGCAGACATTTTCTCCTAGCCCTTATCTGGCAATAGCGACTTGGAACCGGCATAGAATATCCGGTAAGCTTCAAGCGATAGACCCATAGGAGCTGTGCCGCCACTTGCCCGATACAAAACCGGATCTCTGTGTTCTGATCCCCTTCTTCAACGAAGCCGGAAATGTGCTACCTGTGATCAAGGAGGTCATGACCGCGCTTGATGGGCTATGCGTCCAGGTGATCGCGGTAAACGATGCATCGACAGACGCAACGGGCGAAGAGCTGGCCGAAGCCGCCGCGCGCTGGCCCGAGCGCGTCACCATAAAAACACATGTCGAGCGCGCCGGAAAATCAGCCGCGCTGTTCACCGGGCTGAAATATGTTCGCGCAGAATGGGTCCAATTGCTTGACGGCGACGGCCAAAATGATCCCGCCGACACAAGACGGGTCTGGGACGCACATTTTACCAAGAGCGAATTTGATCATTTGAAGATTGGTGGCCAGCCAGTCCGCCTCGGCCTAATTGCGGGCAAGCGCACCTCGCGCAATGATAGCGGATTCAAATGGGTCCAGTCACGGCTCGCCAATGGGGTGCGCGGATTTCTACTGGGAGATAATGTCCGAGACAGCGGCTGCGGCTGGAAACTCATCCGTACAGATGCGTTCCGTGAACTGCCTTATTTTGCTGCTATGCACCGATTCTTGCCAGCGCTTGTCAAGCGGGCTGGCTGGGCAGTGATCGAAGAGCCGGTCAATGACCGGCCCCGCCAGCATGGCCAATCTAAATACGGCTTTTTCGGTCGGCTTGGCGCGGGGGTCTTCGACCTGTTCGGCGTGTTCTGGCTGGTCCAGCGCGGGCAACATGGCGTGGCGAAGGAATGGTTAGAAGAGCAAGCGCAAGAAAAAGATTAGGAGAAGGTCAGGGTCCGGTCTTCCGGACTTCTGCTCGCTCCCATAAAGCCAGGATCCGCCTACAGCGTCATTGTACGGCCCGGACCGTGTAATGCATCTCCTGCCATCTCGTCTTGCCACGCACGGGGTGCTGGATCTCACGATCAAACCGTGGGACGGCCCCTCATCTCAGCAATAACCCAAAATTCCCCGTATGCCCTGC
>CALLUH010000233.1 GCA_938011445.1 uncultured Hyphomonadaceae bacterium
TGCAGACCTTTATCGAGCAAGTTGCCGATGTGCCACTGCTGTTTCAGCCGGGCGAAGCCTGGGCCTATAGCGCTGCGGTCGATATTCAGGGTTATCTCGTCGAAAAATTGTCAGGCCAGAGTTTTGGCACTTTTCTCGATAGCCGTATTTTTACCCCGCTCGGCATGACCGATACCGGTTTTTACGCGCCTGATGAGGACTATGACAGGCTGAGTGAGATTTACGGCTATCACCCTGAAACAGGCGATCTTGTTCCTATTCCCTATCCGCAGTTTCAGTTCCGTAAGGAGACCGTCGCCTTTGAATCTGGCGGGGGCGGACTGGTCTCGACAATGGGCGATTATGGCCGATTTGCGCAGATGATGCTCAATGAGGGCAAGCTTGATGGTGTCCAATTGCTCAAGCCTGAAACAGTGCGATTGATGCGCGCCAATGTTTTGCCGCAGGGGGTTAAACTCTCGTCGCTGGGCCAGAATAGGGGCGAAGCGCGCGAGGGGATTGGATTTGGCCTCGATCTCGGGCTTTTGCTAGACGCTGAAGCGGGCGGGTTTCCCCATGCCGAGGGGAGTTATTTCTGGGGTGGAGCGGCAGGAACCTGGTTTTGGGTTGATCCGGTCAATGATTTCTACTTTATCGGGATGATCCAATTTTTCGATCAAGGTGGCGAGCCGGTCGAGACGCGCGATATTTCGTCTGGCTATGTTTATCGTGCGATGGAGCGTCAGGGCTGATGGGGGAGGCTGGTCTGTCTGCGCCAGATGCCGCTGTGCTTCTGATCGGGGATGAACTGCTGTCAGGCCGCACGCGCGACATTAACCTGTCCCAGATTGCAAGCTTTCTCGCCCCGCTCGGTATTCCGGTCAGAGAGTGCCGAATTGTAAGTGACGAGCAATCCGATATTGTTCAGGCCGTCAATGCTCTGCGTGCCCGATACACCTATGTCTTTACAACGGGCGGGATTGGGCCAACTCATGATGATATTACCGCCGACGCGATTGCGACCGCCTTTGAGGTTGGTATCGGCGAGCATGCAGAGGCGACTGCGATACTGGCTGAGCGATACAAGGCGGCCGATATGGTGTTTACGCCTGCCCGCAGGCGTATGGCGCGGGTGCCAGAGGGGGCGAGCCTTGTAAAAAATCCGGTTTCAGGTGCGCCGGGCTTTCAGATCGGAAATGTGTTTACGCTGGCCGGTGTGCCATCTGTGGCGCGGGCCATGCTTGAAGATATTGGCCATAGGCTCGAAGCCGGTGCGGTGGTGCATTCGGTTTCGGTGCGGGGTAAAGGAGCGATGGAAGGCGCGCTGGCAGAGCTTTTGGGACAGTTGGCAGCGGACATGCCGGAGGTCTCGTTTGGTTCTTATCCCTGGTTCAAGTCGCGCGATGATCATGGCGTGACCTTGGTTGCGCGCGGCACAGACAATGCGAAGGTCGAGCAGGCCGCAAGCGCGATGGCAGATTTGCTGAAACAGACCGGTATCACGCCCCAACGCTTGAGCGAGGTGGCGCCATGAGCGAGACGGGTTTTTTAGTCTGGTGGATGCGAACGCCCGTGATCTGCTTCTTCTTTGTCGCTTCTGTGTCTGTGGGGGCGGGTTTTTATTTTGTCCAGCAAGCCAGCGGAGGTGTTCTGCTTGACACCTTTATGAATGGCGATGATGCGATTATTCGGCTTGCGCAAATGACACCGGACCAGAGACGGGCCCATTTTCGAGGAACCCTGCTGCTCGATACGCTTTACCCAATTACCTATGTCGGCGCCATTGGTGGCCTGTCCGCCAGGCTTGCGGGCAAGTGGCGGTTCTGGACGCTTTTGCCGATTTGCTTTGCTGCCATTTTCGATTTTGTCGAGAACAGTGTGCAGGCCCTGGCGCTGGCAGGACGGCCCGCCGAAGTGTTGCTGGTCAAGGACATCGTGTCGCCCCTGAAGTTTGGCGGGTTGGGGTTTGCTATTGGCTTGATGCTTTTGCTGATTGTCCTTGCTGTGTTAAGGCGGAAGCTGGAGCAAAAGGGCCGGAAGGAGAGAGGTTGAATGACTGATTTGATTCGTGTGGAGCGTCATGATGCGGTGGCGCTGGTGACCCTGAACCGGCCTGATGCGTTGAATGCACTCAGCAGGGCTTTGCGGGCCGAGCTTGTGTCGGTGTTTGCCGGACTTGAAAAGGACGAGACGGTGCGGGCTGTTGTGTTGACCGGCGAAGGCCGCGCATTTACTGCGGGCGTTGATCTGAAAGAAGCTGGCGAGACGGGCTTTGCGCTTGGCGCTGATGGTGGTGAGATTGATTTGGCTCAGGCGCTCGCAGCATACCCGTGGCCGATTATTGGCGCGATTAACGGGTTTGCAATCACGGGTGGGTTTGAGTTGGCGCTAATGTGTGATGTGCTGTTAGCATCTAGCGAAGCGAAATTTGCCGACACGCATGCCCGTGTCGGGATTATGCCAGGTTGGGGATTGTCGCAGAAATTGTCGCGGCTGATCGGAACCAGCAGGGCGAAGGAATTGTCCTTTACGGGAAACTTCCTTGATGCGGAAACCGCTGAACGTTGGGGGCTTGTTAATCGTGTTTTCGCGCCCAATGAACTTGTACCAGCGGCGATCAAGCTCGGACATGATATGTGCTCATGCGATCCGGTGCTTCTAAAGAATTACAAGGCGGTGGTCGATGACGGGCTGGCAATGACTTTTGGAGACGCTTTGAAAATGGAAGTCGAGCGCTCTGCCGAACACGCCGCCTCTGTCACGGCTGAAAGTGTTGAAGCTGCGCGTAAGGAAGTCACCGCACGCGGACGCGGGCAGAACGGTTAGTCATAGCCTGCAAATGAAGTGGTACGGACGGCCGGGCTTGAACCGGCAAGGCCCGAAGGCCGGCAGATTTTAAGTCTACTGTGTTTACCAATTTCACCACGCCCGCAGACGCGTTCTAAATGCCTGCGCTTGGGCCGGAGCGCAAGACCTTGGCGTGGCATTTTTGCGCGCGAAGCTGAAATCGGAAATGGTGGTTTGACCGGCGATCCCAGTTGTTATTTAGTATTCGTGTTTATGACTGGGCCGAAGGCGGGGTGCATTAGGTCTCTTGAGATGAGAAAAAATTATGAGTGAAATCAAAACAGTCGGCGTGATCGGCGCGGGGCAGATGGGCAATGGGATTGCGCATGTCTGTGCTTTGGCGGGCTATGATGTTGTGCTGAATGATATTTCTGACGACGCGCTGAACGCCGGGCTGAAGACCATCGAAAGGAATATGATGCGCCAATTGTCGCGCGAGCTGATCTCCAAGGATGATATGGATTCCGGTCTCAAGCGTATTGCGATGAGTTCGAGCATGGACCCTCTGGGCCAGGCTGACATGGTTATCGAAGCAGCGACCGAGAACCGCGACGTTAAGGAAGCCATCTTTCGCTCTCTCGTAAAGGTTGTGCCCGACCATGCGATACTTGCGACGAACACATCGTCGATCTCGGTGACGCGGCTGGCCTCTGTCACCGACCGGCCCGAACGGTTTATTGGTCTGCACTTTATGAACCCGGTGCCGCTGATGAAGCTTATCGAGGTGATACGCGGGTTGGCAACTGATCAGTCTACATATGACATGGCAGTCAACTTTTCCGAACGTGTCGGCAAGACTGTGACCAATGCGGAAGACTATCCGGCCTTTATCGTCAACCGGATTTTGATGCCGATGATCAATGAAGCGGTCTACACTTTATATGAAGGTGTGGGCAGCGTAACGGCGATTGATACGGCAATGAAGCTCGGCGCGAACCATCCCATGGGACCGCTGCAACTGGCCGATTTTATTGGACTTGATACATGTTTGTCGATCATGCAAGTGCTTCATGACGGGCTTGCGGATACCAAATATCGCCCCTGTCCCTTGCTTGTGAAATATGT
>CALLUH010000234.1 GCA_938011445.1 uncultured Hyphomonadaceae bacterium
CAGAGCCCGCATCAGATCTCTCCTATAATTCGCCACACTTGGCGGCACGGCTCAGTTCCCGCGCAATAATGATCTGCTGTATCTGGCTCGTGCCCTCATAGAGCCGGAAGATGCGGGCATCGCGATAAAACCGCTCGATGCCATAATCAGCGACATAGCCCGCCCCGCCAAAAACCTGCACCGCGCGATCGGCCACGCGGCCAACCATTTCAGACGCAAACAGCTTCGTCGAACTGGCCAGCATGGTGACATTCTCACCCGCATCCCGCCGCCGCGCCGTCTCCAAAACCATGCAGCGGGCCGCATAGCATTCCGCCTGACTGTCTGCCATCATCGCCTGCACAAGCTGGTGCTGAGCGATTGGCTTGCCAAACTGCTCGCGCTCCAGCGCATAGTTCACCATTTCCGAGATCAACCGCTCGGCCATCCCCGTACACACGCCCGAAATGTGCAGCCGCCCCTTATCAAGCACCGACATGGCCACCTTGAACCCCTCGCCTTCGCCAGCAATCCGATTGGCCACCGGCACACGCGCGCCGTCAAAGTTCACATCACAAATATGCGCGCCCTGCTGGCCCATCTTCTTTTCCGGCGGGCCGACCGAAACCCCGGCAGTGCCGCGCTCCACGATAAAAGCCGAAACACCCTTGCCCCCCGGCATATCCGCATCCGTGCGCGCCATAACGGTAAAGAGGTCGGCCTTATTGGCATTGGTGATGTAGCGCTTGGTGCCAGACAAAACATAGTGATCGCCCTCAAGCACCGCTTTCGTGCGCACGCTGCCCGCATCAGATCCCGCTTCAGGCTCGGTCAGCGCAAAGCTCGCAATCAGATCGCCAGAGGCGATGCCCGGCAACCATTTGCTCTTTTGTGCCTCGTCGCCATGCAGCACCAGCGCCTGAGACCCGATGCCGATATTCGTCCCCGCCATAGACCGGAACGCTGGCGAGGTCCAACCAAGCTCCAGCGCTACCAGACATTCGGTCTCCATATCAAGGTCCAGCCCGCCATATTGCTCGGGCACAGCAAGGCCAAAGAGGCCAAGCGTCTTCATCTCATCGACAATGCTCTGCGGCATCTCGTCTGCCTCGCCGACCTGCGCTTCGAGCGGAACACATTTCTCGCGCACAAAGCGGCGCACTGTCTCGACCAATTGCGCGCGTATCTCCGGATCAAAGGCCATCATCATCTCCCGATTATTCATGGCCCGAGCCTATCGCACACCGGCAAATTTGTCGAAGCCTGCCGTTAGGGAAAGAATTGTTGTGCGCGCCCACGCGCGATAAGCCAGTTGGCATAGAAGGATATAGCTCATGAAAATGACCGAAGTAAAAGATGGCCCGTTTGCAGGTTGGAAGACATGGCCCGAAGAGCCGTTCGAGCATGATGTGGCTGGCCCCTTCTATTTCCGCGTGGACGATGAAGGCCCCGTCTGCGCCTTTCGCGCCGAGCACAAGCATATGAATTCAGGCGGCGTCGTGCATGGCGGTTGCCTGATGACCTTTGCCGACTTTTCCCTTTTCGGTATCGCGCACGAACAGATCGGCGACGATGATTACGGGCTGACCGTCGCCTTTACATCGGAGTTTCTATCCGGTCCCAAGGTCGGCCAACTGATCGAAGCGCGCGGCGATGTCTTGCGTGCGGGCCGCTCGATCATCTTTGTACGCGGCATTGTTACGGCCGATGGCGACCCAGCGCTGAATTTTTCAGGAACGATCAAACGCGTGCGGGCGAAGGGATAGGCGGGCAAATCAGTCGCCCCTCCACACCTACAAACAGGGCAACATTTTGTTAATCATCCCAAAGAATACTGTCATGCACAGGAGATAAGCTATGCAAGATGACAAACAAAGTCAGCAGCCATTCAGATACCACGTCGCTGACAAAATCTTTATACTAACCTTTTGTGTTGCATTCCTATCGCTACTATGCGGCGTCGCAGATTCGGCAGTAAACGAGTTTTTACACTCACGTGCATATGAGAACGCGGGATGGCTATCTAAAATATCCCTGCGGATTTTCGGACCGGCCGACTACGCTCAGCACTTGCGCGGATATGGCTTCCTGGGTTTTAGTATCATCGCTGCGATTGCATCTTTCTTCCTAGCCTTGTTCGCCAGTCTCGCATCGCTCATAATCGCTTGGGTTTTTGAGATGCCAAAGAGCAGAATAACCCATCAACGTTTGCTCGAAGACCTGAGCTAAAAGGTTTCCAACCCCTATCCCAACACATCCTTCACCCAAGGCCCAAACGGAGACTCGCCGAGCATCGCTAATTGCTGCTTGGCCGAAACCTCATTGATCGGCACTTGCGGCTTGTTGCCCGGATGCACAGGCCGCCTCAGCGGACGCTGGCCGCGCGGCATCACGATAATTTCGGCAATCGCGCGGGGCACATCCATCGGGTCGCTCTCTCCACCGCCCCCTTCAGCAACACCCATCCGCGCGGTGAGATTCGGATAGGCCGCCAGCGTCGCATCCAGCGTGCGGGTTTTCAATGCGCCGGACAGTGGCGCCTGATTGTTCCAGATTTTGGTCGGATAGCCACCCGGCTGAATAATCGTTACGTCGATGCCATGCTGGACCGTCTCATAGGCAAACTGCTCGCTCATGGCTTCAAGCGCAAATTTGGTTGGCGAATATTGCCCGAACCCGGGGATCATCACGCGGCCAAGCTGTGAGGTGACATTGAAGATCTGCCCCGCTTTTGCCGCCCGCATAGCCGGCATCACCGCCCGCATCAGCCGTTGCGGACCAAAGACATTGGTATCAAACAACAGCTTGGTCGCCTCCATATCCTGCACCTCGATCGGGCCGGATGTCGAAATCCCCGCATTGTTGACCAGCACATCAAGCGCCCCGCCAGTCGCCTCAAGCGCCGCCTCCACGCCCGCCTCAACCTGCTCGTCCGAGGTGACATCAATCTCAAGCACCATAATGTCGAGCCCGTCCGCCTCAGCCAGAGCTTCAAGCTCTGCCGCCTCGGCGCGCGGCAAATTTCGCATCGTCGCGAACACTTTTGCCCCAAGCCGCGCATAATGCTCCGCTCCCAGACGGCCAAAGCCCGACGAACAGCCTGTAATCAGGATCGACTTGCCCGCAAGGCTCGCCGCTGTGCCGACCTTTTCCGTCTCGCCCGCGCTTTGTGCTGCCGCTGCGCCAGCCATGGCCGCCAATACTGATCCTGCCAATAGGTCGCGTCGGCTTAATCCATTATCCTTGGTCATATCCTGTCCTTTCCTTATAGGTTTCAGCGCGCCCGCAGCGCCGCTTTAATCTCGCCAAATCCTTGCGCCGTCAGGGCTTCACACAGCTCAATCGTTTCAATCGTCTGCACGAGCGACCGCTCATGCCCGCTTGCCAACCCGCCCACATCAACAAAGAAAGCTTCAAGCTCGGCAATCTTGCCCGCCTCGCAGAACACACGCGCAAAGCCCGGTGTCCGGCGTCGCCATTGAGTTGGAATCTTCTCGATAAATTCAACATAGTTCGCCCGCAGCCAGTCCCATGTCGCTTCGCGGGTGGCAAGCTGATCCATTTGCCCCGTCACCAGATCATAGGTTTCGCGCGGGCCAAGCGTTCCTGCAAGCGCCATCTGCCGGACCTTCTCCGCTTCTTCCGGTGTACGCACTTGCCCAAGCGCAACAGACCGCGCCGCATCAAAGCGCGGATCATCAAGCGTTTCGCCAAGCCCGACTAGCCTATCAAAAAAGGCTCCCCCACCGTCTTGCACCCCGACAATCAGCGCATGACCATAGCGGTCAGAACCCAGCGCATCGGCATCGCGCCCGCCCTCAAGCCCGATAAAGCGTGACGCGTCAGAGAGCAGTTGCGCGCGAACGCCGCGATCCTGCGCCACTGTGGCAAGAAAACGCTCAATACGTGCACGGATGACACGCTGATTGTCATTATACGGCGTTTCGAGCTTGAGAAATCTCTCCTTGTAGAGCGAGCCAGCAAACGCGCGAAACGCGTCGTCCCCGCCTGCCTGTTCGATCAGTCGGGCATAGCGCTGTAAAGCATTCATGGGCGCAACCGAAACCTGCCAGCTATCATGCTTGGCCGCCGCTTCAAACACGCCAAGCATCGTCGCCGCGCCCCCTTCACCTGCCTCAAATGCCGCCAACGCACTGTCGATCGCTGAAAGGGCCTCGCGCTCGGTCAACTTGTCAAAATTTTCGACAAGCCCTGCCCAGTCTTCGCCCGCCAAAGTCCAGCGATAATAACCCGCACCCGCAGCGTTCGGCATAATATAGCTCGTCTCGCCCTCTAAGCTTATCTCCAGCGTATCATCGCGCATAATATCGCATACCCGTTCACTGGCTTGTCCGGTTCTACCGATCTTGATGCAGACCGGAATAGCCCACCGCGTCCCGCTCTCAATCGCCGAACCAAGCGGCTTGTATCGGGTCTGCTCCAAAACCAGCGTCTGCGCGTCCCCTTCCCCCGACAGTGTTGCCGAAACAAGCGGCACCCCCTTCTGCTCGATAAAGCTGCGGAACACTTCAGTCATAGCTGGCTCGCCCGTCACCTCGCCGATCACTTTGTAAAAGTCCGGACTATCGGCATCGCTATCAACGAATTTTGCCAAATATTGCCCAAGCGCAGGCCGAAACACATCCGCACCAAAATAG
>CALLUH010000235.1 GCA_938011445.1 uncultured Hyphomonadaceae bacterium
GGCCCCGACCGTGCAATCCATCTCCTGCTGTTGCGGTGGGTGATGGATCCTCTGGTCAAGCCAGAGGATGACGCAAACCGGGAAAGTAATCTCTGATCAAAAGCAGACCTGGATTCCCCGTATGCCCTGCGCAGGCAGGGCTGGCGCAACTTGGTTTGAGCAATAGCCAAGCCGCCCCTGCCTGCGTAGGGGACACAGAACATGTTATGCCTCACGCCGCGTGGCGGCTCCGGCGGCTCCGGCGGCGCAGGCTGCGCCCGACGCACGGTTGTGCTTGCGAGCTTTGCTCGGAGCGTGTTTTCGCGAGAGCCATCAGCCCGCGTAGCGGCGTCTTATGGGCGGCGCAGCCGACCGGAGACAAAAACCCTATCCCACACCCCAACCTCCAACCCCATACTCCCCCTTCGCTTCATCACCAGAAAGCGGTGTCCGGTCCGTCCGGACGCTTATGGAGCGGACGGGTGCCCTGCGCTTTGACCGGTCGTAACGTGTCCGGCAGAGCAAAGGCGGGATCTATGGCGCAACCTAAAGCGGAGCGGTGCAATCCGGCCGCAAACGCACAAGGCTCGGGAAGCGGCCCGATAAGCCAGCGCCTGCCCTGATAAAAGATCCGTGGACGGTGCGGTCAGCACATCTTATCGCCGCTTGCAAGGGCGGCAGTCATATTGGTGCGATGACCGCATCGTCTGGGCTTTGTCTCGCCAAGGGAGTTCCTTGTGGCGCGGTTTGGCGCGGGTATTTTTCAAAGGCGAGCTGACCCAAAAGTTCATCCACCCCCCACAAAAAATTGACTCTACCACTCTTGCCCGTTAAGGGCTCCGACCCCCTCTTCTCCGACAAACTATTGGTAGGGGCGCTGCGCCTGTGCTAGGATGGGGGCGGATTAACAAGTTGAAGGAATACGCCCTGTCCACACCGTCCAACACGGCCGCCGCTACGCCTGAAGAGACCGTCAAACTGATGGCCGCCGCCGTGATCGAAACCCTCGAAGATGACAAGGCAGAAGAACTGCTGGTGATTGATCTTGAGGGCAAATCCTCCATTGCAGACCAGATGATCATTGCGTCAGGGCGCTCCCAGAGGCACGTCGCGGCTTTGGCCGAGCATGTTACGCGCCGCATCAAGGATGACGGGCTCGGCAGTGCGCGCGTGGAAGGTCTGCCAAATGCGGATTGGGTGCTGATTGATACAGGCGACATTATCGTCCACCTGTTCCGGCCTGAAGTGCGGGCCTTTTATAATCTGGAGCGAATTTGGGGCTCAGAAGCCACAGATCACCGCAATTCGGCCAATTGAAGCTGAGTATTCTGGCAGTCGGGCCAACAAAATCCGGCCCCGAACACGATCTGGCTCATGACTATTGCAAACGATTTGGCCCAGTTGGTGGACCTTTGGGGCTAAGCGGAATTGAACTTGTTACTGTCAAATCGGGCGGCGGGCGCGACAAGGAAGGCGCACGGCTGCTTGAAAAAGTGCCAAAAGACGCCCGTGTGCTAAGGCTCGATGAGCATGGGCCAAGCTGGACCTCGGTGAAACTGGCAGAGAAAATCAGCTTTTGGCGCGATGAAGGCGAACGGGCGCTGGTGTTCATAATCGGCGGCGCGGAGGGGTATTCAGACGCGGTGCTAAAAGCCTATCCGGCAACACTCGCTTTCGGGCCGCAAACATGGCCGCATCTCTTGGTCCGCACGATGCTCGCCGAACAGCTCTATCGCGCCGCCAGTATTCTCGCCCGCACGCCTTATCACAAAGCGTAAGGGGACGAATATTGATTTGGATCAGCCAAAAAGCTCCGCTGGAGGGGCGAGAGCAAAGGTCAGGATTACAATGGTAATGGCTGCGATTACACCCACAATCAGCAGGCGGGACGTCGATCTTGAGTGGCTCATCGGATAGATCCTTCTTAAGAGACATAATTATGGAGCGGGTCTGTTTTCTTATCCGTATCGTTCAATATAGGGCAAACGCGCCTTATGAACAGGGAGCAACGAAGATGTGTTCAAGGTGTGACAAAGGTATGCCAGCGGCGTGATTTCCTCTCACGGTCTCCCAAAAAGGCTTGAACGTCCGCCCGGTCGCCTTTACCGCTTGAACTTGAGGAGGCGGCTTAATGCGTGAATTTATTAAAGCCTATTGGCTGTTTGTAGCGATTGGTCTGATGGGACTGTTGATTGCCAGCCGCTTTATCGAACCGGCGCCGCCGAAAGAGCTGAAATTTGCTGCCGGGGCTGAGGGTGGGGCCTATTTTGCCTATGCCAGCCGGTATGAACGGCTGCTGGCTGAACAGGGCGTAGACGTTACCATTATCAGCACAGCCGGCTCGGTTGAAAATTTGCGGCTGGTTCAGGAGGGAGACGCTGATATTGGATTGATCCAGGGCGGCGTGGCCTCATCTGAGCGCGATGACGCCTTACGCTCGGCGGGGGCCATGTTTCTGGAACCTGCCTGGGTGTTCGTTCGCACAGAGCTGGGCGCAACCGATTTTGGCGATTTGCGGGGCGCACGCGTGGCCATCGGGCAAAACGGCTCTGGCACGCGGGCGCTTGGGTTAAGCTTGCAAGCGGAGTGGGACGGGAACTGGGCTGCCAGTTCGCAGCTTGAAATTTCAGGGACAAGGGCAAGCGCGGCGCTGCTTGCGGGCGAGATTGATGCCGCACTTTTCGTCGCCAGCATCGACGCGCCCTATTTGCAGCAATTGTTACAACACCCCGAGCTTACCATTCTCCCCTTCCAGCGGGCTGATGCATTGGCGCGACGCTCTCCCGCGCTAGCGCCTACGATATTGTTGCGTGGCGTGCTTGATATTGGGGATGATATACCCGCGCGGGATATTCCGCTGATTGCGCCCGCCGCGCAGCTCGTTTTCAATGAGCAGACCCATCCGGCGATCCAGTCGCTTCTGCTCGAAGCGGCGAGCAGTATCCACTCGGACGGCTCGCTGCTGGCACCTGCAGGGACGTTTCCCGAGATCAAGCTAACGGATTTGCCGACCACGCGCGAAGTGCGCCGGTTCTATGAACGCGGCACCTCGACTTTGCGTCGCTGGTTCTCGTTTGGCACCGCAAATTTCCTTGAGCGTTCCTGGGTGCTGCTGATACCTTTGGTGACACTTATGATCCCGCTCGTGCGGGTCGCGCCGCCGATTTATCGCTGGCAGGTGCGTCGCCGGATCTATGTCTGGTATTCCGATCTGCGCGAGCTTGAAACACGCGGGCGGCAGGCGGCGACCATTGAGGAACGCCGCGCGGTTATGGCTGAACTGAACAAGCTTCAGGAAGACGCAGGCGCGATTGATGTGCCGCTGTCTTATACCGACGATCTTTACCGCTTGCGCGGGCATATCGACTTTGTTGACCATTTGCTCAAGGATCTGGAGGCCGACGCTTCAACGCAGAAGGCTCGCAGCAAACCGCGCGGGATTAGCTGAGTAAGCCACTGGGCGCGGGCCTTGAGGCGCGCGCTGGGTCGACGATACCGTACCCAGCATATTGTGAATAGCGGCGCGCATGGGTATAAGCGCGAGGTCATATGAAAGAGCCAGAAGCATGCGCTCTCCCCTTCTGTGAAAGGTGTTTCCGAAAACATGAATATCCACGAATATCAGGCGAAAGCCGTCCTGAAATCTTTTGGCGCACCGGTCGCTGATGGTGTCCCGATCTTGAGCCTGGACGACGTTCAGAAGGCGGTCGATACCCTCCCCGGACCGCTCTGGGTCGTCAAATCTCAAATCCATGCTGGCGGACGCGGCAAGGGCAAATTCGTGGAAGCGGACGCTGGCGATAAGGGCGGCGTGCGGCTGGCTTTTTCCAAGGACGAAGTGGTTGAACATGCCCGCGCCATGCTCGGCAATCATCTGGTCACTGCGCAGACCGGCGCCGAGGGCAAACAGGTCAACCGGCTCTATATTGAAGACGGCGCAGACATTGAGACAGAGCTCTACCTCTCTATGCTTGTCGATCGTCAGACCGGTAATATCGCCGTGGTCGCGTCAACCGAAGGCGGCGTAGACATTGAAACGGTCGCCCATGACACGCCAGAGCTGATCATGAACATCCAGATCGACCCGGCCCATGGCCTGACCGAAGCCAAGGCACAGGAGATCAATGAGGGCTTGAAGCTCAAAGGCGATGCAGCGGCGGATGGGCTGAAACTGTTCCCGACGCTCTACAAGGCCTTTACCGAAAAAGACATGTCGATGCTGGAGATCAATCCGCTGATCGTTATGGAAAACGGCCATTTGCGCGTGCTCGACGCCAAGGTCAGCTTTGACGAGAACGCCCTGTTCCGCCATCCCGACATTGAAGACCTGCGCGACGAAACCGAGCAGGACGAAAAAGAAGTTGAAGCGGGCGAATGGGATCTTGCCTATATCGCGCTCGACGGCACCATCGGTTGCATGGTCAATGGCGCTGGCCTTGCCATGGCGACGATGGACATTATCAAGCTTTACGGCGAAGAGCCGGCAAACTTCTGCGATGTTGGCGGCGGCGCAAACGCGGAGAAAGTCGCCGCAGCGTTCAAGATCATCATGAAAGACCCGAACGTTCAGGGCATTCTGGTCAATATTTTTGGCGGCATCATGAAATGCGATGTCATTGCGGAGGGTGTCATTCAGGCGGTGAAGGAAACTAATCTTGCTGTGCCGCTGGTTGTCCGCCTTGAGGGCACAAATGTCGAAAAGGGCAAGGAGATCATCGCCAATTCCGGCCTTAATGTCATTCCCGCCGACGATCTGGACGATGCCGCCCAGAAAATCGTTGCTGCCGTGAAGGGCTAGCGTCTCTGGCGCGCCCTTCCCCAATCCTTTTTACAGAGATACTTCATGTCCATACTTATCAACCAAGACACTAAAATTATTGTGCAGGGCCTGACCGGCAAAACCGGTTCCTTTCACACTGAACAGGCACTCGCTTACCACAATACGATGATGGTCGCTGGCACTCACCCGAAAAAGGGCGGAACGAACTGGAACGGCGCAAATGGCGAAACCTTGCCGATCTTTACCACGGTTGCCGAAGCCAAAGAGGTCACCGGCGCAGACGCCTCGGTCATCTATGTTCCGCCAGCGGGCGCAGCCTCGGCCATAGAAGAAGCCATCGACGCGGAAATCCCGCTGATCATCTGCATTACCGAGGGCGTGCCCGTGCTCGATATGGTGCGCGTGAAAGCCAAACTCGACCAATCGAACTCGCGTCTGATCGGGCCAAATTGCCCAGGGGTTTTGACCCCTGAACAGTGCAAAATTGGCATCATGCCCGGCTCAATCTTCCAGAAGGGCTCTGTTGGCGTCGTGTCGCGCTCGGGTACGCTGACTTATGAAGCGGTGTTTCAAACGAGCCAGGTTGGCCTTGGCCAGACCACGGCGGTCGGCATTGGCGGCGACCCGGTCAAGGGGACCGAGTTTATTGACATGCTGGAAATGTTTTTGGCCGATGATGAGACCAAGCAGATCATTATGATCGGAGAAATTGGCGGCTCTGCAGAAGAAGAAGCGGCTCAATTTATCAAGGACGAGGCAGCCAAAGGGCGCGCCAAACCCATGGTCGGCTTTATTGCAGGCCGCACAGCGCCGCCAGGCCGGACAATGGGCCATGCTGGCGCGATTGTGAGTGGCGGACAGGGCGGGGCGGAAGATAAGATTGCAGCCATGGAGGCGGCTGGCATTCGCGTCTCGCCAAGTCCTGCACGCCTCGGCACGACCATGATGGACGTGCTTAAAGGCTAAAGCCCCAAAGGGGGCGAGAGAATGCGCTTTGGGCGGCCTGACCGCCCGAAGCCAAAGCGTAGATAAGCATGCTTCGGGCGTCCGGCACCTCCTCTTGTCTGTCGTCGGCTGAAGATCAAAACGGTTTGAACAGGACACAAGACCATGGCTGCAGATGACGGAACGCCCAAAGACAATGAGCGCGGCGAGCAGAACCAGCTCTTTCTCGGCACGGCCTTTCTGCATGGCGGCAATGCGGCTTATCTCGAACAGATGCAGGCAGCGTTTGCCGAAGATCCGTCATCGGTTCCGCAGAGCTGGCGGAGCTTTTTCCGCGAGCTTGGCGACACGAGCGAGGACGCGACCCGCAATGCCGACGGGGCAAGCTGGAAACGCACAGATTGGCCAAATCCCGCCCAGGCGGACGAAACGGCCGCCTTTGACGGCAATTGGGCGCTGGTCGAGCCAAAGCTTGAAAGCAAGCTGAAAGCAAAAACCCCACAGGCCTCGGCTGAAGACATTAGCCAGGCGGTTAGGGATTCCATTCGAGCGCTGATGATGATTAGAGCCTACCGGATGCGTGGGCATCTGGCGGCAAAGCTCGACCCGCTGGAGCTTGAGGGGGCCGGCACAAAGCCCGAGCTTGATCCGGCAAGCTATGGCTTTTCCGACGCCGATATGGACCGGAAAATCTTCATTGACGGCTATCTCGGCCTCGACAGTGCCAGCCCGCGCGAGATGCTCGACATTCTGCAACGCACTTATTGCCATACTATTGGCATCGAGTTCATGCATATTTCGAACCCCGAGGAAAAAAGCTGGCTGCAAGAACGTATTGAAGGCCCCGACAAGGGCGTTGCGTTCACCAAACAAGGCAAGAAAGCGATCCTCTCCAAGCTGATTGAAGCGGAGGCCTTTGAACGCTTTTTGCATAAGCGCTACCCCGGCACCAAGCGTTTCGGGCTTGATGGCGGCGAGGCGGCCGTGCCTGCGCTTGAACAGATTATCAAACGCGGCGGTGCGCTCGGCGTCAAAGAAATCATCGTCGGCATGGCCCATCGCGGGCGGCTGAACATGCTTGGCGCAGTTATGGGCAAGCCTTATGAAAACATCTTCCACGAGTTTCAGGGCGGCTCGACCCAAGGGGCTGGCGAGTTCGGCTCAGGCGATGTGAAGTATCATTTGGGAGCGAGTTCTGACCGCGAGTTCGACGGAAATTCCGTCCACTTGTCGATGAATGCGAACCCGTCCCATCTCGAAGCGGTCGATCCAGTTGT
>CALLUH010000236.1 GCA_938011445.1 uncultured Hyphomonadaceae bacterium
TCTTTCCCGCTTCTATATTATGTGGATGCTGAACCGGACCTTGCGAAGATAGCCTCCGGTGAGGTGGATGCCAGCGCAGAAGAGCGCGCGGCCGCCGCTGATGGCTGGGTTACGGTCAAGGCGCAGGGCAATCAGTGGAACTGGACCTATAGCTATCCGGACGAAGTGGACGGCGATGGGTTTCCGCTAGAATTTACATCCAACCCGATCCATTATGGCTTGAGTACGGACCCTGACATTGGCGAGAAATATCTGTCGGTCGATTACCCGCTTGTGGTCCCTGCCGGACGTTATGTGCGTTATTATACGGCAGCATCAGACGTCATCCATTCTTTCGCGATGCCAAGTTTCGGGATCAAGACCGATGCGGTGCCCGGGCGGTTGAATGAGGGGTGGTTCAAAGTTGATGAGCCGGGCGTCTATTATGGCCAATGCTCGGAATTGTGCGGCAAGAACCACGCCTTTATGCCGATTGAAATTCGGGCTGTCCCGCAGAGCCAGTATGATGAGTGGCTTAATGTTATGCGCTCGGGTGATTTTGATGCTGCGGCGGGGCGGGTTGCCGAAATTGACACAGACCAACAATTTGCGCGCCTTCCGGCTGCCGACTAAGTAAGAGAGAGAATAGCCATGCCAATGGATGAAGTCGCCCTCGACCATGCCCATGATGATCATGACCATAAGCCCGGATTTTTCGTGCGCTGGTTCATGTCCACAAACCATAAAGACATTGGGACGCTTTACCTGATTTTTGCGTTGATTGCCGGGATTGTCGGCTATGCTCTGTCCGGTCTGATCCGCTGGGAGCTGGCTTCGCCGGAGATCGGTCCGCTCATGGGCATGATGGAATTTTTCTATGGGCTTGAGGGCGATGCGGCCCGTGAACAGGCCAAGCAGTTCTATAATACTGTGATCACCTATCATGGCTTAATCATGATTTTCTTCATGGTGATGCCCGCGCTGATCGGCGGATTTGGTAACTGGTTTGTACCGCTTATGATTGGCGCGCCGGATATGGCGTTTCCGCGTATGAACAATATTTCGTTCTGGCTCACGGTGGCTGGTTTTGCGCTTTTGATCATGTCGATGTTTGTGCCGTCGGGGAATGGCGGGAACGGATTTGGTGGCGGCTGGGTGCTCTATCCGCCGCTTTCAGGGCTGAAGGGGCATTCTGGGCCGGCTATGGACCTTGTGATCTTGTCGCTACATACGGTGGGGATTGCGTCCATCCTCGGCGCGATCAACTTTATTGTGACCATTTTGAATATGCGGGCGCCGGGCATGACGATGCACAAAATGCCGCTCTTTGCGTGGTCTATTCTGGTGACGGCGGCATTGCTTCTGCTCGCGCTACCCGTGCTGGCAGGCGCATTGACCATGCTGTTGACAGACCGGAATTTTGGATCGCAGTTCTTCGTGCCTGAAGGCGGCGGTGATCCGATCATGTTCCAGCATTTGTTCTGGTTCTTCGGACATCCTGAAGTTTATATCATGATCCTGCCAGGCTTTGGCATTGTCAGCCATATCATTTCGACCTTCTCCAAGAAGCCGATCTTTGGCTATCTCGGCATGGCTTATGCGATGGTGGCGATTGGGGTGATCGGCTTTATCGTCTGGGCGCACCATATGTATACGGTCGGCATGCCGGTCGATATGAAAGCCTATTTTGTCGCGGCAACCATGGTGATTGCGGTGCCGACGGGGATCAAGATCTTCTCGTGGATTGCAACCATGTGGGGCGGCTCGATCACTTTCGCTGTGCCGATGCAGTGGGCGATTGGCTTCATCTTCCTGTTCACGCTGGGCGGCGTAACCGGCGTTGTGCTTGCGAATGCAGGTGTCGATCATGCGCTGCATGATACTTATTATGTGGTGGCGCACTTTCACTATGTCTTGTCGTTAGGGGCCGTGTTTGCGCTGTTTGCGGGCTGGTATTATTGGTTCGAGAAAATGTTCGGCGTGAAATATAACAGCTTCCTTGGGGCGGTGCATTTCTGGATTACCTTTATCGGCTCGAACATGATTTTCTTCCCGCAGCATTTCCTCGGGCTGAACGGCATGCCGCGGCGCTATATCGACTATCATCCGGCTTATGAATACTGGCATTACTGGTCGTCTGTGGGCTATGCCGTCTCGGCGGTCGGCACGCTGATCTTCTTTGTTGCCATGGCGGAAGCCCTGATTCGGCGGCGTAAAGCGGAAGCCAACCCTTGGGGCGAGGGCGCAACGACGCTCGAATGGACGCTGCCATCGCCGCCGCCGTTCCACCAATATAATACGCTGCCGCGCGTAACCGAGACGGACGATCATTAGCAGCCGGTAAGCCCAATCTATCAATCAACCCTCCCTTGGATTTTCAGGGAGGGTTTTTTGTGGGAGGTGTTGTCTGACAGGTTGCCGGACAGCGTGTAGGATACGGGCCACTATGTCACGCTGATTGGGACTCTGGTCTTTGCTACACAGGCAGCAAGACTTAGGCGAAAGACTCTCTTAAGAGCGCACAAATGAGCGAGATTGCGTCCGATGACAGACCAGACCCTCACCCCTGAAGCCCCGCGCTATGCCACGGCGGGCGACTATGTTGAACTGATGAAGCCGCGCATCATGATGCTGGTTGTGTTTACCGCTTTGGCTGGCCTTGTGGCTGCGCCCGGCGTGATGAACCCGGTCATGGCAGGAATTGCGATTTTGGCGGTTGCGCTCGGTTCGGGCGCGGCGGGGGCGCTCAACATGTGGTATGACGCCGATATTGACGCGATTATGACGCGCACTTCGACGCGGCCGATTCCTTCTGGCGCAGTGCCGCGCGGGGAAGCTTTGGCGCTCGGGCTGATTATGTCGGGTGTCTCGGTCTTGCTCATGTGGATGGCGAGCAATTGGGTGGCTGCCGCATTGCTCGGACTGTCGATTGCCTATTATGGCTGGTTCTACACCATGTTGCTCAAGCGACGGACGCCGCAGAACATTGTCATTGGCGGGGCGGCGGGGGCGTTCCCGCCTGTGATCGGCTGGGCGGCTGTGACCGGCTCGACCCCGCTTGATGCGTGGATATTGTTTGCGATTGTTTTCTTCTGGACCCCGCCGCATTTCTGGGCGCTGTCTCTTCTGGCGCATAAGGAATATGAGAAGGCCGGTGTGCCGATGTTGCCGGTGACGCATGGGGCAAAGGCGACGCGGCTGCAAATCTTGCTTTATACGCTTTTGCTTGTACCGCTTGGGCTCGCGCCGGTGGTAACGGGGCTTGGCGGTTGGCTTTATGCTGTTACGGCTGGCGGGCTGGGGCTGGCGTTTCTTTATGGTGCGGCCCGAGTCTTTTGCTCGAAGGCGGGGGATGTGGATGCGCCGGGCGGCGACATGAAAAAGGCGCGCAATCTGTTTCTGTTTTCGATCCTTTACCTGTTTGTTGTCTTCGCAGCATTGCTGGTCGAGCATGCCGGCTTTGGCGTGTATTTTCCGGTGGGAGGCTAGGGCATGAGCAATGTGTCTGAAGCAAGCGAGCGCGCGGGCGACCAATCGGCTAAAGCGGTTGAAGACGCGCGGCTGGCCGCTCAGAAGAAGCGCAATGTCTGGCTCGGGCTGGCCTTGCTCGGCTTTGTCTTGCTGGTGGGTGTTGTCTCGGCATTAAGGCTGGCGGAGAATATTCAACGCGTGAGCGGGGCGGGCTGATGGCGATCAAACCGGCAAGTCAGGCTTTTATCGCTGCGGGTGTGGTGGGAGCAATGCTTGCGCTGACCTTCGCGTCCAAACCGCTTTATGACACGTTTTGCCGTGTGACGGGCTTTGGCGGCACGACGCGCGTGGCCACCGAGGCGCCCGACCGCGTGCTTGAGCGCACCGTGAATGTCCGGTTTGACGCCAATGTCTCAGATGCGCCGATACAGTTTCGCCCTTCGCAGGTGAATTTTGATGTCGCGCTCGGGCTGCACAGTTTGGCTTCTTATGAAGTGGTCAATTATTCGGACAGCGATATATCGGTGATTGCGAGCTATAATGTCACCCCGCACACGGCGGGGCGGTATTTTAACAAGCTTGAATGCTTCTGTTTTGAGGAGCGGGTGCTCAAAGCGGGCGAGCGCAAGACGCTGCCAGTGGTGTTCTTTGTGTCGCCGGACCTTGATGATGATCCGCTGATGAAGACACTTTCAACCATTACGCTGTCATATACGTTTTACCAGACCGATGATTTTGAGGGTGCGACGAAATCAGCCGCCCTTGCGAACACGGTTGCGCGGCCCTAGAGGGTCGGGGTAAAGGAAGACGAGAGAACGAGATTCGGGGTTTTGATTATGGCTCATGACGAAGTAAGACACGATTATCATCTGGTGAACCCGTCGGCTTGGCCGCTTCTGGGCTCGCTGGCCGTGTCCACGCTGGCCATTGGCGGCGTTACTTATATGAAAGGGCTTTTCGGGTTTGAGGAAGGCTCTTGGCATATTATGGCGTTCGGCTTCGCTTTTGTCGCCTATGTCATGTTTGGCTGGTGGCGCGAAGTGATCAAGGAGAGCCGGGGCGGGGATCATACGCCTGTGGTTCAGATCGGTCTGCGCTATGGCATGCTGATGTTCATTGCCTCCGAGGTGATGTTCTTTGTGGCGTGGTTCTGGTCGTTCTTCGAGATGACGATTTTCCACGGTGCGCGCGCGGGGCTGACCTTTGACAGCGCCAATGTGCTTTATGAGGGTCTGTCGGCCTGGTCATCATGGCCGCCGCCGGGCGTTGAGACGTTCAACCCGTTCCACTTGCCGCTGATTAACACGCTGATCCTGCTCTTGTCGGGGACCACGGTGACATGGGCGCACCATGCATTGCAGCATGGCAATCGCAAGGACACGCGCACAGGGCTGATCCTGACGATTTTGCTCGGCGCGCTGTTTACCACGGTTCAGGTGATCGAATATGCCGAAGCGGGCTTTAGCTATTCGGGCACGCTTTATGGCTCGGCCTTTTTCATGGCCACGGGCTTTCATGGCGCGCATGTTTTGATCGGGACCATTTTCCTTGCGGTCTGCTTGTTCCGGCTGATGGCGGGCGGGTTTACACCGCAAAAGCATTTCGGCTTTGAAGCGGCCGCCTGGTATTGGCACTTTGTTGATGTCGTCTGGCTGTTCCTCTTTGCCTTTGTCTATGTTGCGCCCTATCTGATCCTCGAAGGCGGATAGGCATGTCGGGCAGTGTCTTGCCTGTTCTGGCAGGGACGCTATGAGCTTTCGTCCGCTACCGGTTATGACGGTCTGCGTCGTTGTCTCGCTGGGCATTTTGTTGATGCTCGGGCATTGGCAATGGCAACGCTTTTCCGAGAAAGAGGGTGCGCTTGCGGCGGTGCCCGAATGGACTGCGCTTGAGGGCGGAGAACTGGCCTCGAATGGCGTGTTTTATATGTCTACGATCCTGAACGGGCGTGCGGCGTGGCGGGAGATACTGGCCATGGATATGGGCGAGGAGCTTGTGCTGGTGACCAATGGGGTTGTGTTCAGCATTGATCCGCCGGAGGTGCCTTTGTTTGATCCTGAAGACAGTGAGCCCGAATTTGGCGAAGGGTTGTTTCGCACCCCGCCTGAACCGGGTGCATTTACGCCGCCGTCCGATATTGGGAAACATCTCTTGTTCGGGTTCGATTTTGACGCGCTGGACGCGGAGCTTGGACGGGCTGTGCGTCGGCAAGTGTTCGAGCCGAGGCGGCTGATGGCGCGCGACGAGACGGGCGAGGGGATGATTGACAATCCGCAGGCTGATCCGGCGCTCGCTGATCCGCTGCCGCCTGCGCGACATCTGGGCTATGCGCTGACATGGTGGGGGATGGCGCTGGCGCTGCTCATTATGTATTTTGTCTATCATGCAAGCACGGGGCGGCTGAGCTTTAGGAACACGGTATGAAATATATCTCGACGCGCGGCGGGGCGGAGCCTGTTGATTTTGTGAGCGCCTGTCTGGCGGGGCTCGCCCCTGATGGTGGGCTTTACATGCCGCAAAGCTGGCCGCAGATCACCCCGCCCGCGCCGGACGAGGCTTATACGGTAACGGCCGCGCGGGTGTTTGCCGGCTTTGCGGGAGAGACGATTGCGCACGCGGATTTGCTGGCCATGTGTGAGCGGGCCTATAGCAGTTTTGCCCATCAGAGCGTTGCGCCGCTGACCGAGCTTGGACGTAATGTCTGGATGATGGAGCTGCATCATGGGCCGACATTGGCGTTCAAAGATGTCGCCATGCAGATTATTGCACAGATTTATGACCATGCGCTTGAGCGGTCGGGCGAGCGTCTGTCGATTATTTGCGCAACGTCGGGCGATACGGGCGGGGCAGCGGCGGCGGCATTTGCGGGGGCGCGGCATTCGGATCTCTATATTTTGCACCCGCATGAACGGATTAGTCCGGTACAGCGGCGGTTCATGACGACGACGGGGCTCGCCAATGTGCATAATCTGGCGATTGATGGCGATTTTGATGATTGTCAGGCGATTGTCAAAGCGCTGTTTGCGGACAAGGGTTTTGTTGCCGAGGTCGGGCTTTCGGGAGTGAACTCGATCAATTCGGCGCGGATTGTGGCCCAGGCGGTTTATTATGCGAGCGTGCAGGTAAAGATCGGGAGCAAGGCCCGGTTTATTGTGCCGAGCGGGAATATGGGTGATGCGCTGGCGGGCTATGTGGCGGCCAAGTGCGGCCTGTTGCCTTACGGGTTTGAGTGCCATTGCGCGGTGAACGAGAATGATGCGCTTGCGCGGATTTTGAATGCGGGCGAGATGAAGCGGGAGGCGGCGGTGATGACGCCAAGTCCGGCGATGGACATTTCGGTGCCGTCGAATTTCGAGCGGGTCTTGTATGAGGCGTCCGGCGGGGACGCGGATTTTGTGCGCCAGACTTATGAGGCATATGGCCGGTCAGGTGAGGTTGCCTTGCCGGACAGTATTGTGGCCGAATTTGCCGCGCTTGGCTTTACCGCAGCGCGGGTGAGCAATGCTGAGACCAAGGCCGAGATGGTGCGTGTGCTCGACGAGACGGGTTGGCAGATCTGCCCGCATACGGCGGTCGGCACGTTTGAGGCGCGGCGCGAACCGCGTGGCGATGTCGTGAGCGTGGTATTGGCAACGGCGCATGCGGCGAAGTTTCCTGAAACGGTGAAGGCGGCGACGGGGCAGGACGCGGCGCTACCAGCCCGCTGCGGCGACATTGCAAGCCGCGCCGAAGTGTTCGAGCGATTGCCGGCCGAGCTTGGAATTGTGGGCGACTATGTTCGCAAGCATAGTGGCAAAGGCGCGATGTAAGAATGATCGGGCGCGCGTTCCGGCTTGAGGCAGAACAGATTTATCTGCGTTTTCCCAAACGGAGCGACTTTGCCGAATGGCGCCGGATCCGCAATCGAGACCGCGCGCATCTGATGCCATGGGAGCCGCTATGGGCGAGCGACGCCAATTCGAGGCGCGAATGGCGACAGCGCATGGAAGGCTGGAAACGGGCGCGGCGAGAGGGCACTGGCTACGGCTTTCTTGTTTTCTCCCGAATGGGCGAACGCTTGCTTGGCGGGATTGCCTTGACGCATGTTCGCCAGGGGTCAGCGCGGACGGGCACTTTGGGTTATTGGCTTTCGGCTGAGGCGCAGGGACACGGATTTATGAGCCAGGCTGTGAAACGGATTTGCATATTTGGCGAGACAGAACTTGGCCTCAAGCGGATCGAAGCTGCAACAATGGTCGACAATACCCGCTCGCAGAGCGTGCTTGAACGCTGCGGCTTTGAACGTGAAGGTTTGGCGCGTAGCTATTTGCAGATTGCCGGAGCCCGCCGTGATCATATACTGTTTGGGCGTGTTTCGGATTCAGAGACAATATATTCGGGGACAATATATGGTGAAACAGATGAGCAAGGTTCCAGAGAAAACTAAAAATCCGCAAATTGGCCAATGGCATTGGGATGTTGGCGAAAGCAAATTATCGGTCCAGACCGAGCCGTCCGGTCCGTTTCGTGATTTGGCTGGCGAGTGGAATGTCGATGCATTTGGCGTGCAGCTTGACGGGTTGAGCCGGTCTCGGCTGGGACGAACATTGTCCGCGCGGGCCGGAAATGTGTCGTGTGCGCTTGGCCTGTCTGACGGACGACGGGTGCAATTGTCTGGCGGCTTTGATGCCGATGGTAATGGGCAGGGGCATCTGTTTTGTGAAGGGAGCAGTTTGAAAGCCATGGCCCGGCCCGGCCCTTTGCTGGTGCCCGCTTATCAGCCGATCATTTCCTTGCGCACGGGGCGCGCGGCGGGGTTTGAGGCTCTGGCGCGCTGGGACGGCGACGCTGCGGGGATTGATGGCTCGTTTGAAGATCCGGCATTGGCAACGAATATGCTGATCCATGCCACGCAAAGCCTTGCCGAGTGGCATGCTGAAACCGGACGGCGCGATTTGTTTGTGCAGGTAAATCTGACCGCGCGCGATCTGGCCGAGGGGATGGTTGCAGACCTGATCGAGACATTGCTACAAGGCTATGCTTTGCCCGATGGGAGCTTGAAAGTCGAGCTAACCGAACAGGCCGCCCTGCGCAATATGGATGAGGCGTTGAAGGCTGTTTACGCGATCAAGAAAGCGGGTGCCGGGCTGGTGCTTGATGATTTTGGCTCGGGGCATTCGAGCTTTGCCTGGCTTGCCGATATGCCCGCTGATGGGTTGAAAATTGATTCAAGCCTGACCGCGCGGCTCGGGGATAAGCGGACCGAACATATTCTGGAGGCGATTACATTGCTGGCTGGACGGCTTGGCATGGTGGCGACGGCTGAAGGGGTTGAGGATAAGGCGGTGGTGCACCGGCTGCGCGCGCTTGGCTTTACCCATGTTCAGGGTTTCGCTTTCTCCAGACCGATGGATAAGGATGAGGCGCTGGCGTTTCTGGAGGGGGAGGTCTGATCTGTGGGCCGCTGCTGCTCTTTTAGAGCGCGTTCTTATATATCGCGACCAAAGGGGTATTCTGGCTCTTTTGGTTTTCGGTGCATTATAGGCTCAAAACCAGTTCCCACTTTTGTGCATGCGCTCTAGGCATTATACTGAGCGACAATACCCTGATTTTTAAGCTCTTCTATCTCTTGGGTGGATAGGCCAAGATTGGACAATATGATTTCGGAATGTTCGCCCAGTTTTGGCGCAGGGCCTTTGGGGCCATCGTCGGCATCCTGGAAACGGACCGGAGAGGCGGGCGTCTTGAAGGCTGCCTGACTGCCGCTGGCGGGGATCTGCGCGATGGCACCTGCGGCTGCGACTTGGGGATCGGCGGCAACTTCGGCGAGGGTTTGAAGGGGCGCCCATGCGATTTGTTCAGTATCAAGGCGTGCGCCGATTTGCGCTCGTGTGAAAGCGGCAAAGCCTGCGTCGAGAGCGGCGACGAGATCTTCGGAATTGTGCCTTCGGCCCTTGGCAGACGTATAGCGTTCGTCATGGATCAGCGCGTCAAGGCCTGTGGCGCGGCACAGAGGTTCCCAATCGACATTGCCTTGGCGGGCGACGATGCAAATCCATTTGTCATCGCTTGTTTTGAAGAAATTCATGATCGGTACAATTTGCTCGGTGCGGGATTTGGTTGAGCCGATGCGACCAAAAAATAGCTGGATGGCGAAATCACTTCCCATCGCGTAAAGCGCGGTACGTAGCAAAGAGGCTTCAACGAGGCGACCCTTTCCAGTTTTCGCCGCTTCAACCAGGGCTGCGCAGATGCCTGCGGCGGCGGCCATGCTGGTGGTGTGGTCGCCGAAGGCTGTGCGCAAGGGGAAAGGGTCGCCGCCTTTGGGGATTGTCAGATTGGCCACGCCAGCGCGCGACCAGAAAGAGGCGATGTCGAAACCGGGCTTGTCGGCGTCAGGCCCGGTCAGGCCATAGCCGGTGAGCGAGCAATAAACGAGTTTGGGATTGGAGGCTTTCAGGCTGTCATAGTCGAGCCCGGAACGGCTGAGCCCACCGGGGCGCACATTGGTCAGGAAAACATCGGCAGTGGCGGTCAATCGGCGGAGGATATCCTGACCTTGGGGTGTTGCTGTGTCGAGGCTGAGGGATTTCTTGCCGCGATTGTCAAAGGCGAAAACCGGATTTTCGGTGATGTCGGTGCCGATGGTTTTGAAGAAATTCCGGATTGGATCGCCACTAATTGGCTCAATTTTGATGACGTCTGCACCCCAATCGCTTAGGATGCTTCCAGCGCCTGGCGCTGCCATATATGTTGCGTATTCGATCACGCGGAGGCCTTCGAGCATAAATCCGTCTTTCCAGTAGAGTGTTTTTCTTTGGTAAACGAAATTTAACCCAATTGGGGGAAATTTACAGGCAAATGCCTGAACACCTGATTTCGAGGTAAGACTAATGACCGTTGCTGCGATGCGCCCTGAATTGAGCGAAGCTGATATTCGCCGCCTGATCAAGGGCGACTCACCGGAGGAGCGCGCCTCGGTTGCCCATCGTCTGTGCCGACGGATTGCTTCGGATGTGCTAAGCGATGAAGAACGGCAATATGCCAAGGATATTATGGCGTTTCTCGCCAATGATATGGCTGAACTTGTCCGCCGGACCCTGGCTGTTACTTTGTGCAACTCGCCGAGACTGCCGCGCGATCTGGCTTTGAAATTGGCTCATGACGTTGAGTCCATTGCCATTCCTGTGCTTGAAGCGTCGCCGTCTTTCACCGAGGAAGATATGATTGAGCTTGCCTTGTCAGCGACTGTGGCAAAACAGGCTGCGATTGCGGGGCGTCCGCGCGTGCCGGAATCTGTTGCTGAAGCGATTGCCGAGCATGCCGGGCTGGAAGCAGTGCGTGCGCTTGCAAGAAATAAGGGCGCAGAGTGGACGGACAAGGTTTTTGCGGACTCGCTTTTGCGGTATGGCGAGGATTCTCAATTGCAGGAGGGGATTGTCTTACGCGACCAGATCCCGGTGCATATTGCGGAGAAGATGGTCAGTCTTGTTTCGGGTCAGGTTTTTGATTTGCTGGTCAACAAGCATGAACTGCCGGCGCAAGTGGCGATTGATATTGCGGCTGGAGCACGCGAGCGGGCGACCATTGATCTGGTTGAGCAAGCGGGCCGGACGCAGGATTTGCCGCGTTTTGCCCAACAATTGAATTTGAATGGACGGTTGACACATTCGCTTATCGTGCGCGCCTTGTGCACAGGGCAGATGCCCTTTGTCGAACATGCATTGGCTGAACTGTCAGGTGTTGCGCACAAGCGTATCTGGCTGCTCATTCATGATGCCGGACCGCTGGGGCTTCAGGCCGTGTTTGATCGGGCCGGGTTGCCGCGTAAGCTGTTGCCAGCCTTCAAGATTGCGGTGGCGACTTATCATGAAACCGAATTTGATGGTGAGCAGGGCGACAGGGAACGCTTCAAGATCAGAATGATCGAACGCGTGCTTACGCAGTATCAGGCGATTGCGAAGGATGATCTGGATTATCTGCTTGAAAAGCTCGACGCGTATTCGGACCAATACGGGCAAGATGATAGCGACGCGGCCTGATCGGGCCTTGGTGCTAGGCGTCTGCGTAGGGCGAAATTCCAAATTCGATGCCAGCGCGGGCAAGCGCGTCTCCGTCACGCCATCTGGGTTTCTCGGCTATGATGGACACACCTGCGTCAACCGCGAAGGCGATCATATCTTCGAGGGTTTCGTCGAGGCCCATCGGATGGGCGGGCACCCGCAAAGTATCTATCATCAACCAACTCATGGGCTGCAATTGGCAGTGCCAGCTTTGTCTGGCGTCCATAGAGATGCGCAGACCGCGCGTGCGCAAAGCGCGCAACAAGCCGAAATCATATCCCGTATTGCGGACCATATCGGCGTCGGTAAACTCAAAGGCCAGCTCCTGGGGGCAAAGTTTGGTTTGTGAGAGTGTATCCAGACATGCATTTATCAGGCTCGGCGTCTCCAGAACGCTTGCGGGCACCGGGAGTATCAAGGGCCGCTGCTCTATTTGATTGGTTTGGCAAAGTTCCGCGAGCCGCTGTATCTGACCGAGCAGGCGTGCGCCCAGATCGTTTTCCAGTGTGTCTTCCTGGCGCGGACCGAAGCTGGGTCTGTCATCAAGCTGAAACATAGGCTCTACGAAGACGCCAATGGTTTCACCTTGCCCTAAATGGACGGCATGTTTGAGCCGGAGCGGACAGTCCAGAGCCGGTATTGCGCGAGCAGATTCCTTTGTTGTCGTTTGTTGCATGGGATTTGCCAGTGCTCTAAGTGGAAGACGACAATAACAAAACGATATGAAGATCGGGCTTGGCTGCGACGGCTGATTTTGACTAAATTTCAATAAAGTCTGGAGACGATATGACCGATATGCCTGCCAAGCCGAAGCTTTCGGCCACCGTGCTTCTGGTGCGTGACGAGGCCACGCTAGAAGTCCTGATGGTGGCGCGACATTATGAAATTGATTTTGCTTCAGGCGCGCTCGTCTTTCCGGGTGGCAAGGCCAATTCCGAAGACGAGGCGGATGATTGGGGCGGTTTGGTTGACGGACAGTTTGATGGCACCCAGCGGGCTGCGAGAATCTGCGCGATTCGTGAGGCGTTTGAAGAATCGGGAGTTTTGCTTGCGCGCGAGCGCCATGCGCGGGGGACTGACGCCGACCTTATTGGGCCAGATATTGCCGAGCGGCTTGCACCTATGCGCGGGGCGGTTGATCGGCAAGAGCAGAGTTTTTTAGAGCTAATCGGTGACAATGGTCTGGTTCTAGCGCTCGATACGCTGATCCATTTTGGGCATTGGATTACCCCGGCGATGATGCCGAAGCGATTTGACACGCATTTCTATCTTGCACCGACCCCATCCGAACAGATCGCCTCCCATGATGGCCGTGAAACAACGGATGCGCGCTGGCTGAATCCTCAAATGGCGCTGGATCTGGCTGCGCGGGAGGAGGCGACCATCATATTTCCAACGCGCATGAATTTACGGAAACTGGCGACCGCTCAATCCGTGATGAGCGCGCGGGAGTTGTTTTCTTCTGCAAATGTGGTGACGGTCGAGCCGCGTCTTGGTAAAAACGAAGATGGGGAGGCGTGCCTGTTTATCCCCGAAGAGGCCGGATATGGTCAGACAACGGAGCGTTTGGATAGTGTCATGCGCTAAGACGCGTTTTGGATGTGTTTGGTTAGTTGGTTGACTTGCGCGTCGAGGGCATCACAGACGGCGCTTGAAACCTCGTCAATTTCATCATCACTTGCCGGGGCATGATTTGCCGCTGCCCGGCAGGCATCAATGTGCAAGTCTATCAGTTTTAACTGGCGGTGCCATGACTTGGTTTTGAGTAGCTTGTCGAGTGAATTGGCGAGCCTCGAAATTGCCGGATAGCCGTAGATGGTGGCCATTCCTTTGAGGTCATGAGTGGCAAGGCGCAGTTGTTTGAAGTGCGAAAGGTCTGTTATGTCGCTGCCAATAGCATGCCGGGCTTTGATCAAGCGAGACAAGTCGCGCTCAAGCCATGCCTGATATCTCTCATCAAGGGATTCAGGCGGGTCCTGGACGAGCTGTGTTTGATCGTCCGTTTTGGCGCGGGCCGTCCAAACCTTATCATCTGTCGCCGTGCGGGCTGTTTCGGCTTTGGTCTTTTGACGAAAGCTGGAGATGAGGCGGGCAATCTCGATATTGAAGCCATTGAACGGAGCCGCTGTGCCTCGGCGCTTTGATAGATTTCGCAGTCTACTGATCATGGAAAAGAGACTAGCAGGTTTTGTTTAACAGCTTCCTGATATGGGGGTGTAATTTTCGGTGTTCTGTCAGACGCGGAATTGTTCGCTCAGGATGCGTTCGTCAAGCGCGTGGCCGGGATCGAAAAGTAGAACGAGATTGCGTGATTTGTCTTCCTGAATATCGACGGAGACAATGTCGCGGACTTCCACATTGTCTGCGGTTGCCGAGACGGAGCGGTGTTCGGGGTCGATAACGTCAAGGCGGACATGAGCGGTTTCATCCAAAAGAGCGCCGCGCCAATGACGTGGGCGAAACGCGCTGACGGGGGTTAAAGCGAGTAAATTGGCTCCGATCGGCAGGATTGGACCATAGGCTGAGTAATTATAGGCCGTTGATCCGGCGGAGGTTGCGACCATGACGCCATCGCATGCGAGTTCAGACAGGCGCTCTTGATGGTCAACGATGATGCGGATTTTCGCCGTCTGGGCAGTCTGGCGCAAGAGCGAGACTTCATTTATGGCGAGGTGATGGTGGCGATTGCCATCGGTGTCGGTGGCAATCATGCGCAAGGGCGACAGGGTGAGCCTTTCTGCTGCGTTGAGGCGGGCGGGCAGATCATCTTCGATATATTCATTCATCAAAAAGCCGACCGTGCCGCGATGCATGCCGTAAACGGGTTTTTCGTCATCGAACCGCCGCCTTAGCGCGTCCAGCATGGCGCCGTCTCCGCCAAGGGCAACGATGACATCCGCCTCATCTTCGCCGACGGTGCCATAGCGTTTGTTTAGTATTTGCAAGGCGTGCTGGGCTTCGGGGCGCTGGCTTGCGGAAAAGGCGATCTTGGGTGTCATGGCTTTAGGTGGCCAGAGTTTGAGCGAGGGTCAAGCGTCTTGGCGCGGAAATTTGACCTTGATGGGAAAAAGAATAACACTGAAGCAAATTGGTCAGAAAATGGAGATCCTGATGGCGGACGGCGCAAAAGCGATTGATGTGAAAGCTTCGGTGAGCGAGGCGGAATGGAAGGCGCGGGTCGATCTGGCGGCGATGTACCGCTTAACGGCGCTGCATGGCTGGGACGATATGATTTTCACGCATATCTCCATGCGCGTACCCGGGCCGGAGCATCACTTTCTGATCAATCCTTATGGCTGGTTCTTCGAAGAGATCACGGCTTCCTCGCTGGTCAAGGTTGATCTTGACGGGAATGTCGTCAGTGAAAGCGATGCGATGGTCAACCCGGCTGGATTTACCATTCATTCGGCGGTGCATATGGCGCGGGAGGATGCGGTGTGTGTGATGCATGTGCATACTGATGACGGGGTTGCCGTATCGGCGCAAAGCCATGGCCTGCTGCCGATTAGCCAGACGGGCATGATTGCGATGTCGGATGTGGCGTATCATGATTATGAGGGGGTGGCGCTGGACCATGATGAGCGCGAGCGGATTGTCGCCGATATGGGCGAGAAGTCGCTGTTGATCTTGCGCAATCATGGGACATTGACGTGTGGCGCGTCGGCGGGACAGACCTTTATGCGGATGTTCTTTCTGGAGCGGGCTTGCGCGATGCAGGTGCGGGCGCTGTCGGCGGGGCGGGAAAACCTGATCGAGTGCGGGTCGGACATTCAGGATGTGGTGAAAGGACAATCGAACCCGCAAGGTATGAAAGTGTTGGCGGATATGCTGGCGTGGCCGGGCCTGTTGCGACGGCTGGACCGCCAAATGCCGGGTTATGACAGCTAATTAGGCTATTTTCGGGGGGAGAGGGCATATTCGGAACAATTCGGGCCGGATGAATTGGTCAGCGCGGGCTATGGCGCTTGGCGGTGGGCTTGGGCTGTCGCCTGTGTTTGGTGGCGACGCGATTGCTGGACCTTGGGGGCAAGGGGCGGGGCGGACTTATGCCGAGATTGCGGTGCTGGGCCAACGGATTGATGGTGTGGGTGCGGTGCGCGGGGAGCTTTACGCCGAATATGGGGTTTCGGATAAATGGACCGTGATTGGCCAAGCCGAAGGCGTCCGGTTTCCGCAATTGTCTGGTCAGGATCAATATGCGTATCGGGCAACGGTTCGGCGTCAAATCTGGCAAAAAGGACGGTTTACAGCGGCTTTGGAGGGGGGAGTTGTTGGCGGCGAAGCGATCGGCGGGACGATTGGGGGATGTGATAGCGTGGGCGGCGAAGCGCGGCTTTCAGTGGGCGCGGCGGGCCGGACGCGGCGGGCGGACCGAAACTGGTTTGCATTTGCTGATGCGATTGTACGCGAACATGGCAATTGTCGTCGCCAGCGGCTTGAGTTGGGCTATGGGCAGGAAGTGATCCCGAAATGGTGGAGTGTGAACAAGGTCTATGTCGAGACAGGAACGGGGGATGCCCGCTCAATCAAGCTGGATTCGAAGATTTCACGCACATTTGGACGTAATGAACTAGGCCTTGGTTACAGGCAGGAGGTTTCTGGCCGATTTCGCGAGATCGGTGTGGTGGTGAGCCTTGTCCGGCGATTTTAGGCTATTGGCCCGCTTCCCAGCCGGTTTCGGCCATCAAATAGGCGATAACGGCCGTTCTGTCGGCTGGTTTGCGCACGCCCTGAAAAGTCATGCGATTGCCGGGGAGAAATTCGCGGGGGTTTTCCAGCCATTGATCAAGCTGCTCCGGTGACCAGATAAAGTCGGCATCTTTTACGGCGTTCGAGTAGTTGAAGCCTTCTGCCGAGCCGACCTGGCGGCCAAAGATCTGATATAGATTGGGGCCGATTGTGTTGGGGCCGTCCTCGGTGACGGTGTGGCATGTCGAGCAAAGTTTGAAAACGCGCTTGCCTGTTGCGTAGCTCGCCTCGCTGTAGGGGGCTGGTAAATCTGCAAATTCCGGTGACAGCTCAGCTGCCTGCGGCGCAGGCGCGGGTTCGGAGCGGGTTGCCTCTTGAATGGCTGATGCGGTGCGTGAAGACTCTGGGTTTGTCGATTGTATTTGAACGCTATTTTCTTGATTGCTCGTCCCTGCGGCTGGGCCGCCACAGGCTGCCAGGATGAGGCCAAAAGTGAGGAAGACTGGGCTGAAAGGTCGTTGCGCCATGGAAAATACCCTAATTCAAAGCTATTTCCCTATTATAGCGGGGTTTGGAGGGTGTCCGCAAGGCTCTGGCTGTGTGGCATTTGGAGGATAGAATGGGTGTTATCAGCCTCTATTGCGCATGCAAAACCGTCCTATCTGCCTGATGCGATGTGTTATGGTATCGCTCTAGTGCTTGGAATTTTAACAAGTAATTTTCTGTTGATATTCCTCAAGGTAATCGTTTCGGGCGTTTGGTAAGTGCCGTGGGAGAAGCGGAATATTAACCATAATCAGCTAGACTTCGCCCATAAATGCAAGAATGGGTGATGTAATGAAACGGGTAATTATTGGTATGACGGCAATAGTCGCGACCATTTCTAACCCTGCTTTGGCCGAGCCGGCAGATGCGAATCTGTGGGTTGGTCTGGAGAATGGCAGGGATGGTGTCCTTCTGGACGAAAAAACGGGCGAGGCGTGGCTTACGGGCACATGTCTGAAGCCTATCGCAAAAGCAACGCAAACCGGCACAGTCTGGCGTTCGCACACGGTGGAGCTTGTCTCCATCGGGCGGACAAAAATTGTGCTCGACCAAACCTTTACGCTGGAGACGCAAAGTGCGGCCCCGAGCCTGATGGTTGAAAGTGTCGATCGTGGTGGCCTGCAAAGCTTTCCAGCAATTGTCGAGACGGCTTGCCAGTCGTCTGCCAAATGCCGGGCACTTCTGGATGCGCCGGCCTGCTAGGCTTTAGCGGGCCCTAGGCCCTCTACACGCAAACATGAATTGCTCGACCGCCATACGCGCGGTCGTTTTTGCGACCGCAATGGGGCTGTGTTCCCCTGTTTTTGCCCAAACTGTTGGGACAGAGGGTGTATCTGCGCGCAGCGTCGAGGCGTCGATTGACGCACCTGTCAGCATTGAGACCGGCCAGCCGTCTGGCGTCGTTACGGCTGATGAAGATGCCGCCCCTGATGCCCCGCTGCAAATCGGCTTCGAGCATGCGCCCGATCAGGCCATGTCGATCGAACATATTGATATTATTGTTGAAAACGAAACTCTATCTGTGCGCTCGCGACGCACGGACACTGACGGTGTCCTCATCGAGGCCAGCCCGATCTTCACCCATTTGAAGGGCAAGGTCACGCTTGAGGGCACCGTCCTTTCTAATTTGCGTTTTCAGGATGGTGCGGTGATGTCGCTTGATGTCAGCAATGGCATTGTGCGGGCAAATGGGACCGAGCTCGGGGCCTTGCCTGATTTTGAACCGCTTGAAGCGGCGACGACGTGGATCAGCCCGAACACAATCGGTATTTTGACTGGCACGGTGCCCGAGCAGAGTGAGGCGGGCGACTGGACGTTTACGCTCGACGATCGCCTGCGTCCGCGCTTTGACCTTGATTTGTGGATCAATGGCGAGCGGACGGTGACGCCCGAGGTAGAACCGCGCACGATCGGGCCGGTTTTGCTGGTGCCGCTGGAGACGGTGGCTGAAGCGCTCGGACATGCGCTGGAGCGTTCGGACGGCAATGTCATTACGGTGACGCGGATACAGGATGCGGCGCGCATCTCGCTCGATCTGTCTACGGGACTTGTGACGGTGAACAATACGCCGCGTGGGGTGACGCCGAACATTGCTTATGCCGACCCTGATTTACTGCTATTGCCATTTACGGCTGTCGAGACGCTGACGGGCACGCATATTTTGCTGGAGCCAGGTACGAGCGATATTGTGGTGACGCTGGACGATAGGCTGGGCGGGGGCGCATTGCCCGGAGAACGCGTTGTCGATGAGGCGGCGGCGACCGGCTGGGTGCCCGAGCAATTGCAGTTTGCGCTGAGTGATCGCGGGCCAGCGACTTTGCAGCTTGATTCGCGGCTAAGCTCGCTGAACACGCAGCTACGCTATGAGACGGTGGGCGGGCTGACGCGGCCCGAGGAACTTGCACCGGGCTGGGTGTCGCTGGAGGCCCAATCGCTTAATGGCTGGGTTGGCTCTGTGGGGGATTCAAATTCGCGGTTCCGCGAACTGAGCGGGGTTGACGAAAACCGCGTGCGCGGTGTCAGCTTCCGGACGCGGCGCGAGAAGACCGGCGATATTATTGCGCTGGCCGCTGGCGTGCCGCTAAGTGGGTCGCGCGAAGTATCGTCTACGGCGTCGCGGCCGGTGTTTTCAGGCTTTGCGGGTGGGGCGCGATGGATCGCTGCGGAAGGCGATCAAGAGTTCGGGATTTCGGCGGCGAGTACGGAAGACGGTGGCGGTAAGCGCGTTGTGATTGGCGGGCAGAAGCATTTTCGTGGCTCGGGCGAAGAGACGGGGCTACAGCCTTTCTTTGTGGCGGCGGATGCGGGCGTGTTCAATACGGTCACGGGCACGGGTGTTGATTTTCGCGGCCGCGCACAGGGGGGATACAGGTTTAACCGGCAAGCGGGTGTTCAGGCGAGTTTGAGCTATGATGGCGGACGGTTTAATCAAGGCGGCGGGCTGTCTGGCAGCGCGAGCCTTGAGGGTGCGTTGAACGGGCCGTCGGCGTCGCGCTTTGTTGGTTCGGTTTCGACCGATTGGCGGGCGGTGAAAGATTGGGGGCCGGTGTCTAATGTAGCCGCCGGTATCCGCACAAATTATACTCGAACGGGTGGTGATAATGGGTCGTCTTCAGTGACGGTTTCGAGCGCCTTTAATGGCCGGATTACGCCGCTTGATCTGAATGTGTCCGTAGACGCATCATATTCGAATACGAAGTCGGGGGATGTCAGAGGCTCGTCACGTTCGATTGGGGTGCGGGCGTTTCGGCGGTTTGACTGGGGCAATGTGCAGGCGTCCTATTCCAACACTGTGGCAGGCGGAGAAACCACGCAGCGATTGGTGTCGAGTGTTTCCGTTTTGCCATTTCGCAAGAATCTTGGGCAAGGTGCAAGCGTTGCGGCGGGACCAACAGCGTCTGCTGTGTGGTCGCCGGAGCGGTCATTTGCACGTGTTGGGGCAACGGTTTCGGCCAATAGCGGGCAGCGTTTCGGGGAGCGCTTTAATGTGCAGGGGCAGTTCTCGGCATTGCAGTCGGTTGATCCTGAAGATTCGCGCACGCAATTCTTTGCGTCGGTGAATGCTGGTTATGCGCTCACGCGGTTTATCCGGCTTGAGAGCACTTATTTTGACAATTTCTCTGGCGCACGGGACTTTTCAGTCGCGCTGCGCGGGCGGGTGACGTTTAACGAACCGCGCAAGCATACAAAGCCAAAAGAGGGCTTGGGCATTTTGCGGGGATCTGTTTATTTTGATCGTAATAGAGACGGGATCCGGCAGCCTGATGAGGAGGGTGTGCCGGGGGTTCGTATTCAGGTGACAGGTACAAGGCTGGCACTTGGGGTGGACAGGGACGGTTTGTTTACGATCCAGAATATGCGCACTGGGCTTTATGGGGTGACAGTGGACCGGCGGACTTTGCCGCTGGGGCTTCTGGTGCCTGATGATGTGTCGGCGCGGGCGACGATCGGGGATGGGCGAGTGACCGAGCTTGAGATCCCGATTGTGGCAAGCGGGCAAGTGCGCGGGGCGCTGTTTGTTGATGAAAACGGGGACGGCGAGGTCACGCCCGGAGAGCATCGGGTCGAGGGCATGTTCGTGTCTTTGTTGCGGGTTGATGAGGACGCGAAAGAGGATGAGGAGCCGGTGTCCGCCATATCGGCCTCATTCGGGCAATATAGTTTCGAAAATCTGTCGCCGGGGCGTTATGAGCTGAGTGTGAATTTCAAAGGCGTTATCTATTCGCGGACGGTGGAACTTGGTGAGGATAATCTTTTTGTGGTACGGCCATTTGATCTGCCGGCGGAGGAAAGCTATGGCCCCGGCGGGGAAGACGATTATTCTGGCGGGGTGATCGGGGAAGCCTGATTGTTTTGGTGGCAATGGTCCGTTAATTGCGGAAGAAGTCGAATTCGATCTGGTAACGCAAATCACCAGCGCCAAGAGACAAATCATAGCCTTCAAAGCCGTAGACATAATCAAAGCGAATGGACTGTTCGGGCAGATCATCGTCGAATTCGCGTCGGATCGCGGTCGGAAATTCGGCGATGAATTGTGCGCTTGACGAGAGCGGGCCAAGGCTGTCGAAATTGCCAAGCTTGCGGAAACCACCCTGGGTGGCTGCACCGCCAAAGGCCATGCCGTCATCATTGCCTTGGGCGGTGATGCCATAATCGAAGCGGACATTGTTCAGGCGTGACACCTGATTAAGCGCGTCGGTGCCGCCGGTCAGCGTGGAGCGGGCAGAGATGCGGAAACCTGTTGTGCGCGAGGAGATGTAGAAGCTGCGCTGGGTTGAGGTATCGAGTACGCGCAGTGTGGTGTTCTGGTTGAGCTGGACCGTGCCAAAGACATCTCCCGCATCGAGAAAACCATTGCTGTTTCCGATGGCTTGAAGGTCTGGCGTGCCATTGCCGTTTTGATCAAAGCCCAGACGAGCGCCTTGTGTGTCGGTGGCGATGACGTGGAAGCCTTCAGTGCGGGAGCCTGTGAAGACGGGATTGACCTCGCCTGTTCCCTGAAATGGATTGCCCGTCCACGGAATAAGTTCACCGCCGGGGGGGACGGTGCCATTATTGGTGAAAATGTGGACGTCATAGACATCGAAAGAGAAGCCGTCATGGACAATGACGCAGCCCTTTACGCGGCAGAAGAAATCTGAATCCAGAAAAGATGCATGTGCGGGTGCACTAACCAGACAGGCCGGGCAAAGCGCCCCCAGTAGCAGGGCCGAGCGGCGTGCGCGGCCAGCTATGGATTCAGCTCTGTGCTGTCGGTGCCAGCACCAGGTTCTGATGGGCGGACAGATTGGGACACGCGATAAGGCGGCAGAGCCAGTGTTTCGCCATTTGTCTGCGGGGCGAAAATATTGTTCAGGCGCACTTCAATCGAGGCATCGTCGGACAGATTGTCGGGCAAGCGTGTGACGTAATCGCGGCGACCTTCATGCAGCACAACGAGATTGGAGACCGGCACGGTTTCGGTTGCACCGCCGGACGTGATCTCGATTACCCCTTGCAGGCGGGCGTGGGCATTGCCGGAGTTTTCGATGCCGAGATGTAGATTGCGCACGCCTTCATCATTGATGCTGACCTCGCCGCCCGTAATGGTCGCTTCGCTTTGGGCCGAGCCGGTGGTCAGATAGAACAGGGTGGCAATCTGATACTTCTTCCAGACGCCCGATTGGCCGGTGCGCTCCTCTGGCAGAACCGTCGAGGCGAGCAAGGCAAAGCGGTAGTCGCCAGACCGGCTCAGCCTTGTTGGCGTTGACATATCGACGATGACCTGTTCGGCTTCGCCGGGCTTGAGGGTGAGGAAAGCGGGGCTGAAGCGTGCCCATCCGGCAGCCGAAGAGGCCGTTTCGTCTGGCGGGGAGAGCTGGATCTGACCATTATCGTCGAGCGACCAGTCGGCAAGGCCGAGCGTGAGCGAAATGGTTTTTTCGGTATGGACGTTTGCGATATTGACAACTTGCCGATTGCGTTCGCCCGGGGCGACTTCGATTTCGACGGTGGTGGGCTGTAGCCCGATGCCGAACGTCCATGCGGGGAAAGCCGCAAGGCCGAGTGCTGTGGCCAGAACAAATGTGCGAAACGACAAGATGCGCATGTAAGATTAACCCTCATTAACTGTGCGCTGGAACCTTGCCACAAAGTTCGTTACCGCAAGGTTTACATCAGTTAGGCCGCTTGGGTCTTGTGACAACTTGGCGGCGGGTGCTAAGCGCACTGGCATGGGCAAACGCCGCAAGAATCGCAAGCCGCACATTGTAGCGGATCTGGGCACGCCCGAGGGCCGTAAGCGCGCACGAGCCGAGATGATTTGGGGCGATCACGGATTTTTGCGGGCGCGATTTTCCAATTTGCACGCGATTTCAGAGGAGATGTGGCGGGCCAACCAGCCCTCGCCGCGCCAGATTGCAGGGCACAAGGCCGAGCGCGGTATTCGCACGATCATTAATTTGCGTGGGGTTTCGACGCGCGGATATTATTTGCTGGAACGCGAAGCCTGTGCGGCGGCGGGCATTGAGCTTCTTGATTATCAAGTGTTTTCGAGGGACACGCCGACACGAGAGACGGTTTTGGGCGTGCGGGAGCTGTTTGAGGGGCTTAGCTATCCGGCTTTGATGCATTGCAAATCCGGTGCAGACAGGGCGGGATTGATGGCGGTTCTGTATTTGATTGCCCGTCAGAATCTGCCAGTTTCAGAGGCGATTGGGCAGCTTGGTTTCAAATATCTGCACGTTAAACAGGGTAAGACAGGGATGCTGGACGCGTTTTTCGCCGCGGCGCTGGCTGCGGGTGCGGATCGGCCTGAGGATTTTTTTGCATGGATTACTTCTGATTATGACCGGATGGCGATCAAGGGTGCTTTTCTGGAACGGCGGCAAAGGCTCGATCTGGCGTGGATTTTAGGGCGGGAATAGCGCGCAGGCTGGTCTTTTGGGGTGTAAATATCATTTCCAAACCGTAAATTTCCATATGTCAATCTGCCGAGTTTGCTTGATTAAACATTAAGCCAAGGCGATAATCCGTTCCAGTTATCTGCAAAATGCAGATTTGGAGGGATGAATTATGAAGTTCTTGATCATCAACAGTTTCCGCTCAATGATTTACGTGGCTTATATTGCAATCATTGTATTCGGCGTGCTTGTCGGGGTCCATTCGCGTGGACGGGTTGCGGCGGAAATTCCCGGTGTGGACGGCTCTTTGGCGGCGGCGCTGGATGTCGTGTTTGGCCTGTTTGCGGGCTGGTTGGCGTCGAGCCTGATTTGCGGGCTGATTGTGACCATTCTCGATATTCGCGATGATCTGAACGATCGCCTTCCCGAAGAGAAGAAGTCTTAATGGGGGCCGCTAAGGCGCTGGCCGATGAGGAATTAGCACAATGAAATTTTGGATTATCAACAGTTTCCGGACGGCCGTTTACACTGCGTTCTTTGCGATTATTGCTTATGGCGTGGTGTTTGGCGTGGTCAATGGCGGCAATGTAACATCGCAACTGCCCGGCATAGAGGGCGATCTGGCGGTGGCGCTCGATGTGGTGGTCGGCCTTGTTGGCGGCTGGGTGGTTGCAAGCCTTGTCTGCGGGCTGATTGTGACGTTTCTTGATATTCGTGACGATATTAATGACCGTTTGCCAGATGCGCGCCGTGATGATTAGCGGTTTGTCGGCCTAGATGATTTGAAAGCCCCGACCAAAACGGTTCGGGGCTTTTTCTTTTGAGCTTTGATATGTTGCGTTCGGAGCCAAGCGAGGGCATCTAGCGCTATGACAAAATTTTATCTGCCGCCCGCTGATCTTCTCAACTCTGTTCTGGAGGCGTGCACGCGCGCCGGTGCGAGCGATGCGGATGCACGGCTCGGGGTGTCTGAGGGCGTCAATGTGTCAGTGCTTGACGGCAAGCTGGAAACGATTGAGCGGGACGAGGCGGCGGGGCTGGCGCTGCGGTGCTTTTTTGGCCAGCGGCAGGCGAGCGTCTCGGGCTCGGATTTGAGTAAGGAGGGGCTTGAGGGGCTGGTCGAACGCTGTGTCGCGATGGCCGAAGCGGCGCCTGAAGACCCCTATTGCGGATTGGCGGCGGCTGAAGATTTGGCGACGGATTTGCCAGCGCTGGAGCTTGAGGGTGATGAGGGCGAGACGGCCGAGCGGCTTGAGGCTGAAGCACTTGAGGCGGAAGCGGCCGCGCTCGGAGTGTCGGGTGTTAAACAGGTGGCTGGATGCGGGACAGGGTGGAGCCGGTCTGAGCGCTGGGTGGCGGCGACGAACGGATTTGCCGCACATAAGGCGGGCGGCTCGTCTGGGGTGGGGCTGGCTGCATTGGCTGAGCAGGACGGCGCGATGGAGCGCGATTTTGCGTCGCGCACGACGCGTAAACGGGCCGACAGGTTAAGCCCGCGCGAGATTGGCGTTCTGGCGGGCGAGCGGGCGGTGGCGCGGCTTGGGCCGACCAAAATGGAGAGCCGGACGGCACATGTGATTTATGATGCGCGGGTGTCGGCGAGCCTTATTGGCGCGTTTATCAGCGCGATTTCGGGGCCGTCGATCGCGCGCGGGGTGAGCTTTCTGAAAGAGCGGATGGGCGAGCAGGTTTTTGCCAAGGGTGTCTCGATTATTGATGATCCGTTTCGGGCCAAAGGCATGGGCGGGCGCAATCATGACGGGGAAGGATTGCCGGTTTCGCGCACGGCGCTGGTTGAAGATGGCGTGCTGAAGACGTGGCTGCTTAATGGGCCTTCAGCGCGGCAATTGGGGCTTAGGCCAAACGGGTTTGGCGGCATGGGCTTTGGCGATCCGCCCGGGGTTTCGACATCGAATCTCTATCTTGAAGCGGGGACGAAGACACAGGCGCAATTGCGTGCCGATGCCGGCGAAGGCTTGTTGGTGACGAGCATGTTCGGGCCGTCGATCAATCCCAATTCGGGGGACTATTCTGTGGGTGTATCGGGGGTATGGTTTGAAGGCGGCGAGCTTGCCTATCCGGTGGCCGAGGTGACGATTGCGGGCGATTTGCCGAGCATGTTTGCGCGGATGATTTGTGGCAATGATGTGGAATTTCTCGGCTCTCGCGATGCGCCGAGCGTGTTGATTGAGGATATGACCCTTGCCGGAGCCTGATCTGGCCGCTGATCTGGAATTGATGCGACGTGCTGCGCTGGAAGCAGGGGCATTGGCCATGAGCTTTCGGCGCGACGGGGCAAAATCATGGGATAAGAGCCCGGGCCATCCTGTGACCGAGGCGGACTTGGCCGTCAACGCATTGCTGCTGGAGCGGCTGGGGCAGGCGCGGCCTGATTATGGCTGGCTGTCGGAGGAGACGGCGGACAAGGCCGAAGCCCGCTCGCAGATGCGGACATGGGTGGTCGATCCGATAGACGGGACGCGGGCCTATATGCGGCCAGCGGACCCGAACTGGTGCATTGCGATTGCTTTGGTCGAGGCGGGCGAGGCCATTGCGGGTGTGCTTTATGCGCCCATGCATGAGGAGCTTTTCGAGGCGAGCAAGGGCGGCGGGGCGTTTGTGAACGGGGCGGCTTTGTCGGTCAGCGGGCGGGCCGAGGAAGCGGGCGCGAGGGTGATTGTTGACGAGGCGGTGGTCAAGCATCCTGAATGGCCAACACCCTGGCCGGAGCTTGTCTTGCCGAAACCGAAGCCGAACGCCACGCTTTACCGGATGGCGCTCGTGGCGGCGGGGCGGTGGGACGCGACCTTTGCGCTGATCAGGAAATCCGACTGGGATCTGGCGGCGGGGGCGGTGCTTGTGGCCGAAGCGGGCGGGATTGTGAGCACGCATAATGGGACGCCCTTAAGCTTTAACGGTGATATACCGGCGCAGCGATCTATGCTGGCGGCTGGAAAGGGCTTGCATGGTTTGCTATTGGACCGGATGAAACATCTCGATTTGCCGGACCCGAACGGGTAATGTTCAGACGGCATTGGCGCGAACAAGGATTGGACAAGAGATTATGAGTGAAGACGCAAACACAGCGAAACAATTGCTGCACATTGTGATCGGCGGCGAGCTGCGCGATGTCACCGAGGTCGAGTTCGAGGATTTGAGCGCGATTGATTTTGTCGGCGCCTATCCCAATTATGCCGCAGCATATGATGCGTGGAAAAACGCCGCCCACCGGACGGTGGACAATGCCGAGACGCGCTATTTCATTCTGCACGCGCATAAGCTGCTTGATCCGGAGACCGGGACGCATCACCACGTCTAGGCCTCAAACGGGGAGCCTGAAACGGCTTCTGGGGCAGCATATGTTGCCGCACTGGCGCTGGTTTGGCGCTGGCGCTTTATGTGCGCTCGTGACCTCTGCGGCCGTGGTGTCTTATGGATGGCTGATCAAGCGGTTGGGGGATTTGCTGCAAGGGCTGATCGAGAACGGGACACGAGAGACGGAGATTGTTGGCTCGGAGCAGATGCTGTGGCTGTTGCCGCTCTTGATTGTGGCGGCGGCAATCGTACGGGCGATTTCGCTCTATCTGATGACGATTTTTAACAATACGGGCGTGCAGCGGGCGCTGGTTGATGTCTCGGATCATCAATATTCGGCGCTGATTGGCGGGGATTTTTCGCGGCTGGCCGATGGCGCGTCGGGCGGCTTTGTCTCGCGCTTTGTCAATGATCTGAACACGCTGCGCGACGCGGGGTTGCGGCTGGCCAATGGCGCATCGAAAAGCGTTTTGACCTTGATTGGCGCTCTGGCGGCGATGGTCTGGATGGACTGGCAATTGGCCCTTATTCTGGTCGTGATTTATCCGATTGCGTTTGCCCCAGTGGTGGCGCTTGGCAATCGGGTGCGCAAACAGGCCAAGCGGTCCCAAGAGCAGATGGAAGAAGTCACCTCGCTTCTTTCGGAGGGGTTCCAGTCGGCGCGGACGGCCCGTGCCTTCGGGCTGGAGCCTTATCAGAAAGAGACAGCCGCGCGCGGATTTCGTCAGCGGGCGGGCTTGTTTCTCAAAGTGCTCAAGAACAAGGCGGCGGTTGATCCGATATTGGAGGTTGCGGGCGGGGCGGCGATTGCGGGCGTGCTGGCATTTTCGGCGTGGCGGATTTCGAGCGGGGCATCAACGATTGGGGATTTCCTCGGCTTTATTGCACTGATCGCGATTGCTGCGCCGGAGGTGCGTTCGCTGGGTGGGTTGAGTGCGCTCGCGCAGGAGGCGCAGGCGGCGGGCGAGCGGTATTATGAGATTGTCGATGCGCCTTTGCGGACCGTTGACGGGACGGGCAAGCTGGGCGCGGTGGCGGGCGCAATTGCGTTTGAGGATGTGCACTTTTCCTATGGCGGGGCGGGCGGCGAGGCGGCGCTTTCAGGGCTTGATTTCGATGTGAAAGCGGGCGAGCGGGTGGCGATTGTTGGCGCGTCGGGGGCGGGTAAATCCACGCTGTTTAACTTGCTTTTGCGGCTTTACGATCCATCGGCAGGGCGGGTGTTGGTTGATGGGGTGGATGTGCGCGAAGTGCGTTTGGCCGACTTGCGCGGGCGTATGGCGCTGGTCGAGCAGGAGCCGGTTTTGTTTGACGATACGGTGGGCGCGAATATCGGTTTTGGGCGGCTCGGCGCGGGGCCGAGCGAGATTGAAGCTGCGGCAAAGCTTGCGCATGCGGATGGATTTATCGGCGAGCTTGACGCGGGGTATGAGGCACGCGTGGGCGAGCGTGGCAATCGGTTGTCAGGCGGGCAGAAGCAGCGCATTGCATTGGCGCGGGCGTTCTTGCGGGATGCGCCTATTTTGCTGCTCGATGAGGCGACGAGTGCGCTGGACGCGACAAGCGAAGCGGCGGTTCAGGACGCTTTGCAGGCGTTCGGAGTTGGGCGGACCGTGCTGGTGATTGCGCACACGCTGGCGTCTGTGCGCTGGGCGGACCGGATATTGGTGCTGGAAGCGGGGCGTGTCGTGGAAAGCGGGACGCATGAGGAGTTGCTGGCGCGGGACGGGGCTTATGCGCAGCTTGCGCGCGACCAGTTGAGCTAGGGTTTTGCACAAAGAAAAATCGGCGACCCTGTGGAGCCGCCGATTGATGATCTTAAATGGCCTGAACCTTAGAAGCGCAAACGCACACCCGCAGACAGGGTGAACCCGTCGGGCCGGTCTGATACGTCGGCATTGAACAGATCAGCATTGCCGCCGCCCAGGAAACGGCGTTCTGCACCAATGCCATAGGTCTTCAGATAACGGCCTTCGCCATAAAGTTCGAGCTGTTCGGTCAGCACCACGGTCGCACCAATGGCGGTCTGGGTCGCAAAGCCCGTGTCATCGCCAATCACCCCAAAGGCCGGAGCAGGCGCAAATGGCGCGGCAGGCGGCACATAGAGGATATTTGTGTCGATAAAACCGACACCGAAACCGCCGCCGAAATAGGGGATGACAAGCTGGTCGTCGCGCCATTTGATGTCGGTGTAATTATTGGCGAAGATGAACAGGCTTTCCTGCGAGCCGGAGAAAATCTGGTTGCCGCCATTGAAACTGCCGCCATCAATATCTGCGTCGAAATAGCTGACTTCCAGCTCGATGCGTGGATGGAACAGGCCCCAGAACTGGAAGGGGAGCTGGTAGCCGATCGCGCCGCCAAAATAGATGTCTGTCTCAAATTCGGCGATCGCGCTGGCTGGGGCACCCGCGACGCTGCCGCCGACTGTGGCAGGGATGGCCGGGTCCGGGTTCTGGGTGCCTTCGAAGCTGGCGTCGCCGGGGAAAGTTGCGCCGACAAAAGCGGACACGTAGAGGCTGCTTTCGGCAGGCTCGGAGCCAAACAGCCCTTGGGCCATAGCGGGCGTCGAAAGACATGTAGCGGCGAAAAGGGAGGCGCAGCCGAGTTTCTTCATCATGGATGGCATTGTAATTCTTGTCCTTTTTTACTTTGCAGGATTTTGGCAGTTGCCGTTTCTGTTTATCATTAATCTGGCGAAACCCAGATTACATTGTCGTGATATTTGTAAGAAACGGCTTCTGTTGCCCTAGGGACACAATCGGCGGCGCTTTGACGATGGAAAATCTTGGGCGCGGCTATTGTGATGGTCTGGTAAAAGGGCCAAAGCATAGCGCGTGAATAGCGGATTTTAAGGTGGATGGTGATGGCTCAGATTTATGATGTGTTGGTACGTGGAGGCATGGTGGTGACGCCCGGCGGCGAGGCACTGGCTGACATTGGCGTGACGGGCGGTAAGATCGTGGCCATTGGTGCGCTAGGGACGGCATCTGCGGGTGAGGTGTTCGAGGCGCGCGGATTGCATGTTTTGCCCGGCGTGGTGGACAGTCAGGTGCATTTCCGTGAGCCGGGGCTTGAGCATAAGGAAGACCTGGAGACGGGTGCACGCTCGGCCGCGCTTGGGGGTGTGACGGCGGTGTTTGAAATGCCAAACACGAACCCGTCTACGACAACGCCGGAGCTGATGGAAGACAAGCTCGCGCGGGCCAAGGGGCGGATGGATGTGGACCATGCGTTTTATGCCGGCGCAACAAAAGAGAACCCGCATTTGCTGGCCGAGATGGAGCGGATGGCGGGCTGCTGCGGAGTGAAAGTTTTTATGGGGTCTTCGACGGGCTCTTTGCTGGTGGATGATGATGAAGGCGTTGAGGCGGTGCTCAGGGCGATCAAGCGGCGCGCGGCGTTCCACTCTGAAGACGAGTTCCGGCTGAAAGAACGCGCAGGGCTTGCGGTGCAGGGGGACTGGAACTCCCATCCGGTGGTGCGCGATGTCGAGACGGCGGTGTCGTCTACGCGGCGGCTGATCGGCATTGCGCGCAAGACGGGCAAGCGGATCCATGTTTTGCATATTTCGACTGCCGAGGAGTTGGAATTGCTGCGCGAGGCAAAGGATGTGGCGAGTGTGGAATGTCTGCCCCAGCATCTGACTTTGGCAGCGCCGGATGTTTATGATCGGCTGGGCGCTTATGGTCAGATGAACCCGCCAATCCGCGAGATACGTCATCAAGAGGCTTTGTGGCGGGCGCTGAATGCGGGGATTGTCGATGTGATGGGCTCTGACCATGCCCCGCACACAATCGAGGAGAAGGCGAGGCCCTATCCGGCGTCACCATCGGGCATGCCGGGGGTGCAGACCATGGTGCCGCTTATGTTGACCCATGTGGCCAATGGCAAGCTGACCTTGCAACGCTTTGTCGAGCTGACCAGCGCGGGGCCGCAGCGCGTGTTTGGCATGGCAGACAAGGGGCGTATTGCGGAAGGCTATGATGGGGATTTCACGATTGTTGACCTCAAGCGTAAGGAGACCATTACGACAGAATGGTCCAAATCGAAATCTGGCTGGACGCCATTTGACGGTTTTGAGGCGACCGGCTGGCCAATCGCAACGATCATTCGCGGGCGCGTTGTGATGAATGAGGGCGAAATTTTGCTCAAAGGCGGTGGCAAGCCAGTGAGATTTAATGAGACGCTCGCAGCGCATGGCTAGATGAACACTGCACAACAGGGTGGATTTGGGGCGTGAATATGACTATAGAAGCGTCTGAAGCGGGACTACACTTGCTTCAGCCATAATCCCCTTCTTGGCAGATTTGGCTCACAATCGCCGGACGTTCTATTTGGAATGACTTCGATTGTGAGCCATGATCTTTGGTTCTTCGCCGACCTTGCTCTGGGGCAATGCATTGTCTTGAAATGATTATTTTTTGGATTGGGATTTCTTCCGCAGGCGGCTTTTCATGGTTGATGTCTTCTTGAGAGCTTTAGAGGTGGGCGCAGCTGAACTTGCGCGTTTGGCCTTGTAAGGGGCGTTGCCGCCGGATTTTGGGCCTTTGCGTTTGAATGGTTTATCCTCGCCTGACTGTGGGCGATTATTGGTATCGCGATTTGGCTTGGCGGATTTATTGTCGGGTTTGGATTGGCCATGCGGGGCGTCCTTGCCGCGATACTCTGTGTTTTTGCCGTCCGGTTTGCGGCCGCCAAATTTCTTTCCGCCAGGTTTGCCGCCGCCGGGGCGACGAGCTGTACGTGGGCCGGAGGGACGCTTGGTGCGGGGGGGACGGGCGTCACCCGCGTCTTCGGTGAGGACTTGGGGGATGCCGTCGATTTTGGTGACGGAGATGGATTTTTCGAGCAGCATGTCTTTGCCGATGGCTTTGAGGAAGCCTTCCGTGCTGGCGGGGGCAAGCTCTACGAATGTGACATTTGGATGGACGCGGATGGCGCCGATGGCGGACTTGTCGAGCTTGCCTTCCTTGCAGAGCATGGGCAGAAGCCAGCGGGCTTCGGCGGTCTGGTTGGCACCGACCGAAAGGGAGAACCATTCGCCATTTGCGAAATCATCGGCGCGGGGTTTGCGTTCGCGCGGGGCCCGGTCTGATCTTTCAGGGCGTTCGCCGCGTTCCTTTTTGTCGCGGGCGGGGCGTTGATCGCGCACATCGCGCAATTCTTCGGGGGCGGACTTTTCGTCACGTTTGATGCGGACAAGGGCACCGGCGATTTGTTCCGCGCCATAGCGTTCGAGCAGGGCTGCGGCGAAGGCTTTGTCTTCTTCGCGGACGGGTTCGGCGAAGATCGGGTTTTCCAAAAGGCGCTCATTGTCCTTGTTACGGACATCTTCGGCGGAGGGCGGCTTGACCCAATCGGCGTCGATTTTGGCGTTTTGTAAGAGCCGTTCGGTGCGGCGGCGGTCGGACGGGCCAGTGATGAGGGCTGAGACGCCTTTGCGGCCTGCGCGGCCTGTGCGGCCTGAGCGGTGGAGCAGTCCTTCGCGGTTTTTCGGCAGGTCGGCATGGATGACAAGTTCGAGGTCTGGCAAGTCGATGCCGCGCGCGGCGACATCTGTGGCGATGCAGACTTTGGCGCGTCCGTCGCGCATGGCTTGCAAAGCGTGGCTGCGCTCTTTCTGGCTGAACTCACCGGAGAGCGCGACGGCGGAAAAGCCGCGATTGTTCATGCGGGCATGGATGCGGTTGACCGCCGCGCGGGTGGCGCAGAAGACAATGGCGTTTTTGGCGTCATAATAGCGCAGGACATTAACAAGCGCGTTTTCCTTGTCGCCATGGGCAACGGTGATGGCGCGGTATTCAATGTCACTGTGTTGGGATTTTTCGGCAACCGTGTTCACGCGGACGGCCGCGTTCTGATAGGTCTTGGCGAGATTGGCGATGGAGCGCGAAACGGTGGCCGAGAACATCAGCGTGCGGCGGTTTTCGGGGGCGGCATCGAGGATGGTCTGCAATTCGTCGCGAAAGCCCATATCCAGCATTTCGTCAGCTTCATCGAGGGTGATGATTTTTAGCTCATCCATATTGAGTGAGCCGCGCCCGACATGATCGACAAGGCGGCCCGGAGTGCCGACGACGATATGTGCGCCTTGGCCGAGCGCGCGGCGTTCGTCGCGCATGTCCATGCCGCCCACGCAAGAGGCGATTTTTGCGCCCGCTTTGGCGAAGAGCCATTCCAGCTCGCGTTTGACCTGGAGGGCCAACTCGCGGGTCGGCGCGATGACCAGCATGAAAGGCAGGTCTGCGCGGGGCAGACGGCCATCTTCGCAGAGCATGTCGGCGGCAGCGGCGATACCGAACGCGACCGTTTTGCCCGAGCCGGTCTGGGCGGA
>CALLUH010000237.1 GCA_938011445.1 uncultured Hyphomonadaceae bacterium
CGCGCAGGCGCCAACCGCACTTGCGCGTATCGAAACCCTTTTCCCTCTTCGCCGAGAATGGCGCTCGATGGCACACGCACATCCTTGAAATCAACCTCGGCATGTCCGCCGGTGAATGTCCGGTCAACTGTCGCGACATCACGCACAATGCTTATTCCTGGCGTATTCATATCTGCCAGAAACATCGTAGCCGCCCCGTCCTCCCCCGATTCAGGTCTTGCCATGATGATCGTAAAGCCTGCGCCATCTGCGCCCGTGATCAGCCATTTGCGGCCGGAAATGACAAAATCGTCTCCGTCCTGGCGGTAGGTTGTCTGCATCAAACTCGGATCAGAGCCAGCTCCCGGCGCAGGCTCCGTCATTGAGAAACAGGATCGCATGTCACCGGCAGCCAAAGGCCTAAGCCATCTCTCTTTTTGCTCATCTGTCGCGACTTTGTAGAGAAGATTCATATTCCCCTCATCCGGTGCCGCACAATTCATCGCAATGGGGCCCAGAAGCGATTGGCCCGCCGCCATGAATGCAATCGACATATCGATATGATTAAGGCCCATCCCGCCAAAGTCTTTCGGAACATGCGGTGAAAGCAGTCCGGCCTCTTTAGCGAGCGCGATCAGGTCTTGCCGGAAGGGATCGTCCACCTGTCTGGGAAGCCCCTTCTCTTCGAGTGGGATTATTTTTGACTGAATAAAATCTGTGACGCGATTTTGGAGCTCTGTTTGAGCGTCGGAGAGATCAAAGCTGATCATTTATAAGTCTTCACCCTATTCAAGTATCTCTTGCTGTTGCAAAATATTGTCTTACAATAGTACAAAAAGCAATAGCACACTTGTCGATATGAGATTTTGGAGATCAACCCTTTAAATGCTGCCTCGTTCAGATCAATCAAATGCACCCTTCGAATGGTCTCCGCCAGCGACCTTCAATTTCGCTGGTGACGTCGTCGATCATTGGGCCGAAGACGCCGGACGCGTTGCTTTGATTTGCGTGGACGCAGACGGCAACGAAACGACCTATAGCTACCAGGATATCTCCAGGCGCTCCAGCCAGTTTGCACATCTTCTGACCCGCGAGGGTCTTCGTGCCGGCGACCGCGTCATCGTCATGTTGCCGCGAATTGCTGAATGGCAAATCGCCATGACCGCCCTTCTTCGGATCGGTGCGGTTCCCATTCCGTGCATCACCATGCTGACTGCAAAAGATATAGAGTACCGCGTTGCACATTCTGAAGTGGTAGGCGCGATTGCTCGGACCCAGGATACGGATAAATTCAACACACTTACATCACTGGTGGCGCGCATCTCAGTCGGTGGACACTCGGATGGATGGACGCCCGTTTCAGAGGCAGACGATCAGAGTATCGAATACCAATCCGTGCCAACCCTGATCGATGACCCTGCAATTCTTTACTACACGTCAGGTTCAACCGGATCGCCCAAGGGAGTCACACATTCAGCAGCAGCACTTTGGGCCTGGTCAAATTCTGCAATCCACTGGCTCGGCCTTGATGAGAATGAACGTATCTGGTGCACAGCTGATACCGGCTGGTCTAAGGCGGGCACAAGCATCCTTTTCGGCCCCTGGAGTCAGGGCGCCTCGGTTCTTTTCTATGACGGTCCCTTCGATCCGGCCAAACGCCTGGAGCTTCTCGAAAAGTACGACATCACGTGTTTTTGCGCAGCCGCCACTGAACTACGCCAGCTCGTGCTACAGGACTTCTCGAACGTCTCGTTGCCTAAATTGCGATCAACGGTATCGGCGGGTGAATCGGTCAATCCTGAAATCATCCATCGCTGGAAAGAACTGACCGGAACGACGGTGCTGGACGGTTATGGGCAAACAGAGACTTTGATGACGATTACCAACCGTCCCGGCAAGCCTGTAAAACCAGGTTCAATGGGATGCGCTCTGCCGGGCATTGAAGCAGCGGTTCTGGCGGCAGACGGTACGGCGAAATGCCTCGATGCAGAGGGCGAACTCATGATCGGCCTGCCGAACCCGCAAGTCATGATCGGTTACTGGCAGGATACTGCTCGGACAAATTCAGTCATCGAAGAAATTGGCGGCCAGAGATGGTTCAAGACCGGCGACAATGTCCGCATCGATGAGGATGGTTATATATTCTATACGGGCCGTGCAGACGATATTATCAATTCTTCCGGCTACCGAATAGGTCCGCAGGAAGTTGAAAATGTGTTGAGTGAACACGCTGCAGTCCAGGAATGTGCCGTAACGGGGGTTCCAGATCCCGAGCGCGGAGAACTGGTCAAAGCCTGGATCGTATTGGCCTCAGACTATGCGCCTTCGCCTGATCTGGTTGAAGAGTTACAACGGCATACGAAAGCAGCAACGGCGCCTTACAAATACCCGAGGGCGATTGAATTCGTCAGCGAACTACCCAAAACCGTGACAGGCAAAATACGCAGAAATCAACTCAGAGAAAGCGCAAAATTGTGACCAATAAAAGTGCGATAAAATCGATCAAGCGTGCGCCAGCTTATCAGCTCGCTGAAGAAGCGCTGCGCAAAATGATTATGGACGGTGAATTACGGCCCGGTGAAATGCTCCCCGTCGAGCATGATCTTGCGGACCAATTGGGTGTTACACGGCCAACGGTACGTGAGGCGCTGCGCAAGCTCGAAAGCTCAGGCCTTGTTGTGCGCGGCGCGCGCAGGCGCATGGTCGTATCGGCCCCGTCTCCGCATATTGCCTCTGATGCGATGCTTCAGGCGATTGTCCTTCATGGCATTTCGTATCGCGAAATCTGGCAAATGCATATGGCATTGGA
>CALLUH010000238.1 GCA_938011445.1 uncultured Hyphomonadaceae bacterium
GCGGGCAAGCTGCCCTGAATCGATTCCAGATCGCCCACCCGCAATGTGTCCAGCCCCAGCCCGATCACGAGCGCGGCGACAATCGCAATCCCCGCCAGCGGCGCTGGCACGAGCTTCGTCACTTTCGGAAACACCCAGATCAAAAACATGGTCAGCGCCACGAGCCCCAGCATGATAAAAAGCGGTCCGCCCGTCAGCCATTCCCCATTGGGCAAAAACCCGTGCCCCCCGCCATGAGCCGTGTCGGGCACCTGAAACTGGCCAAGCTGGGCAAGCCCGATCACAATCGCCAAGCCATTGACAAAACCAAGCATCACCGGCGTTGGCACCAGCCGGATAAATTTCCCCAGCTTGAAAATCCCCGCCCCGATCTGCAAAATCCCCATCAAGATCACCGTCGCAAACAGATATTCGATCCCGTGATCGGCGACGAGCGACACCATCACCACCGCCAGCGCCCCCGTCGCGCCCGAAATCATCCCGGGCCGACCGCCAAACACAGCCGTCACCAGCCCGACAATAAACGCCGCATAAAGCCCGACCAGCGCCGGCACCCCCGCCACAAACGCAAACGCCACCGCCTCCGGCACCAGCGCGAGGGCCACCGTCAGCCCCGCCAAAACCTCAATCCGCACAAGCCGCGCCGACAGCCCCGTCCCATCCGCCCCCTCAAGGCCAGAAATTTTCAGCCGATCGGCAAAACTCGCAAAAGACGGTGAAGGCATAATCGATCCTGTCTGAAATCCCCGCGCCCCTCATACACGGGCAGCAGGCAGGCGCAACCGCTAGCGAGGCATAGCAGCTGCCATCTTCAGCGGGATAAAGTTTGAAAGTGGTGCTGCCAATTCAGAGAAACGACGTCCTCAGGTTCTGATATGGCGCGCCAGTAAATTTCAAAGCGACATTCCAAAAGGCATATATTTCGCTCATTTGGTACTTGAGTTCAGAAAAACCCACCATATATGGACTGCATGGTAAGATGTACTGCTCCCGTGCGCGGACATAGCTCGGCCTCCGCTGCCGCAAAATGTCCAGCTTGTCGCCATAGCTACGGCAGCTATGGCCGTTCTAGATCTTACGCGTCTTACTCTTCGTACTCCCCATCTTACACTCCCTCATACTCTCGCTCGGTGAATAGCAGTAGTGGAGGCGGTAGCCGCGGAACCCCTCAATTCGCTGGCAGCAGGCCGAGATGGTCGCCTATTGGCTCATCGGCGACTTACACCTCGTCTCAAGTTCGTTCCCTTACACCCATTCGCGAGAGCGTGGAGAGGAGAGCTTCAGTTCCAGATCGCAGAGACGTTTTTCTTTGTCATGCTTGGGATGATCGAAAAGAGGCGGCCAAGGAATTGCATGATTTGCTCGAGTCCCATGGAGTCTCCGTTTGGTTTAGCGAAAAGGATGTCGCATTAGGTGCGTCGCTGTTGCGTGAAATTGACAAGGGTCTCGCAAAATCACGAGTAGGCATTGTGCTAGTGACTCCGGCGCTTCTTCAACGTGTCCAAGGAGAAGGGATAGCGGATAAAGAACTATCCGCATTGCTGGCCAGAGACTTACTGGTGCCCATTGTCCACAATACAACATACGATGCACTTCGAGAAGTAAGCCCACTGCTTGGCTCCCGAAGCGGCTTAGATACATCTGAAGAATCTATGTCAAATGTTGCCGTGAAACTCGCCGAGTTGGTCACCATCGAGCCTTAGAAGTTCTCTCAATTAAGCTAGGAAACTGTCATCTGCAACAGTACAGACAGCCCCCCCCAATCCTAGTCATGACGTGCGAATTTCGTCTCCTTTTGGTATCTTACAGCTAAAACCGCGAGCGGCTTATTCAGCCCGTCCACGCAACCTCACTAACCCGCCAGCGGATGCGCCGTTTCCAGCAGCTCTGCCAGCTCGTCCGTCAGCACATGCGTATAAATCTGCGTCGTTGAAATATCCGCATGCCCAAGCAATGTCTGTACACTGCGTAAATCTGCCCCGCCTTGCAAGAGATGCGTCGCATAAGCATGGCGCAAAGCGTGCGGGTGGACGCGGGCTGGCGCAAGCCCCGCTTTAATCGCCAGCGCTTCGAGCATCTGCCCGAGCCTGCGTCTCGTGAGGTGCCCGTCCTTGCCGCGTGAGGGGAAGACGAATTTTTCCGCCCGTCCACGCGCCAGCGAATTTTTCGGCAGGCTGTCTTCGCGGATTTCCAGCCAGTCTGAAATCGCGTCGAGGGCAGGGCCGCCGAGCGGGCAGAGCCGCTCCTTGCCGCCCTTGCCGCTTACGATAATGTCCGTCGTCTGCCATTTGCCCGCCTTGCGCCGTGGCAGCTCGCCCATCCGTAGGCTGACAAGTTCGCTCACCCGCAATCCCGCCCCATAAAGACACTCGACAAGACAGCGCAGCCGGACATCTTCCCCGCACGCTTCGATCACGGCCATCATCTCCTCGCGGCTCAATACATCAGGAATATCCCGCCCCGTCTTCGGTGCGTCGAGCAGGCTTGTCGGATTGTCCTTGCGGTCGCCTTCTTCAAACAGGAATTTGAAAAAATGCTTCGCCGCCGACAGCCGCCTCGCCGCCGTAGACGCCGCCAAGCCCTGATCTGAGAGATTCTGCAACCATTTGGACAGCTCGCCCGGTTTCGCCACGGTCAGCTTGCCGCGCAAAAATTGCGATGCGTCCAGCAAATCGCGCGCATAAGCATCAAGCGTGTTCCGCGCCGCGCCGCGTTCGGCCGACAGCATTTCAAGGAAAGCTTCAATTCGGGTTTCGTCTTGCATGGGCGCAAGACTAGCGCAGGATCGTTAATGACCTATCCCACAAAATCGGTAGCGCTAAGAGAGTCCGCGCGGGGCTTATAGAGTCTTTAACAGAGCCTATAATACGCTATCAATATCGAGGATAACTTCGCCCGCTTCGGGCCGGCCATCGCTCGCTTTGCCCGCCAGCCAGACGCAGATTCCGGCGAGGATAAGCGCAAGGATACCAATCAAAATCAACCATTTGCGCATCCGAAACTCTCCTGAAGCTCATGTCATTCTATTGCGGCACACCCCGTGCGCCTATAGGAGTGTCATGAGCAAGCTGTAAAGATCAATGGTAACCGATAAATCTCTTTCAAAAATGACACCTGCAATGGGCGAAGAGTACCCGACGCGAACTGTAGCATTGGTGGGCCTTATGGGAGCAGGGAAAACCACGGTCGGGCGGCGTTTGGCGAGCGCATTGGGCCGTACATTTTGCGACAGCGATGTTGAAATCGAGAAGGCGGCGGGGCTTTCGATTGCCGATATTTTCAGCCTGCATGGCGAGGCCGAGTTCCGGCGCGGCGAAAAACGCGTGCTCGAACGGCTCCTGTCCAATCCTCCGCATGTGCTGGCGACAGGGGGCGGGGCATATCTCGATGAAGACACCCGAAAGCTGATGCGCGACAAGGCGGTAACCGTCTGGCTTAATGCCGATCTTGAAACCCTCTGGCGGCGCGTTATCAAACGCGATCACCGCCCACTGCTAAAACGCCCCGACGCCCGCGACGTGCTTTCGCGCTTGCTTGATGAGCGCACGCCGATCTATTCCGAGGCTGATCTTGTGATCTCCAGCAAGGATGGCCCTCATTCGACGACCGTTGAGCTGATCCTCACGGCACTCAAAGGCTGGAAACCGGCATGAGCGCGCCCATGGCCCCAACGCGCAGCGTCCGTGTCGAGCTGGGCGAACGTGCCTATGACATTGAAATTGGCGCGGGCCTGATCGCCCGTACAGGCGCGCTTCTGGCACCAATTGCGGGCACGGGCCGCGTCTTTATCGTAACCGACGAAACCGTCGCGGCCCTGCATCTGTCTGCCCTTGAAGTCTCGCTCCAAACAGCAGGTCTCAAAGCCGATACCCGCGCCATTCCAGCAGGCGAAGCCAGCAAATCCATGGCCTCGCTTGAGGGGATACTCGACTGGCTCATTGACGCCGGGGCGAGCCGTGACGATGTGCTGATCGCCTTTGGTGGCGGCGTGGTCGGCGACCTTACGGGGCTTGGGGCAGCGCTGATGAAACGCGGCATGCAATTTGTCCAGGTGCCGACAACGCTTCTGGCCCAAGTTGACAGCTCTGTCGGCGGCAAAACAGCGATCAACACGCCCCATGGCAAAAACCTCATTGGCGCTTTCTACCAGCCGCGCCTCGTGATCGCTGATACTGACATGCTTGCCACCTTGCCGAAGCGCGAATTACAAGCCGGATACGCCGAAATCATCAAATATGGCCTGATTGATGACCCTGATTTCTTTGAATGGCTTGAGCAAAATGGCCCCCGCGTCACCGCTCTGGAACCGGATGCGATCACCGAGGCTGTCGCCAAGTCCTGCGCCGCCAAAGCCCGTATCGTCGCCATGGACGAGCGTGAAGGCGGCGTCAGGGCGCTCCTCAATCTTGGCCACACTTTCGGCCATGCCCTTGAAGCGGCAAACGGTTATGGCCCTGAATTATTACATGGCGAAGCTGTCGGCACCGGCATGGCGTTGGCGCTACGCTATTCGGCGCGTCTGGGGCTGATGGACGGGCAAGACGCCGAACGCGCAGTCAGAGCCATTGCGGCCTCTGGCCTCAAAACGGACATCACCGCACTCGAAGGCGGTCCCTATCAGGCTCCAGCCCTGGTTGATTATATGCGTCAGGACAAAAAAGTGCGCGCCAGCAAAGTGCCGCTGATCCTTGCGCGCGGCTTGGGCGCGGCCTTTATATATGACGAAGCGGATCTGGCAGACCTGTCAGCCTTTCTGACGGAGGAAACGGGACTTTCATGATTATCGGAACGGTGATCGCGATCATATTATTGCTGGCCCTGTCCGGCTTTTTCTCAGGCTCGGAAACGGCGCTCACAGCCGCGTCGCGCGCGCGGATGCATCAGCTCGAAGAAGAGGGTGACCCGCAGGCTGCCCGCGTTAATCGCCTGCTGGAAGACCGCGAAAGCCTCATCGGCACCATCTTGCTCGGCAATAACCTCGTCAATATTCTCGCCTCGGTTCTGGCGACCACTGTGTTTACCGCATGGCTCGGCCAAGGCGGCGCATCCATGGCGGCGGCCACCGCTGTGATGACCATACTCGTTCTTGTTTTCGCCGAAGTTTTGCCCAAAACCCTTGCGATAACCCGGCCAGACGGCATGGCCATGGCGGTGGCAAGACCAATCTCGTGGCTCGTTTCTGCGCTCAGCTGGCTTGTGCGCATCGTCCAGCTTATTGTCGCGGGCACGCTTCGCCTCTTCGGTGTACGCCTTGCGGGTCCGGATATCTCCGCTGATCAGGAGATACGCGGCGCGATCTCGCTGCACGCCTCCCAAGGCGCAGTGGACGAGGCTGACCGGCACCGCTTACTCGGCGCGCTGGACCTGAAAGACATGGCCGTTTCCGAGGTCATGATCCACCGCAAGAACATCAATATGCTCGATGCCGACCGGCCAACGCGCGATGTCGTCATGAAGGCCTTGTCGAGCGTGCACACCCGCATCCCGCTCTATCGCGGCGAGCGCGAGGAGATTATCGGCGTCCTGCATGCCAAAGACCTGCTGCGCGCGGTTGCGCCCCATGAGGGGGAACTTGATGGGCTGAATCTCGAAGAATTGCTGCGCGAGCCATGGTTTGTGCCCGAAACGACGCCTTTGCTCGATCAACTTGACGCTTTCATGTCGCGGCGCAATCATTTCGCGCTGATCGTAGACGAATATGGTGCGCTGCAGGGCCTTGTAACACTTGAAGATATTCTCGAGGAAATTGTCGGCGATATTCGCGATGAGCATGATATTGTGGTTCAAGGCGTCCGGCCCCAGCCTGATGGCTCTGCCGATGTCGATGGCTGGGTGACAATCCGCGATTTGAACCGCGCGCTTGGCTGGTCACTGCCCGATGAAGAAGCCGTCACCGTGGCAGGTCTTGTGATACATGAAGCCCAGACGATCCCTGAAGTAGGTCAGCGCTTCGCCTTTCACGGCTACAGATTCGACATCAAAAAACGCCTTAGAAACAAGATTACCAGCCTGCGCGTCGAGGCGCTTGACGAATGATCCGGACGGCGATGACCGCTGCACTCATGGCATGTTCATCTGCAATAGGTTAACGATTTGTATCGTTTTTTTGAATTGCTGGCGTCCCGAACTTGGGGCAGGCTCATAAAGCGTTGATCTGTGGTAATATGGCGGGCTGTGAGATGATGAAAATTGCTTTCAAATGGCTGGGACTGGCCGCATTATCTGTTCTTGTCGGATGTGCCGCAACGGCGACGGGCTCGAAAAGCTCCGCCGTGCTCACCAATGCGCCACCCGTGGAGCTTCAATCCGAAGCGCCGGCAGGCGCCGCGCTCGTCGTGATCCGCTATCCAGCGGTTGTTGAAACCGAGGCCGCCTCGGCTTATCGCGGAGCCTATCTCAGCCGTCCGATCGGTGGCACTTTGCGCGCTGCGGCGCTCGACGCACCTGAAAGCGAACAGATTGCCGACAGCGCGGTTGTAAAATCGAACTATTTCGCGCTTTCGCTCTATAAGGAACTGGCCCAGCGATTGCCCGAGCACAGCGTATTGCTCTCGCCCCATGCGGTGACGCTCGACGAAGACGGCACACTGACCTCCGAGCCGATCACCCAAGCTGAAAGCCTTGCCAGCGTGCTGACCGTCGATTTTGCCGCTTATTCCTTTCCTGACCCCGAACGCATGATGCAGTCCGAGCCGATCACTTTTGGCGATCTTGTGACCCCGCTTGTCACCGTGCGCACCGATCATCGGGCGGCAACGCCGACAAATGGCGTTCTGCTGGCCAGTGGTCCATTGCTTTCGTCTGCCGGCGGACAGGGCGCAAATATCAGCACAATCTCGCTCGATAATTTACAGGCGGGTCGGCTTGAAACCCCCGTTCCTGCGCTTGATTTTATCGCCTATATTGCCGGTGACGCCAGCGAAAACCTAGCCGCCCGCCCGCTGACGCTGACCGGCGAACGTAATGCTGTTCAGGCCTATCCTGTCGAGAAAATCCTCCTTGACCAGCAGACCTTGCTCGCCATGCAGGTTAGCTCCAGCAGCGACCTTGATCCGCTCGAGGAGGTCTTTTCCGATGCGATGGCCGAGCGGATTGTTGATATGCTCAACGACACGCACACCTTCAAAGCGGCCATGATGCAGCGCGCCGCAGCGATCTCACAATTTGATCCAAGCCTTGCCGCGCTCACGCTAACGGGTTCGGCCGACGCCGATTATCAGGCTCGTGTGCGCTATGCCGAACGTTTGCTCGACGCCGAACGTCGCTATCTGTCGATCCAGTCCTTGCGGATCTTCGATGGCATCCACAATGGCGAGATGGGCGCGCAGGTTCGCGATATGCTCACCGCTGAGCATCAAGTGCTCGAAGAACGCCGCAAGCTTGCCCGTCAGCAGAATACGGCCACAGCGCTGGCCGTTCTTGGCGCGGTTGCAGCCGTCGGGGTCGCTGCCAATGGTGGATCAGACCAGACCTTTGGCCAGGCGCAGGCGCGTAACCTCGGAACCAGTGTTCTGCTCTCGGGCGCAATTTACGCAGCCACGCAGGCGGTCTCTCTCAATCGGCTGTCTAAATCGGTTGGTGTAAATTATCTCACCTCAATTGTGCCAGCCCTTGAAGAACAGATCTCCGTGAATGTGAACTTGCTGGAATCCAATGAAACCATCACCGCTATCCGGTTTGAGGATTTGCAGGAAAAGCTCCAAACCCTTTACACTGAAAACCAGCGCTCGCTTGATACGATTGCCACAAGCTGCGGCTATAAGCATGATGGCGAGGCGGCGGTCGGAACGTGGCTTGGCGCTTGTAATGGCGGGGTTGCAGATGGGGCGGGCGTCGGCGTGATCCGGTTTGATGATGGCGCGGCGATTGAATATATTGGTGAAGCGACCAATGGCCAGCCAAATGGCGGCGGCATGATGATCTTCCACAGCCCCGCAGGCAGCAATTATGCCCTCGAAGGCCCGTTCGTAAA
>CALLUH010000239.1 GCA_938011445.1 uncultured Hyphomonadaceae bacterium
CAGGCGGCGGCGGCATGGGCGAGATTGCCCTCGGTTAGCCGTTTGCGGGCAAAACCGTCTGGCCGGTTTTGGCGGACCATATCGAGATAGCGTGCGCGACTGTCGCTTGAGCGGGCGATGATCCGGTCTGTCACCGCCTGAACGGCTGGCTGCAATTGCGTCACTTACTCGTCTCCCACCATGCGCGGTCTTCCTTGCGCAGAAGAAAGTCTGCAGCAGAAGGACCATTGCTTCCGGCGGGATAGGTTTCAATCGCGCCGTCAAGCTCGCCCCATGCATCAAGCAGGCCATCGACCCATTCCCAAGCTGCCTCAACTTCATCGCGCCGCATAAAGAGCGAGAGATTGCCGCGCACCACATCCATTAAAAGCCGCTCATAGGCGTCTGGATAGCGGGTTGTGAAATTTTCAGCATAGGACAGATCAAGCGGCAGGGATTTGATGCGCAAACCGCCCGGACCGGGCTCCTTGATCTGGACAAAGAGGCGGACGGCCTCATCGGGCTGGAGACGAATGACGAGGCGATTGGCCGCTTGGCTGGTTTCGCCGAAAATCGAATGCGGGGTTGGCTTGAACTGGATGATAATCTCCGAGCGCCGTTCGGCCATGCGTTTGCCGGTGCGCAAATAGAACGGCACGCCTGCCCAGCGCCAATTGTCGATCTCGGCATGGACGGCAACGAAGGTCTCGGTCCGGCTTGGTTCGTCTGATGACAGCTCCTCAAGATAGCCCGGAACAGCTTTGGAATTGACGACGCCTGCGGTGTATTGCGCGCGGACGGTTTTTTCCTTTGCGTCAAGCGGGGTGAGACGGCGCAAGGCGCGGAGCACTTTGATCTTCTCGGTACGGACATCGCTTGCATGCATTGAACCGGGCGGTTCCATCGCGGTTAGGCAAAGCAATTGCAGAATGTGGTTCTGGACCATATCGCGCAAAGCGCCCGAGCCGTCATAATAGTCCGCGCGGTCTTCGACACCAAGGGACTCGGCGACGGTGATCTGGACATGATCGACCTCGGCACGCGACCAGACCGGCTCGAACAAGGCATTGCCAAAGCGCAACACCATGAGGTTTTGCACCGTCTCTTTGCCGAGATAATGGTCGATGCGGTAAACTTTATCTTCGGCAAAAACCGCCCCGACACCATCATTGATCGCCTTGGCAGAGGCGAGATCGGTGCCGATGGGTTTTTCGAGAACGATGCGGGCGTCTTCGGTGTTGAGTTTGGCTTTGCCAAGGGCTTGGCAAATCGAAACGTAAAGGCGCGGCGCTGTGGCGAGATAGAAGACACACGGGCGGCCCGTCTCGCCGGAGAGTTTGGCGCGCATGTCTTTCCATGGCGCGTCTGCTTTGGTGGCGTCCATCGCGACATAATCGAGCAGCTTTTCGAACGATTTCCATGCTGCTTCGTCCCAATCGCTCTCAGCATCGGGCTTGCAGGCTGCTTTGGCGAATTTGCGGAAGTCTGCACTGCTCATTTCGCTGCGGGCGGAGCCGATGATGCGGCTACCGTCGGGGATTTGCCCGTCGAGCCAACGGTGGAACAGAGCGGGCAGAAGCTTGCGCTCGGACAGGTCGCCCGTTGCTCCGAAGATTACAATGTCGAAGGTTCCGACTGGAATAAACTCTGCCATATGTCCCTACCGTTCTTTATTAGGTTTTCGAGTGTGAAACCTGCGGTTCAATTGCCGCTTTCGGTGTAATTATTGCTGCCGATTTCCCACGCAAAGACGCCCTCGCCGCCGCGCCAGCGTGCATAGGCAAACCGGTCGCCCAGCCCCGCCGCTTCGGCCAGATCGCACGCCCAGTCTTCGCTGCCATCAATTTCAAATTTGTGTGGATGAACGCCCCAGAGAAGTTGGGCCTGACGCAAGCGCTGGGGGTCTATCGAGCCGTAGAGAATGGGTACTGAGCCACGCACACGGCTGAACCGGGCAAGGCGCTGGACCGAGCCGGTGCGCAGGGCAATGGCTTGTGCGCCTTCCTGACGGGCGAGCCCAACCACCGCTTCGGCGACGACATCGACGGCGCGTTCCCATGCCGGAGGGCCGACGCCGTCAAACTGGTCAACAGAGAGCTTGAAATCATCGGCGCGTTCGGTGGCCGCCATAATCCGGTCCATAATGGCGACGGCTGTGGCGGGGTGGCGGCCAACGGCGGTTTCAGCGGACAGCATGACCGCATCTGCGCCCTGATAGATGGCGGTCGCCACATCACTGGCCTCGGCGCGGGTGGGCGCGGCATGTTCGATCATGGATTCGAGCATTTGGGTTGCGACCACGACCGGACGTCCGGCACGGCGCGCGGCGCGGATGATCCGGCGCTGGATGATCGGGACTTCTTCGAGCGGAAACTCGACGCCGAGATCACCTCGGGCGACCATAACGGCGTCAGAGGCTTGCACGATCGCGTCGAGATTTTCGATGGCGGCAGGCTTTTCGAGCTTGGAGACCAGCGGAGCGCGGCCTTTGATAATGGCTTTGGCTTCTTCCACATCGCCGACCGTTTGCACGAAGCTGAGGGCAACAATATCGACGCCAATCTTCAGCGCGAAATCAAGATCGGTGCGGTCTTTGTCTGTCATTGCACTGACGGGAAGCGCTTTGCCGCGCACCGTAAAGCCTTTGCGATTGCCGAGCTTGCCGGGCAGATCCGAGCGCACGCGCGGCTCGGTGCCGCCTTCAAGGACGGTCATCTGGAGCTGGCCGTCATTGAGCAGGATTTCGTCGCCTGCCACGAGCATTGCGAGGATTTCGGGATGGGGGACGGGGATGCGCGTCTCGTCATCCGTCGTCTCGCCCGCAAAAAGGGTGTATTCGGCCTGAAAGCCGAGCCGGATTTCATCATTGGGGAACGCGCCGACGCGGATTTTCGGGCCCTGCAAATCGGCGAGCACCGCCAGTGGACGGCCAAGCGTCGTCTCAACATCGCGGACGGATTTGAGCACCTCGTGATGGTCTTCATGGGCACCGTGAGAGAAGTTCAAACGGAAGACATCGACACCGGCCTGGGCGAGGAGTTTGAGCGTATCGGGCGCGCGGCTGCCGGGACCAACCGTGGCGATGATTTTGGCGCTGCGGCCACGAAGTTTGAGGGCGGGGTCTGACATCGGGTTTAAGTCTCCTGTCCCAGCGCCACAGCGGCGGCGGCTTTTGTTTTTATGCCAGCCCAGTTCTTTGCGGCGACATCATCTTTGCTGACAATCCATGAGCCGCCAATTGCGCAGACATTTGGAAGGGCCAGAAAGTCTGACGCTGTGGCTTCGGAAATGCCGCCCGTGGGCATGAAGCTGATATGTGGCAGGGGCGCACCGAGCGATTTGAGCAAAGCCAATCCGCCAACCGGAACAGCGGGGAAAAGCTTGAGCACGCTAAACCCTTCTTCGGCGCGGGTCATCGCTTCGCTGGCGGTCGCTGTGCCCGGCAAGGCGGGGACGCCAGAGCCGAGCATGGCCTTTACGAGTTTCGGCGTGGCGCCTGGCGAGACGAGAAAATCTGAACCCGCGTCAATTGCTGCTTTGACATCATCGGGCGTGCGCACGGTGCCTGCGCCGACCAATATGTCCGGCACGGCAGCTTTCATGGCTTTGATCGCCCCAAGGCCCGCTTCGGTTCGCAAGGTCACTTCGAGCACGCTTAGCCCACCTGCGGCAAGCGCCTCGGCCATGGGAGCGGCGTCTTCAAGCGTGTTGACGGTGATCACAGGCACGATCGGCGCTTGGGACAGCGCTGTTTTGAGTTTGGTATCGTCCGTCATGGATCTGCTTTCTATGGCTCCGAGATCGAATTTCGCCCTGCTTATCGCAAATGACAGCGCTAGACAAAGCCTAAATCAACCCCGCTTGGGTGTGATTGAGAGATTAGGCCTCGTCCTGATTCGCCGCACGCGACCGTTGCCATTGTCTTAGCAGATAAACCAGAACGATAAAGCCAAGCACCCCGCCAACAATCGGCGCGTATTTTTCAATCTGTTCGCCCGCCATTTCGCCGAGCCAGTGAAACAATGCAAAGGCAATCGAGACATATAGAGTGGCCGATGCGATGACATAGATCGCGACTTTCCAGAACGGTGCGCGGAAGAAACCACAAGCGAGATAAAGCGGAATGCGGGTGCCCGGAACGAAACGGGCAATGAAAAGCGAGACGCCGAGCCGCTGGACGACTTGTTCCTTTGCCGCCTGCACGCTGGGTTTGAGCGCGGCTTTTCGGCCCCATTCATAGGTGTGGGCAGCGCGGCCAAGCCAGTATTTCCAGAGGTCGGAAATGCTCAGGCCGATCAGGAGCGCAATGAAAATGCCGCGTACACTGCCAAGGCCCGCAACAGAGGCCGCCGCCGCGCTTAGGATCGCTGCGTCTTCCTGTATGAACGGGCCGAGCGCGACGAGCACATAAATGCCCCACGGATATGCCGCTGCCAATTCATTGAGCCAAGCCATCGTTCACGCCATGCTATCTTCACCGATGACAGGCGTTCCCCATTCGGCCCGTTGCGTCAAGCCCAGCCTTGCAAACTGGCCGCCTCGGCGCGCAATTGCTCGGGACTGCCAAGCCATTGGCGGTTGGTGCCGATGCGCTTGAACCAGTAATGAAGCCCGACAAGATCGGTAAAGCCCATTCCGCCATGGACTTCGGTCGATGTGCGAGCGATGAAGGTGCCGACTTCAGAGATATGAGATTTGGCGAGACAGGCCATCAGCGCGGCTTTTTCCGGCTCTGTGTCGAAGATATAAGCCGCATGCCAGACAAGCGAGCGGCACGGTTCAAGCTTGGCGGCCATTTCGGCGCACATATGTTTGACCGCCTGAAACGAGCCGATGACGCGGCCAAATTGCTGGCGCTCTGCGGCATAGGTGACGGCTTTTTCGAGCATGTTCTGGCATGCGCCCAATGTGTCGGCGGCGAGGAGGATGCGGCCCAGTCCGAGCGTTCGGGCAAGCGCCTCGCCCCGTTTGGCCTCGTCCGCATGCGGTTCGGCGGGCGTCTTGTCGAGGGTCAGTTCGGCATAGGTGCGGGTCTGGTCAATGGTTTCAAGCGGGCTGAGCTTTGCGCTTTTTTCGGCGAGATCAACGAGGTAGAGCTTGCCGGTTATGTCGGCGGTGAGGACGTGGCTTGCGCTATTTGTTTCGAGCGCAAACAGGGCTTTGCCTGTCAGCTTGCCGCCGTCTTCTATCAGCCCTGCGCCTTCGCGCATGCTAACCGTTTCTGTCAGGGCGACGGCGATTTTGACGCTGCCATCGGCAAGCATGGGGAGCCATTTGTATTTTTGGGCAGTGCTGCCCGCCTGCCCGATTGCTTCGCTTGCCATGGCCCCTGCCAGAAAGGCGGCGGGCGAGACGGCAAATCCGAGCGCTTCTTGAACAAGGGCGGCATCGAGCGCGCCAAGCCCAAGCCCGCCATGAGCTTCGGGGACGAGCAATTGGCCAAGGCCAAGCTCTGCAAGGGCTGTGTCTATCGCTTTGGCGACATCCTGCTCGCCGGCGGCAAAACGGCGGACAGTCTCTAACGGGGAGACATTTTCGAGCGTGCCTTGGAGCGAGCTTTGTAATAGGCGCTGGTCTTCGGAAAGGGCAAATTCCATGTCTTATCCTCCTTGCTGTTTGGCGAGGCGCGGTTCGCGCGGCAGGCCGAGGCCACGTTCGGCGATGATGTTTTTCTGGATTTGCGCGGTGCCGCCGCCAATAATAAGGCCAAGGTCATACATATAGCGCCATTGCCAGCTGCCATTGTCTTTCAGATAGGGCGTCTCGCCATAGAGCACGCCGATCTCGCCGAGCGCATCAATCGCAAGACGGGCCAATTCGTGATTAAGCTGGCAGCCTTGCAGCTTGATGAGTAGCCCCGCCATGCCAGCGCTTTCCTTTTTGAGCCGCGCGGTCATCACGCGCAAGCCATTGGCCTGCATGGCGTAGACTTCCGCTTGCAAGCGGATCAGCCTGTCGCGCAGGACCGGATTGTCCATGAGCGGTGCACCGTTGAGGGTTTCGGTTTGCATCAGGTCGGCAATGGCGAGAAGACGGGCTTCGGCAGCGTTCGGATCGCCCAGCATGCCGCGTTCATGAGTGAGCGTGGCGTTCGCGACTTGCCAACCCTTGCCCGGTTCGCCGACAATCTGGCTGCGCGGAACGCGAACATCGGTGAAGAACACTTCGTTGAAATTGGCCGAGCCGGTCATATCGACCAGCGGGCGGACCTCGATGCCCGGCGTGTCCATGGAGAAGATCAGATAGGAGATGCCGTGATGTTTCTTCGCATCAGGCTCTGTGCGCACGAGGCAGAAGATCATGTCGGCCTGCTTGGCTGTGCTGGTCCAGATTTTCTGGCCATTGATGACATAATCATCGCCATCTATTTCAGCGCGCGTTTTCAGGCTCGCCAGATCAGAGCCAGCACCAGGCTCGGAATAGCCTTGGCACCAGACCGTCTCGCCAGCCAGGGTCGGCGCGATCCATTGGGCTTTTTGCTCGTCCGTGCCAAGCTCAAGCAAGGTGGGCACGAGCATGGAAATACCTTGGCCCGCAAGCCCGCGCGGCAGGCCGGATTTTGCAAATTCCTCGGCGATGATGCGCGATTGGAGGATATCAGGACTTGCGCCATAGCCGCCATATTCGGTCGGGATGGTGCGGGCGGTCAGGCCATGTTCGATCAGGAATTTTTGCCATGCGAGACGTTTGGGGTGCTTTAGGCCGCGATCACTATTGGCGGGCGCTTTGTCAGCATTGGCCTTTAAGAGCGCGGCGATCTCTGCGCGGAAGGCTTCATATTCGGGGCTGAGGGCCAAGTCCATTTTTTTCTCCCATCACTGTCTGTCTCGATGATGCACAGCCCTCGCCTTCTATTCAATCGTGACGCTGGGTCAGCATTTGACAGGGGCGCAGAAAGTCTGTGAGGCTATCGCTCCTCTATCACAAAGGATTGTCGCTATGGCCATTACGCTCGATATTCAAAATGACATTGCCCATCTGGCCGTGGATGACGGCAAGGCCAATGCGCTGGGCTTTGACCTGATTGAAGAGTTTCAGGAGACGCTCGCTAAGGCCGAGAGCGAGGCGAAGGCGATCCTGATTTCTGGACGGGCGGGCAGGTTTTGCGGCGGGTTTGACCTGTCGGTGATGCGCGAACAGCCGGATAAGGCAGGGGCGCTGGTCAATGCGGGTGGGCATTTATTGTTGCGGCTTTTCGAGAACCCGCTGCCGGTGGTCATTGCGTGCACGGGACATGCGCTGGCGGCGGGCGGGCTGATGCTGCTCAGCGCGGACACGCGGATCGGGCTGGAGGGTGATTTCAAGATCGGGTTGAACGAGACGGCCATCGGCATGGTCTTGCCCGTCTTCGGGATCGAGCTGCCCCGTGCACGGCTTGGGCAGGATCATTTCACGCCGGCGGTTATCCAAGGCAAGATGCACAGCCCCGATGAGGCGGTTCCGGCCGGATTTCTGGATATGGCTGTTGCGCCTGATGCACTGATGGCGGCGAGTATGGCCGCTGCCGAAGCGCTCTCTGCGCTGCCGCAACACGCTTATCATGGCAACAAATTGCTGATCCGCAAGCAGGCGATTGAAAGGATACGCGCCAGTCTGGTTTGAGCTGTCTCAGTTTTGCGGACTGGCGATATGAGTTACGACATCTGCCGCATCCAGAACTTTGGCAAACTGATCTGACGGTTTTTTGTCCGTAAAGAGATGGTCGATGTCTGACAGGTGGCCAAAGCTTGTCATGGCATGACGACCAAATTTCGAATGGTCGGTCACAAGAAAGACCGTGCGCGAATTGTCTATAATGGCGCGGGCGGTCAGCGTTTCCTGATAGTCAAAATCGAGCAGCGAGCCATCCGTGTCGATGCCGCTGACGCCGATCACGCCAATGTCGAGCCGGAACTGGTTTACGAAGGCGGTGGTTGCCTCGCCGACAATACCGCCATCTGATTGGCGGACATGGCCACCGGCGACCATGATGCGGAAGGTCTCGTTCGCCCGCAGGATGTTTGCGACATTGATATTGTTTGTCACGATGCTCAGATCACGATGCTTGGCAAGGGCCAAGGCAACAGCCTCTGTCGTGGTGCCGATATTGACGAAGAGTGAGGCTCCGTTCGGAATTTGGGCGGCGGCCAATTCGGCAATATTGCGTTTCTCTTTCGAGCCTGCCTGTAGTCGGTCCAGATAGGGCGCGTTTTCGGCGCTGTGCTGGCGTCCGGCTCCGCCATGGAAACGCTGCAACATGCCAAGTTCGCACAGCATATTGATGTCGCGGCGGACAGTTTGCGGGGTAACACCAAAATGCTCGACCATATCCTCTGTCGCAACAAATCCGCGTTGATCAACAAGATCGAGAATGGTCTCCTGCCGAGAGGATAATTTCGGTTGTCCATTATGGTCTGGCATAGTTGTTCCCAAATCGTTCGCGAGACCCTAAAACGGATGAAGGCTTCGTTCAAGCTTCCTGCTTTACCGCTTCAAGATGATAGATCAGCGCCGTCTCGGGATAGAGCAAGGGTGTTTGAAGTCCCATGCGCATCAGCGCCTCACCGGGGAACACTGTGCCTTCACCACCAAGATCGGCCGCATCCAGAATGGAGGGCTGGGTGCGCGAAGTGATTGGCGAAGGCCAGATGATCCGCAGGCGGTATTCTGTTTCGGAATCAAGCTCGGAGAAGAATATCCGCCCCGGGAGGGTTTCGCGGTGGCCTGTCATATTCGCCCATGAAAAGAGCGCTTCGGTCTTGTCCGCAGAGACCACGCCAATGGCATTGACATGGGCGGGGGTATCGAGCCGGACGAAATCGCCCGTGTGGATAAGGGGTCTGTGCTGTTTGTGCAGCGTGATACCGGCCTCGAGCGTTGCCAGGTCGCCGCTGTCTTCTTCAAGCAGGTTCAGCTCCATGCCCATATGGCCGAAGAAGGCGGTGGCAACACGCATATCCATGCGCAATTGACGGCCGGTAATGTGGCAAATTTTCGGGCCGACATGGGTGCCCATAATTTCGAGCGGGAAGAAGTGGGACGCGCCCCGTTGAATGCGCTGGCGGTCGAGCGCGTCATTGGAATCGGAGGTCCAGATACGGTCTGTGTGGCGTAGGATGCCATAATCGGTGCGTGCGCCGCCGGACGAGCAGCTTTCAATTTCAAGATCAGGATGCTCGGCTTTGAGCCGTTCGAGCAATTTGTATAGCTCGCGGGTCTGCTGGAAAATTGCTGGACGGCCACGGCTGCCCGGATGGTGAACATCGCGGTTCATATCCCATTTGATGTAGGAGACATCATATTCAGTCAGGATGTCATTGATCGCATTGTAGAGATAATCAACCACTTCTGCCCGCGTCAGATCGAGGACGAACTGGCCACGGAACGGGACTTGCTCGACGCCATCAGCGTGCAAAATCCAATCCGGATGATTGCGGAACAGCTCGGAGTCCGGATTGACCATTTCCGGCTCGAACCAGATGCCGAACTCCATGCCGAGGCCCTTGACCTTATCGACGAGCGGACCAAGCCCGTTCGGATAGATGTCTTTCGATACCCACCAGTCGCCAAGCCCCGTTTTGTCGTCGCGTCGTCCGCCAAACCAGCCATCGTCAAGGACAAAGCGTTCGGCCCCAACCTCGGCAGCTTTCTCGGCAAGGGCGAAAAGGGTTTCCTCGTCATGATCGAAATAGACCGCTTCCCATGTGTTGTAATGGACCGGACGCGGCTTTTTATTGATCCGGCCATCCATGACGGAGTGGCGCAAATGGTGGTGGAATTTGCGCGACAGGGCGCTAATGCCGCGCGTGGTAAAGCCGGCATAAAGCACCGGTGTCTGATAGGTCTCGCCCGGTTTGAGCACCATTTCACCCGGATAGAAATATTCACCCATTTGCATGAAGGCGCGGCCATCAGAGAGCCGGTCTACGCGGACGCGATTGTTCCCGCTCCATCCAAGATGGAAGCCGAAGACGGGGCCGGAGCGCTCGACCGCTTCCTTGGTGGCCGCGAGCAGCCCCGGGAAATTATCATGGCTGGTGCGGCCATTTTTGTTCTCGCGCAGATAAGAGCCGCGAAAGTCGGCAATCTCTTCCATGCCAAACTCGTCCGCCCAGCGGCCGGTAAAGCCGAACAGGCGGGTCACACGCGGATCAAGCGGCAGGCTCGCCGCCGCGCACCAGTCAATCGAAAGCTCATCCTCACCATCATTTACGATACGGGTCTGGCAGGTCATCAGATTGCTTTCGGGATTAAAGCCAATCTCGTGTATCGCCCAGACTGCGGTGGTTGCGTCATAGCAAATGATTTTCACTTCGCTATCATTTGGACGCTCGACGCTCTGGACGGTAAACAGGCTCGCCCATGCCGTGCCCGAGCGGTGGGCGGAGAAACCCGATAGGCCGGAAATGCCCGAGCCGATCTCATTGAGCAGCGATGAGGCGACCTCCGCATCCGCTCCGCCAATGGCATGCTGGCGGGTGGTCATTAGCTTGAGAAGTTCAGGCGGCGTATCGGCCAGCCCGCGCCCCCAATAAAGAATGCTCGGACGTGTGCCGACAGCACAATCAATCACGAGGCTGGTATTGCCCGCCGTCAATGTCACAAAGTCACTCTGGCTCAATCTAATCTCCCTTCAATCCCTCAGGTCACATCTGCAAGTTTGTGCGACCTATGTAATTGACAAACCGTCCCACGGATGTTCGTTTTCGCAAACAAAATATTCAAATTAGCAAATTTCTATACAGGCCCCTGAAAATAGGGGAAGATAGAAAACGACAAAAGTCCACGGGTTGGGAGGCCCTTTAAGCATGATCAATGCGACACAGATTGCGGTCTTTCTGCTGATTACCGGATTTATCGGCTTTATGACATGGGTTCATTGCCGCGGCACGGGCGACCGAAGCGGCGCAGACCGGTCGGCGAAGGATTATTTTCTGGCAAGCGGCGGATTGTCATGGATGTTTGTCGCGGGCTCGATCACGCTGACCAACCTTTCGACAGACCAGCTTGTCGGCATGAATGGCTCGCAGATATTGCTGGTGGCATGGTGGGAGCTTGCAGCGGTTGTGGGCCTGAGCATTCTGGCATTTGTCTTTATCCCGATCTATTATCGGAACAATTGCACGACGACGACCGAGCTTCTCGAAAAGCGTTATAATAACAAGCATATACGCGCGATCATTGCGGTTCTGTTCCTGCTTGGAAATCTGTTTATCTATCTGCCCGCTGTGCTCTATGGCGGCTCTCTCTTCATGCAATCTATGTTCGATATTGATACGCCGCTCCTCGTTATTGCGAGCATATTTGCGATTGTCGGGGCGGCCTATGCGATCCTTGGCGGGCTGCGTGCGGTGGCCGTGTCAGATACATATTCCGGCGTGGGTATTCTGTTGATGGCGCTGATCGTGGTCTATCTGGCACTTAAGGCTGTCAATTTCGACATTGTGACCGATGTGCCGATTGAGCGATTGTCACTTATCGGGGAGAATTTCTCGGACATTCCCTGGCACACATTGTTTACGGGCATGATCCTGATCCAGATCTATTACTGGTCTACCAATCAGACCATCACACAGCGGGCCATGGCGGCCAAATCGGTTGGCGAGGCCCAGCGCGGCGTTCTGACGGCGGCGGGCATCCGGTTGCTAATTATTCCGCTTATCGTAACTGTGCCGGGCGTGGTGGCGTTCAAGCTCTATGGCGATATTGGTGACGCCGCTTATGGACAGCTTGTCGGCGATATTCTGCCGAACTGGATGTCGGGCGCTTTTGCAGCCATGATGGCGGCGGCGGTCCTGACCTCGTTCAATTCTATTCTCAACTCATCTGCGGCGCTATATGTCTGCGATCTGCATCAGGCTTATTTCAAGAAGAACATTAATGTGCCGCGTGTCTCGGCGATTGTGCAGCTTGCTTTTGTGGCGCTTTCTGTCGGCATGGTGCTGGTGTTTGCGAATGCGGAAAGCCTGATTGCGCTGATCCAGAAGCTGAACGGGCTATTGTCTATGCCTGTTCTGTCGGCCTTTGTGGTCGGGCTAGTGTTCCGCAATGTCCATGCGGGCGCGGCAGCGACGGGGCTGCTGGTCGGGCTGTTTGGCTATGGCATCTTTATCTTCGGGCTACAGCCTGCGGCGCTGTTTATGCTGTCGCCGCCACCAGACTTTGCGGCGCTCACCGGCGAGGCGCTGCGCAGCGCGGCGATTGATAGTGTACCGACCCTGTTCAAACCGTTTGCGAGCCTGAGCAGCCAAGCGCCGCACGTGTTCAGTGCGCACTATATTCACGCGATGGCGATCACTTTTATAGCCTGCGTCAGCATCGCTTTGCTGGTCAATAAGCTTGCCTATGGCCGCCCCGTGGAGCTGCGCTTTGGCGACGATCCAAACGGTGTGCCAGCCTAGAATCGGTCTCGCGCCGGGCTCGGGATCATGTCCGTTTTCACACGGGGAAATGTGCGAAAACGAAAATAGTTCTGGATTTGGCGCGGGCGACTGCTTATTGCGTGGCTGAGAGGGCTGGCGAGACATGCCAGTACGGCAAAGCTAAGGGAACGGTTATGAGCGACCCAATCGGCACATTGAAACGCACCATTGGCGGGGCAGCGGTGCATCGACGCCATCACACCAAATCCGATGGTCGCGACCTGTTTCTTTATGGCTACGCGCCACATGATCTGCCGCCCGTGGCGGGTGAAGGGCTGGACATGAATGCGGGCGCCGAATTGCGGCGGCATCCTTTGCGCAAAACTTGGTCGATCTATGCGGCCAACCGGAACAATCGCACCTTCAAACCGAGCGCTGCGGCCGATCCGCTGGCCCCTAGCCTGCCCAGTGCGCCGCTGACGGAAATTCCATTTGAGGATTTCGAGCTTTGCGTGTTTGGCAACCGGTTTCCGAGCCTGCACCCAAGCTCGCCAGAGCCTGCGGACGGCCCGCTAGAGACCGCCCGCGCAGATGGAGCGTGCGAGGTGATTGTCTATGCCCCTGAAGGCACTGGCTCTCTGGCAACGCTCGGCCAGGCGCGGCGCAGGCTTTTGCTTGAAGCGTGGATTGACCGCTATATCGACATGTTCGACAAGGGCGCAGCTTTCGTCCTGCCGTTCGAGAATCGCGGCGAGGCGGTGGGCGTGACGCTGCATCATCCGCATGGCCAGATTTACGGGTTTCCGGTTATTCCCGCACCGCAGACGGCCGCGTTGGAGGCGTTCGAGAGCGGCTATGATCTGGCAGGGCAGCTTTCTGGCTGGCGGGCCGATTATGCGATTGCCGAAGCGGGCGGCATGATGGCTTATGCGCCACCTTTTGCGCGGTTTCCTTATGAAGTGTGGATCTCGGCGAGGGTGCCCGTCTCTGGCCCGTGGGGGTTTGACGAGACGCAATCGGACGGGTTTGCGCATCTGTTGGGCGACATCACAGCGCGCTATGATGCCTTCTTCGGCACCGAAACGCCCTATATGCTGAGCCTGCATGCGGCGCCTCATGGCAGGGATGGCGCGTTTGAGTTCACCGCGCAATTCTATCCGCTATTGCGGGCACCCGGACGGGTCAAATATCTCGCCTCGGTCGAACAGGCAACGGGGATTTTCACGGTTGATGTGATGCCCGAACAAGCGGCGAAAACATTGCGGGAGGTTTTATGAGCGCCGACATTGAAATCCGGTTTGAAGCGATTTATGCGCGGGTCCCTGCGGCGAGCGCGACGGTGCCGGGGCGGGTCAATCTGATCGGTGAGCATATCGACTATAATGGCGGCACAGTGTTGCCCACCACGCTCGACAAGACGGTGACGGTAGTGCTCGCGCCGAATGATAGCGGTTCGCACAAGATGCGCTCTGAGGGTTATGACGGCGAGAGCCTGAGGGCTGTCAATGAACCTGCGTCCGGCGACTGGTCAGATGGGGTTATGGGCGCACTTGCCAAAGCGGCCGAGCTTGGCTGGATACGCGGCGGATTTGACGTGCTTGTCTCGGGCAATATCCCGGGCGGGGCGGGCGTCTCCTCGTCGGCGGCGCTGATTACCGCCGTTTTGCGGGCGGCGCGGAGCCATGCGGGTGCCGTGCTTGACGAGAAGACTCTGGCGCTTAAAGCGCGCGAGGTCGAGAATGACTATATCGGTGTGCCTTGCGGGATTATGGACCAGATGGCCGTCGGGCTGGCGGGGCTTGGCGAAGCGCTGGCGCTTGATACGGTCAGCCTGGAGACCGAAGTGATCACGATACCGGATGGCTGGCGGTTTGTCACCTTGCATTCGGGCGTCTCGCGCAAGCTTACGGATGGGCGTTATGAAGCGCGCTTTATCGAATGCGAGAGGGCGGCGGAGGCATTGGAGGTTACGCATTTGTGTCATGCGGGCCTCGAAGAGAGCAGCGCCCTGCCCGATCCGCTCTCCGCGCGGGCGCGTCATGTGATCACCGAGCATCAGCGTACGCTTGGCGCGATCAAGGCGCTCAAGGCAGCGGACAGTGCGGAATTTGGCAGACTGATGAACGAAAGCCACGTGTCATATTCGGGCGATTTTGACGCGTCCAAGCCGGAGATTGATACGCTGGCGCGGGATGCTGTCGCGCTTGGGGCGCTTGGCTCGCGGTTGACGGGCGGCGGCTTTGGCGGCTGCACGGTGTCGCTGGTCATGGCAGACAAGGCGGACGGCTGGCTTGAGGCATTGCTCGGGCGGCATCCGAATGCGTGGCTTGTCAGCTAGCTTTCGGGGCGGAGCTTGTAATCGACATTGAGCTTATCGGGCATCATATTGAAAGACAGGCTCAGCCGGCCCGGTGTCTGGTTGGCGCCATAGCCGTGGCGCAGATTGGACGGCCAGAACAGGCACTCGCCCGCCTCTACGCCAAATTGCGCCGTGCGCTGATGGAATTTTAATCCGTGTGCGTTGGGGCTATCGGATGGTTTGTCATAAAGCTCGGTATAGGCCGATGGGGCAAATTGGGGATGTTCGAAAGAGAGCTTGGTGTTGGCGTCGGCATGCAGATAAAACGTACCGCATAAGAGGCAATTGGCATGATTGTGCATGGGCTGCACCCCGCCAAGCTCGCACAGATTTATCCATGCATTTGTCACATGCAGCGGGCCAGAGTCTTTGAAATTCATCAGCTCGTGATAGACGAAATTTCCGGCCTTGGTGAGCGCCTCTCCAAGCTTGGCCAACTCGGGCACTTCTTCGAAGATATTGTTGCGCGAATGATAATGCGACAATGCGCCCTGCTCATCACGAATATCGTCACTCGCGCCGTCTTGTAGCTTGGTGCGGAACACATCGCGCGCTGCCGCGGCACCATTGATCTTGAGCTTGAACACAGGGCTCGCAAAAATTGGGGCCGCTTGCCATTCCATACAAATCTCTCCAATTGAACCGTGCCGGTGCACGCGCGTTGCAAACTGCCATTTTGCATCGTCGCTGACAATCACCTTGCCTCACCCCCAAACACGGACTTACAACACAAACGATCGCACATTTTTGCATCATTCGGGAGGCACATTGTGAGCTCTGAAACACAGCTACAAGCAGCAGGAAGCTTACTCGACGCCCACAAACCAGTCGAAGCGCTTGAACTGCTCACACATTTGATAAATACGCACGGCGAGTCGAGCGAGGCACTGGTTCTTGTTGGCCGTGCGTATTTAGGACTTGCCGCACCCGCAAAGGCGCAGCAGGCTTTCCACAAGGCATTTGAACTGGACCAAACCAACAGCCTGGCAACATATTATCTCGGCCGCCTTGCTCAACAGAACCGCGACACGCTCAATGCGGAAAACTGGTATCAGCGCTGCATAAACAGCCCCCGCCCGCCGCGTGACGGTTTTGTCCAGTTTGCTGGACTTCTCTCACAAAAAAAGGCGCAATTCGACGCACTTGATGTCATGAGGCGGGCCGAATCAATCTTTCCCGACGATAATGAGTTGCGCTATGTTCGCGGCCGTTTCGCGCTGAGCGCCGCTCCGCTCTGGCACATTCCCATGCTGGCGGATACCGCCCGCAATGATGCTTATGAGGCAGCGATCAATGCGACCGTCAAGCCCGGTGATATGGTGCTCGATATCGGCACTGGTAGCGGGCTCCTTGCGATGATGGCGGTGCGCGCTGGTGCGGCGCATGTCTATGCCTGTGAAAGCAATACACTGGTCGCACGGCTCGCCGGGGAGATCGTCGAGCAAAACGGATTTAGCGATAAAATCACAATTCTTCCTAAACATTCTGGTGCGCTCAAATTGGGGATAGATTTGCCGCGCCGCGCCGATGTTCTGACGACGGAGATCTTCGATAATGCACTCGTTGGCGAGGGCGCCTTGCCTACACTCGCCCACGCTCGCGCAGAATTGCTAACACAGGAGGCCCGGCTTATTCCTTCAGGCGCGACACTTTATGGTGCACTAATGTGTTGCGCGCATCACCGACATTTCCACGAGACAGGAACCGTCAATGGCTTCGACCTTAGCGCCATGAATGCGCTGTCTCATCCACTGGGCTACAAAGATATGGACGCAGACACGTCGAGCGGAGAAGCCCGGCAAATCAGCGAAGAGTTTACGCTGCAAGCCTTCGATTTTACCAAGGACGTGCTCCAGATTTTCACAAGCACCAATACTGTGAAAGTGACCGGCGACGGGCCTGCACATTCACTAGCCATGTGGTTCGATCTTGCGCTCGCCGACGGGATCAGCTTCTCGACAGCGAGCACAAAAGCGCACCAGCATTGGCGACGGACTTATCAGATCTTGTCAGAGGAACTGCCGGTCAGTGCAGGTGATACTGTCAGTATCGGGATGAGCTATGATCGCTATTTCGATTTTCGAGTCAAGCATCAAACCTAATTGCCTCGTGCCCCCGACTTAATCCGTCCCTGAAGTGAAACCTCAAATACAAAAAGGGCGGCACATTTCTGCGCCGCCCTTAAAGATTTTGTCTAGCTTAGAGCCAGGTGACTAGAACGAGCCACGGACACCGAATAACCAACGCGAACCATTGTCGATGAAGCTTTCGAGCAGAGCACTACCAGGGGCGCTCAGATCGCTCGAAATGTTCACAAATGGCTCATTGGTCACGTTGATGCCTTCTGCGAAGATCGACACATCATAACCGACCCACTGCTCGAAATTGTACGAGACAGACAGGTCAAGCTGGGTGAAGTCATCCGTGATTTCAGCAAAGCCGCCCTCGCCTTCGGTCGAGGCAAGGAAGTCACCGCGATGGTTCAGAGCCGCACGGGCCTGAAGGCCGTGGTTCTCATAGAACACCGAGACGTTCGCCGTGAAGTCGGAGATGTTCTCGAGAGGTGATGTAACTCCGTCGGCAGTCGCATTTGAATCCGCTACAGTAATGTTGGACGAGACGCCAAAACCACTGTCATGGATATACTGACCAGCCAGTTCCAGACCGAACACTTCGGCATTGTCACCGTTTTGTGGACTTGAAACGAGGAAGTCCACCATCTGCGGACCAAGCTGGTTGTTCTGCAGGTCGGTCGACGCCGGGAAGTTGAAGGTTTCTACAGCGTTCGAGTTGTTGATGAAGTTGGTAATATCCTTGTAGAAACCTGCAGCTGAGAGGGATAAACCATTATCACCGTACCATTCAAGGGAGACGTCAACGTTGTTTGACCGCACAGCTTCAAGCTGCGGGTTCTGACGTGACGCCTGCTCCTGACCAGCATTGATCTGATCGATCGAGAAGATCGTTGTGATGTCCTCAAAGGTTGGACGCGCCAAGGATTGAGAGAAGCCACCACGAAGCTTCAAATTTTCCTGCAGCTCGAATGCGATATTAAAGCTTGGAAGAAGGTCAAAGTAGTCATTGGTCTCAGTGACTGATCCGGTTGTGTCCACGGTCACCGCATTGTTGCCCGAGACATCATCAATCAGGATCGACGCCAGCGTCGAGGTTGAACCTGTTGAGGATACATCGGTATAGGTTGCCCTGACACCAGCATTCGCAGTGTACGGAATTGACCCGAGTTGACCTTCCCAGTCTAGCTGGACATAGGCACTGATTGTATCTTCATCGATAGCGCTCGAGTTCGGCCCATTTAAGGATGTGGTCAGGAAGCTTGGCACACCCGTAAGCCCAGCCAGCGCCTCAAACGCCTGCTCAACAGTCGCGATATTCACCGTTTGGAAATTACGTGGAAGAACAGCATCAACACCGCTGAGGAAACCTTCTTCTTCACCATTAAATGGCGTCAGAAGGGTTGCCAACTGATCAGGCGTCAGAAGGTCAGCGAAGCGGATCGACCGGTCACAGAATGCGCCATTCTGCGGATCACCATTCGGGTCGGACAGACCCGTACCGAGGGTTGGGAGCGGGATAGACGCATCGCCACAGACGGTGGCAGCATTATCGAAGAGCTGATTTTCTTTCGATCGCGTGATGAAGTCAAAGCCAGTCTTAAATGTCGCATTGTCAGAGAACTCCCAGTCCGCATCGCCGCGAAGTGTGAAAATTTCGTCCTCAACCTGGTTTGATGAATTCCGCGAGAAGTGCACACGCGCACCAGACGCCGGCAATTGATCGAGCGGTACAGGTGCGGTGGCTGTAAAGTCTGGCAGGGCTTCAAACGTGATGTCGGGTACAATGCCGCCATTATCTGTTTGAGAGAAGTTCAAGCCAACAAAGCTGACCACGAAGAAGCTGCCGCCACCATTATTGGTACCCAAACCGTCACGCACACCGTCGGAGTTCGAGTATGAGGCATCCAGCTCGAAACGGAGATCGTCGCCGAAGCGCTGTTCCCAATTGCCACCGATCTGGAAGGTCTCAGTATCAACTTCAGTCCGACGAGCAACAAAGTCGAAAATATTCGAGAATGGTGCGCCAGCCGTAAAGTTTGAGGTCTGCGTGACGACATCATTCGTTGCGTTGACCACAGTGCCTGCCGCGACTCCCGGGTTTGGGAAGTATGAGATGGATGACGAGTTACTTGGGCTTTGGAAGTTCGTATAGAGGAAGTCTACGGTAACCGATGTTGAGTCGTTTGGCTCAAATTCGACGGCGAGTGTCGCTCCGAAGCGCTCGCGATCCTCTTCGTTAATGTTGAGATTGAACGAGTTCAGACGATCGTTAACGCCATCACCATTGAAATCGGTCGACTGGTCAATCGCAATCGATTCAGCCGTATCCGTACGGAACGTCCGCTCTTGGAATGCAAGCGAACCAATCACGCCGATTGTGTCGTTCGCAAAGGTTTGCGATGCCACGAGTGCGCCTTTGAAGCCAAATTCGTCATTCAGGCTTTCAAGCTGCGTTCCGGCAGAAGCGGCAACGTGGAAGCCCGGATTGTCGAGCGCTCGGGCCGTTTCGATGTTCACAAGACCACCGATCGAGCCGTCTGTCTGGGCGGCCGAGGTTGTCTTGAAGACTTGCGCGGCGCTGATCAGTTCGGACGGGATAACGTCGAATGAAAATTCGCGGCCGGGGTTCTCTGTCGCCAGTTCACGGCCCTTATAGGTCAGCGTGTTAAATTCCTGGCCGAGACCACGAACGGTCACGAACTGGCCTTCACCACCGCGTGAACGGGTAATCGCAACACCGGTGACGCGCTGGAGCGATTCAGCGACGTTCTGGTCAGGGAACTTACCAAGTTCCTCAGCCGAGATCGCATCGACGATGACATCGGCGTTTTCTTTAACGGCGAGCGCACGGTCGAGCGACCCACGGATACCTGTTACGGTAACCGCTTCAAGTTCGCGGACACCATCATCATCGGCAGATTGCGCGTAGCCTGCCCCGCCAAGCATAAGAGCAGAGAGACCTGCGCTAAGTAAAAATCTAGTCTTGTTAGTCATTGTAATCCTCCCAGGATCCACTTGCAGTTTGAGTTTAAGTTAAAATCGTACTCACCCCTTCGGCATGAGCGCCCTATGCCGCCTCCCTTTGTCCGAGCCAGACAAAAAGTGCGTCAATCTCTGCGGCCGTCATATGCAGGCCAAGCTTGCTGCGCCGCCAGATGATATCTTTGGCAGACTGCGCAAATTCTACATCAATCAGATATTGGACCTCGGCGGCATAAAGCCCGCCGCCAAAATGCTCGCCCAGATCCGCGGGGCTTGTGGCACCATCAAGCACACGGGTCATCCGTGTTCCATAAGCGCGCGCCAGCCGGGTGAGCAGAGAGGTCTCGAAGTCAGGATATTTGTCGATCATCCGGGCCAGAAAACCGTCGAAATCGGCGTCCGCAATGTCGCCGCCCGGAAGCGGCGCGGTTTTTGTCCAGTTGGGGGGCATGTCCGCCAGCGCTTGCGACAGGATTTTCAGGACACCTTCAGACAGTTTGCGATAGGTCGTGATTTTGCCGCCAAATACGGACAGGATTGGTGCCCCGTCTTTGTCATCGAGGGATAGGACATAATCTCTAGTGACTTCAGACGCGTCCGCACTGTGGTCGTCATATAACGGGCGAACGCCGGAATAGGTCGAGACCACATCATCCGGCGTGACGGGTGTGAGGAAATATTCGCTGACAGCATCGCAAAGATAGCCGATTTCGTGTTCGGAAATTTCAACAATGTCCTTGTTTGCTGCAAATGGCACATCGGTCGTACCAACAAGGGTTGAGGTTCCGGCTTCATAGGGTATGGCGAATATGATGCGGCCGTCGCCGTTTTGGAAGAAATAGGCGTGGTCACCTTCAAACAGTTTACGGGTGATAATGTGTGAGCCTTTGACCAATCTGACCTGCCCACCATTCTTGCCTGATTTGGACGACAAGCCGATCACATCATCAACCCAGGGGCCAGCCGCATTTACGATGGAACGCGCCTGAACGGTACGCTCGCCTTTTGGCGTTTCAATTCTTGCGCTCCAATGGTCTTCGTGGCGCTCAAGTCCGATACAGGGGCTGCGGGTCAGGACCTCCGCGCCGCGTTCAGCAGCATCGACAGCGTTCAAAACCACAAGCCGCGCGTCTTCGACCCAACAGTCGGAATATTCAAATGCTTTTGTGTATTCGCTTTGCAGCGGGTCGAGCTTGTCAGTGTTGGCGCGCTTTAGCACTTTGGTGGGCGGCAGGAGTTTACGTCCACCCATATGGTCGTACAGGAAAAGACCAATCCGGACGAGCCATGCAGGCCGCTGGTCTTTCTGGTGGGGCAAGACGAAGCGCATCGGCCAAATGATGTGTGGCGCGGCTTTGAGCAGCACTTCGCGTTCTGCCAGAGCCTTGCGAACAAGCGCGAAATCATAATATTCTAGGTAGCGGAGCCCGCCATGGATCAGCTTGGTGGATGACGATGATGTGTGTGAGGCAAGATCATCTTTTTCGCACAGCAACACCTTAAGGCCCCGGCCCGCCGCGTCTCGCGCAATGCCCGCCCCGTTTATACCGCCACCGATGACCAGAATATCGTACATGATGTCCTTGTATTGCGATCCTCTAAGCAGAAAAATCTGCCCTTGAGCATCGCAGTTAGAGGGCAAGTTCGCAAACGAAAATATCCCAGAACTTAAGATTTTCACCTTTGTTTTATATATCTTTTTTATGTTCGAAAACAAATGTGACTTTACGGCAACAGTCTACTGGCAAGATGCCAGCCTATTGGGTGGATGTGATTAGCGTTCGCCGAACCCTGATTCCGCAATGGCGAAAATGGCTTCTGGCCCGAAGCCATTAAAGCGTGAGGCCAGAGCCTGCCCATAGGCTCCGTTATGGCCAAACTCGATCCAGTCACCTTCGGCAATATCACTTGGCAGTTGGAACGGGCCGCGTAAAATATCATGACTGTCGCACGTCGGTCCCAACATGCGGAAGCCACGGGATTTGGGTGCTTGCTTGCAAATGGTCGCGTCTCCGGCTGCCCGATAAAGTCGCACAGGGAAAACCCAGTCAAAAGTACCCGCATCAAAAAGGGAACCATAAATGCCGTCATTGATATAGAGATCGTCGCCCTTGCGCAGCTCGACCCGCACAAGGGTTGACCCTCCCGCAGCACATAAGGCGCGGCCCGGTTCGCCCAAGCTCTCGACATGGCCGAAATCATAAGCTGTCAGCGCTTGCCGGATTGTGCTGAAATACTGGTCCAGCGGCGGCGGCTGCATGCCCGGATAGGCAATAGGGAAACCACCGCCACAGTCCAGGCTCGACAGTTCGACGCCGGCTGCATCAACCAACCCACGGACATAGGCCAGCGCACGGCGATATTCGTCCGGCTGATGACATTGCGAGCCGACATGGAAGGTGACGCCGAGGTCTACGCCAGCGGCGGCTCCGGCTTTGAGCAGGTCGATCGCATCTTGTGTTTGCGCACCGAACTTGCCAGCAAGCGGCATCTTGGCCTCGCCCGCTGCTAGGGCAAGCCGCAGATGAAGCCGCAGAGGCGGTTCATCTGCCTGACATAGCGGGCTGATTTCTTCATTGATTTTGGCAAGCTCATCAGCGCAGTCAAAGGCGAAATCACGAATGCCCGAACGGTAGGCATGGCGAATGGTTTCGCGCGATTTGACCGGATGCATCAGATACATTTTGGCATCCGGGGTCACTTTCAGGATCAGATCAATCTCGGCAATCGACGCGACATCGAAGGATCTCAATCCCGCCGCCCATAGCGTTTGAAGCACGGCCGGGTGGGGATTGGCTTTAACGGCATAAAGCACTTGGCCGGGGAACCCGGTGAGGAATTGATCGGCGGCGGCGGCAATGGCTTGGGGATAGAGAATGCAGAACGCGTCATCGCCTTCATAAGCGTTCAAGGCATCGCGCACGGTTGCAAAGACGGGCAATCCGCCATTGCATTCGGAATCTGCGAGGAATGAGGGCCTCGCCAGACGGGCGGGTTCAAATTGAGTCATCTGGAGTGTCCAAAAACAGAGCAAAATACTCGGGCAAAATTCAATCGGCCACCCAAGGGGCCGATGCGCGCAATGTCGGAACGAGCCTAGCGGGCTCGCACCTGCCTTATGAGTTCTGCGACAACCGCCAGATAATCCTTATGCTTGTGAGAAAGAAAATCGCTGACCGGACTGCCGATAAGCGGAGCCGAAAGCATTGTGTCGCGTGCAAAAAAGCGTTCTGAAAACATTGCATTACCTCCCTCTACTTGCAGCCAAGGCGCATACGCCAATCTCGTGGTTTTTGAAGGAAAAACATCCTGTCCACGGGCCTCTTCTATACGCGCCTGTATTATCATGATTTTCCGTCGCGAAGCCATAAGAGAACTGCCCCGCGAAAGCAAGCGGAATCTGTCGTCTGGGAATAAGGCTTGTGTTCACGCGACAGAGCGCTAAACCCCCGCCTATGTTGACCATTTCCGATCTTGATTTTCGGGTTGAAGCGCGCCCCTTGTTTGAGGGGGCCTCAGCGCAAATCTCTGCAGGCTGGAAAGTCGGGCTGGTGGGGCGCAACGGGACGGGCAAGTCTACCCTGCTCCGGCTGATCCGTGAAGATGTGGAACGCCCGGGCAGCGACAGCGCGATAAAGCTCAATCAGGGGGCAAGGCTTGGCTGGGTGGCGCAGGAAGTGGCTCCAACGGCGCAGACCATTCTCGATGTTGTGCTGAAGGCGGACACAGAACGTCATGCGCTGATGGAGGAAGCGGATACGGCGACCGATCCTATGCGCATTGCCGACATCCATACGCGGCTTGTCGATATTGATGCCTGGTCGGCTGAAGCGCGCGCAGCTGAAGTGTTGATGGGGCTGGGGTTCAAAACACAAGATCTGGCGCGGGCCACATCGGAATTTTCCGGCGGATGGAGAATGCGGGCGGCGATTGCCGGTGTTTTGTTCTCGCAGCCGGATCTGCTCCTGCTCGACGAGCCGACCAATTATCTTGATCTTGAAGGGGCAGCATGGCTTGAAGGGTACCTTAAACGCTACCCGCACACGGTGATCATTGTCTCGCATGACCGTGAGCTTTTGAACCGCTGTGTCACGCATACCATGGCGCTTGAGCACCGCCAACTTTCGATTTGCCCGGGCGGCTATGATGCGTGGCTGAAACTGCGGGCGGCTAAAATGGCGCAACTTGAAAGCCAGCGGACGAAACAGGAAGCAGAGAAAGCGCATTTGCAGGCATTCGTAGACCGTTTTCGCGCCAAGGCTTCCAAGGCGCGCCAAGCCCAGTCACGCGTCAAAATGCTTGAACGGATGCAGGATATTAGCGTGCCGCTTGCCGAACGCACGGTGCCATTTGCGTTTCCCGCCCCCGAAGAACAGCTTGCCCCGCCCATGCTCGAACTTCAGGGCGCAGATCTTGGCTATGGCGCGGACGCACGGATATTGAGCGATGTAGAATTGCGCCTTGATCCGGAAGACCGGATTGCGATTGTCGGCACGAACGGGCAAGGCAAGACAACTTTGGTCAAATCCATCGCCGAACGCCTGCCGCTAATGTCCGGCAAAAGGCTCGCCCCGCGCGCGATCCGGATTGGCTATTTCTCCCAAGACCAGCTTGATGAGCTGACTTTGGGTGAAACGGTGCTTGATCATGTCAGGCATGCCCTGCCCGATGATACCAGCATTGCGCGACAACGGG
>CALLUH010000240.1 GCA_938011445.1 uncultured Hyphomonadaceae bacterium
GGGTCGATGATCCAGCCGCCGCCGCCGAGGTTTGCGCCGCTGCCTTTTGCCGCCCATAAGTTTGAGGAGAGGCAATAAGCGCCTGCGCAAACGGCGGCGGCCTGTCCGCCTGCGATCCATTTATCGACATTGCCATGGGGCGTCGCGCGAGGGACGCACAAAATGTCAGCGCGGCTTCGGGCATAGTGGCGGGCCCATTCGAAGAACCACATTTCCGTGCAGATCTGGACGCCAATGCGTGCGCCAAGTGCGCGTGCGGTGCCGAACTGTTTTGGCCCGCGATCATACCAGCTTGCTTCATAATAATCGTCTTCATCGGGAAGATAATATTTCTGGTGGAAGCCGCTGGCATGTGGGGCGTCGTGCGTCCAGACATAGGCTTCGTTGCGGCGGCTGTTTTCCGGCGTGACAATGGGTCGTGTGCCGACAATTGCTTGTGCGCCTAGCGAGCCAAGCTGCTCGATGCTGCGCGCATGATCGGCCACAGCGCGTGCCCATTTTGCGTCTGCATCCGCGTCCGGCCTGTCGCCCGCCAGCCAGTCAGAGAACCCCATTTCAGGTAGCAGTAGAAACTCTGTCTTCTCCTCTTCAATATGTGCCTTTAGCCCGTCGAGAAAACGGTCGATCTCGCCCCCGCGCGGATCAATCTGGCAGACGGTTACTTTCACGGCTTATCTCCTGTGTCAGCCTGTTCGGCAGCGAGCACCGCGCGCAAACCTTCTTTATACGTCTTGTATTGCGGCAGCCAGCCCAAAGCTGATTTCGCCCGTGCATTCGAGATGCGTTTGCATTCAGCATAGAAGCTGCGCGCCATATCGCTCATCTCGGCGCTGTCAAAATCCACCATTTCTGGTGGCTCCATCTTAAGAAGTTCTGCGGCAAATTCGATGACATCCTGCGGCCGTGCGGGCCTGTCATCGCACAGGTGAAACACGCCAAGCGCTTCGGGCCGCGCCATCATCGCTTTGAGCCCGCTGGCAATATCATCGACATGGACACGCGAGAAAACCTGCCCCGCTTTGATGATGCGTTTCGCTGTGCCCGCCCGTATGCGCGAGAAAGGCGAGCGGCCCGGACCATAAATGCCGGGCAGGCGGACGAGGCGAAGGGGTTGCCGCGTGCTTTCCCATTGCTGCTCGGCCAGAACGCGCCGTTTGCCCCGGTCAGAGCGCGGCGCAACACCCGTCCATTCAAAGGCCCATTCGCCGCCCAGATCGCCATAAACGCCGGTTGTTGACAGATAGGTGATAGAGGCCGCGCGTGAAGCCTCTGCGCCAAAAGCTTCGAACACGGGACAGCCTGCCTCGCTTGGCGGAACAGAGATCAACCAATGGCTCTGGTCTGGAATATCCTCCGGCTGAAGCTTGCCGAACACATGCGCGTCAAACCCTTCGCTGCGCAAATCCGCCGCTTTGTCGCCCCCGCGCACTGTGCCGCCGACCTGCCAGCCGCGCCCGCGCAAACGCCCGCCGAGCACTTGCGCGCTATAGCCAAGGCCGAAGGCGAACAGTGCCCCGCCCGACTGCAAAATTTGCTCAGCTTGCTGCATTGTCATTTGTGCTTTCCGGATTTTGTCACTTAGATGAAGGGTGATTATATGAGGGGTTGTAACATGTTGATAGCCATAACCGGTCTGGCGCTTGCAGTTTTTGGCCAATCGGCGGGACAAGTGTTTACCGCGCAAGGGGACCGGCTTGTCGAAGCGCAAAGGCTTGATGCATGCATTCTGAAGCTTGATGACGATCCGGAGGGGGCTTATGATGATGGCCTCAAATGGATCAATGAAGGCGGCCGGCCTTATGCGCGCCAGTGTACCGCGCTTGCGCTGGTTGAACTCGGACAGCCCGCCGAAGGGGCCGCGCGGCTCGAAGATCTGGCCAATGCGGAAAATGGCGGCTCGATTTCCCAGCGTATTATCTATCTCACCCAATCGGGCAATGCATGGCTGCTCGCGGGCGCGCCCGAGGCTGCGCTGGTCACGCTGAACAATGCCATCAAGCTTAGCCCGACCAATCCGCTCCTGAAGGCGGACAGGGCGGCGGCCTATATGGCGCTTGGTCAATGGACAGAGGCGGCGCGCGATCTCAATATCGCCAAGCGGGCACGGCCAAATGATACAAGTATTTTGCAACTTCGGGCAGAGACGCGGCTTAATCTGGACAATCTCGACGGGGCGAAAGCCGATGTTGATGCGGCGATGGCAATTGACCATACCGACATAAAGACGCTGCTTTTGCGTGGCCGTGTTATCGAGGCGATGCGGGTGGATGCGCTTAGTGATGATACGCCAATTGTCACCCTTGAGGCCAATTAGCTATTCCAGAACACAAGCGGCCAAGCCATCACGCTCAACCGTGCGCATGCGGGCCTGCAGTGTGCCCGTGCGCTGGCGGACATAAGGCCCGGGTGGATCAACGCGCCATTTGTTCGGGCTGGGCAGGACAGCGGCGAGGAGGGCCGCTTCGCGTGCGGTCAGATCGGCGGCGGATTTGCCAAACCGCGCCCGTGCTGCAGCCTCTGCGCCAAACAATCCGTCGCCCCATTCGGCAATGTTGAGATAGGCTTCCATCACCCGCCGCTTACCCCAGACAAAATCAATAAGGACGGCCATCCACGCTTCGGGTGCTTTGCGGACAAAGCCGCCGCCATTCCACAGAAAGACATTCTTCGCCGTTTGCTGGGTGATGGTTGAAGCCCCGCGCAAGCCCGCCCCGCGTTCGCGTTCTTCGAGCGCTTTTTTGATCGCTTCCACGTCTACGCCTTTATGCTGGCAAAAGCCGGTATCCTCCGCTGCGATCACAGCGCGCACGAGATTTGGTGAAATGCGCTCGATCGGGGTCCAGTTCCGCCGCACATCTGCGCCCGCCAGCGCCCTTTGTCCCATCAATATGCTTGCCGGTACGCGAACGAATTTCAGCGCCAAGGCATAGGCATGGACAATCAGAAACCCGATCAGAAGGGTGCGCAAGAGGATGCCAAATGCCCTAGCCATGCTGCCACTCCGTCCTGACAGCCTCATTTGTCTCATATCCGAGGCGCTCGGCCTGTTCCTGTGCGAACAGCTCCGGCGAAAGCTGCCCCAGCGCCCAAACCGCCGCGCCGCGCACGAGGGACGCCTCGTCCTCCAGTCGCGGCAAAACATAAGGGACCAAATCGGCGTCCCCCGAATTGCCAATCGCGATCAGGACATTGCGCACAAAGCGATGCCGCTTGATCCGCTTGATTGGCGAACCCGTATAAAGCGCACGAAAGGCCGCATCATCGAGCCCGACCAGATCGGCCAGCGCCGGAGCGTCCGTTTGGGCGCGCGCATGGAATTTGATCTCGGACGTTGCCTGCGCAAATTTGTTCCAGGGGCACACGGCGAGACAATCATCGCAGCCATAAATCCGGTTGCCCATGGCTTTGCGAAACTCGTGCGGGATTGGGCCATCAAGCTCGATGGTCAGGTAGGAAATGCAGCGCCGTGCATCAAGTTTGTAGGGGGCAGGGAAGGCCTTGGTCGGGCAAATATCGAGACAGGCCGTGCACGAGCCGCAATGATCAATCTCCGCCGCATCAGGGGCAAGTTCTGCGGTGGTCAGCATGACGCCGAGAAACAGCCATGAGCCAAAGTTGCGGCTGACCAGATTTGTGTGTTTGCCCTGCCAGCCAAGCCCGGCTTTTGCGGCCAGCGGTTTTTCCATCAGCGGCGCGGTATCAACGAAGACTTTGACATCTTCGCCGCTCTGTTCGGCAAAGCTGCGGGCAAGCTGTTTGAGCCTTTTCTTCAGCACATCATGATAGTCTTTATTGCCCGCATAGACCGAAACCGTCGCCTGCGAACCCGCCTCAAGCGAGGCCAGCGGGTCGCGCTCTGGCCCATAGTTGAGCGCGACCACCACCGCCGACCGTGCTTCGGGCCACATTGCTGTCGGGTGCTGACGCCGCGCGAACGTCTCTTCCATCCAAGCCATCTCGCCGTGATGGCCCGCTGCGACAAAGGCTGCCAGCCCTTTGCCCGCCTCCCATGCCTCGTCGGCACGGGTCACATGGCAGGCGTCAAAGCCAAGCTCTACGGCGAGGGTTTTCAGATTGGCTAAAGCGTCCAAAGCGGGCGGATCCATTGGTGATTAAAAGTCGAGATCGGCATAGTGCGCCGCTGGCCGCGTGCCGTCCAGCCGGTCGGCCAGCAGCGGGCGGAAGGCGGGCCGCGACTTCATCCGGCTATACCAAACCCGCAAGTCCGGCGCTGTGTCCCAAGGCACATCGTCAAAATAGTCAAAGCAGGACAAATGCGCCGCCACAGACAAATCTGCAAGCGTCAGGCTGCGGCCCGCCAGAAAGCCGCGTGTTTCGGCAAGATAGTTGAAGAATGTCAAGGCTGCACGCAGGGCATGGGCGCCAGCGCGGAGTGCAGCGGAGTCCGGCGAGCGGGACCGGCTGCGCGCTATCGCCACCCGTTCGCGCAATAAGGCTTCGCAGGCCTCGCGGAACATGTCTTCGCTGAGCCGCCAGACCCGCCTTGTCTCGGCGCGATCTTCGGCCAGCCTTGGCAAAAGCCTGATCTCGCTGTTAGCCTCTTCAAGATATTCGCAGATCGCCGTCGCCCCGACCGCCGTATAGCGGGCATCATTGGCCCGATGGATCAGTGCGACGCCCGAAGCTCCCGGCGCGAGCATCTGCACATCGCGATGGGGCTGCCATGGCGGGGTGCTGACGGGTTCAAATGTCAGTGCCTTCTCGCCAAGAGCAAGCCGCACCGTTCGGGCATAGGGGTCGAACATCCAGTGATAGAGACGCTTCATATTGGCCCACCTTAGCCTAATTCTGTCGGCTGTTAAGCGGATTGATCTTCAACTTTTAGGCAAAATAAAGGGCGACACTGTTCTGGTGTCGCCCCTGGCACTTTAATTATCTTCCGGTGTCTGGCCTAGAATTCGAACCGGATGCCGAACTGGATCTGCCAGAGCGAGCCGTTGACATTGGCATCAAGCCCGCCGCCATTGGCTTCAAGCAGATCGGTGTCAAAATCGGAGAAGAGGAAAGAACCGTCTGGTTGGACTTCAACATCAATGACCGGAACCGCCTCGGCAACATCACCGCGATCAAATTCCTCAAACACATTCCTGCTGCTATTAATGAGATTGAGCACATTGTCAAAATCGACAAAGAACAGCGCGCGGGCATCGGGAAGGAAGCCGGTCAGGAAGGTTGGCAATTCTTGCTCAAGCCGCAGATCGAGATCATTAAAGAAAGGATCGCTCTGCGTGTTCCGGTCGATGATCGAGCCGCGCAATCCGCCAAGCCCTTGCTCGGCGATGAACTGGTTGAAGCCCACCTCATCGGCCGGTGTTGCAAAGGTGACATTGGTATCGCCAAGTTCGGGGATGAACAGCAGATTGCGGTCTTCATTATCTGAATCACCAAAATCATTGCCGCTACTGTCAAATGCAAAGCTGAAGCGCTGTCCGGACCGGCCGCGATAGCGTACCGAGATTGCCGAGGTCAGGTCGGCGAAAAAGTCCTGCTCAAGCCGGGCCGAAAGCGTCACCGTATTGCGGCTGAAGCTGCTTGCTGTGGCCACGCGGGAATTGTTCAGCGCGGCGGTGGCGACTTCTTCGAAGTTCGAGTTTGCGGTCGAGCTGGTCTGCGGGTTCACATCGGTGACATCCGTATAGGCGTAACCAATATTGAGATTGAACGCACCATCGCCGAGACCGGGGACTTCATAGTCCCAGCGCTTTGCAAGTTGTAGCGAGACGACATCCGTATTGCCGCTTGAGCCGACGACATTGGTCAATAGAATGTCCTGATCATCTCCGCCTGCATCGCACGCGCCGCCTTCGGCCAATTGTGCTGCGGGGCCGGTAAAGCCCGTGCGTGGTCCGGCAAATACGGCGTCACAACCGGGGAGCAGGGGATCAACCGCATTGAAAACCGGTCGGCCATCGGTTGCGGTGCCGATGGGGGTCAATGTCAGGTCAACGAAATCGAGCGCGTCCTGATTGAGTGTGTGGATATAGTCAAAACCGATCGTCCAATTGTCGAAGAAGCCGCCCGCGGCACCGGCAAAATCTGTATTGTGATTGAAGCCGATATTGTAACGCACCGCTGTTGGCAGGGTGATGTTCGGATCAATTGCATCCGTGCGGCCCTGACCAAGTGCGGCCTGCGCCTGCTGCTGGGCGATAATACATGCCGGCAATACGGGATTGGCCGGATCGACGATCAGATCAGCAGCCGTACATCCGGGCAGGAAGGATGCGCCAAAGCCGACGCCGCCACCAAAATTGGTAAAGGCATTGGAGAAAAAGACTGACGGATCTGCGCCGGCAAAGATGCCAACACCGCCGGTAAATGTGGTTTGCCCGAACAGGTTGAGAGGCGATTCATACGTAATGCCGAGGCGGGGCAGAACGGCGTCGAGATTGTTGAAGCCTTCCGCATTGGAGAACCCGTAACGGTCCTGAAAGGCCTGGCTGGCCGTTGGTGTATCGCTCGAATCGTAGAAGTCGTAGCGCAGGCCGAGCAAAATGGTCAGGTCCTGGGTGATTTGCCATTTGTCCTGCACATATAGCGAGTGGATATTACGCAGGAAGTTCGCGCCCGCGTCCGCCGGGTCGCCCGAGAAAGACCCGTTTGCTGTAATTGTGCTCGCCTGACCCGCTGCGAAATCTGCAATCGAGTCGAACTGGAAGGTGCCAGTAGCCTCGGGAATGAAGAGGTTGAACACGTCGAGACTGTCAAGCTCGTATCCGGCGGTGAATGTGTGGTCTCCGGCGAGATATTCAGCTTTGAGCTTGATCTGGTCAACTTCCTGGGTGAGCGCATTGGCCGAGCGGAATGTGCCCGGGCCTGCTGCAAGGATGCCATCATCGCCGCCGGTAAAGACAACCAGACGCGGGATCGGGTTCTCGTCTTGTGCTTCGCCGCCGCCAACGGGGTTCTGGATGTCCCGAATATCATTGCGGGAGACGCGAACTTCGGTTGAGAAATTGTCCGTCCAGTCTGAAAACAGCCGTAGCGAATAGCTGTCTGCGCGGGTGCCTGAAACCTCGAATGAATTTGCAAAGGACAGATCAACATCCTGGAAACCGCCCAGATCAGGTTCGACAAAGGCCTCATCGAGATAGGAATAGGTAAACTCGGCACGGTGGCGATCGGTGATCAGCCAGTCCAGGCGGGCCAGAACTCTTGTATTCTCTTCGTCAACCGTGTTCGGAATGCCGCCACTTGGAAAACCGAATGTATTTTCGACGATGTCCTGAATGGCCTCGACCTGTGGGAGTGTGCTGTCAATATCATTGGCAAAACCAAGCTCGTCAGGGCCTGTGCCGACAAAATTGGTATCGGCGAATTGTTCATAAGTGACCGCGAAGAAGAGCTTGTCCTTGATGATTGGACCAGAGAGCTGCGCGCCCCAATTGAGATTGTCAAAATCTTGCGGGCCTGTGCTCTGTCCATTGAGCGTATCGCCGACCAGCGCGTCATTGGAATAGACGAATACGCCCGAGCCGTGAAACTCGTTCGTGCCCGAGAGTGTAACGACATTAATTGCGCAGCCGGTAAACTGGCCATATTCGACATCAAAAGGTGCAAATTCGACCGAGACTTCCTGAATGGAGTCAAACGGGATCGGCGAGGCGTTCCGGCTTGGAAACCCTGAGGCGTTCAAGCCAAAACTGTCATTCTGGCGCACACCGTCAACGGTGAAGGCATTGGAGCGGTTATTGCCGCCCAAACAGGAAATATTGTCGTCATTGGTCTCGTCGATAATGACCCGTGGATCGAGACTGATCGTGTCGCGTAGGTCGCGATTGATCGAGGGTAGGGTGGTCAGCTTGTCGAGCCCGAAGCTGGTTCCCGGGCCAATGGCAAGCGGCTGGAGCGTGCCGCCGCGTGTGCCGGTGACGGTGACGGCTGCGAGCGTGCGCGTGTCCGCGGCTGTTGCGGCAAGTTGGAAGTCGAGATTGGTTGATCCGCCAACGGAGAGAAAGATGTTGTCGGCGATTTGGGACTGGCGGTCCGCTGCGGCAACGTTGACGGTGTATGGGCCGCCGACGGAAAGATTGCGAGCCGAGAAGCTGCCTTGCGTATTTGTTGTCAGCGTCCGGCTCTGATTGGTCCGTGTGTCTGTGATCGTGACCGTCGCATTGGGCAGCGCTGCGCCAAGCTCGTCTACGACCACGCCGCGAACGTCTGATGTGGTTTGCTGGGCATAAGCTGCCGGCGGAATGGCAAGGGCCGCGGTCATCGCAGCGCTTGCGCCAAATAAGTGTCTGAGTTTCATGGATTATCCCTCTATTGAGCCACACGCGGCCATCACCATCGCGGATCACTGTTCCGTGTTCTCGCGACCTAGCAGTGTCTTACAACGTTTTGCGGACATTGGGATGAAGACTTTGTGACAGTGGAATTTTCTGAGGCGATGTTGCATTTTTGCGACCCTGCATGGGCGGATTTGCCTTTGTGAAGAACCTGACTTTCTTGATCGCGCTGCTTTTCATATCTCGATAATCGGTTAGACAAATGGTTCGGATTTCTCGGGAGACAGGCAATGATGGATATACAGAAATATGCTCTTGGCGGGGTGGCGGCGATTGCGCTCTTGGCGGGGTGTTCTTATTTTCAGGAGACATTTTCAGCGTCCGAGATTGCGGCTTCGGCCCCGGCGGCCGTTGTCGCGTCACCTGCGGCAGCGCAAGCGATCACGCCAAGCGCCGTTCCCGCTGGCCAGTTGCCCGAAGGTGTTACGCCGACCGCTTACCGGCTCGATCTTCGCGCTGATCCGGAGGCGGCAAGCTTTTCCGGCTCTGTCAGCATTGATGTGACGCTCGATGAGGCGACCAGCGAGATTTACCTGCACGCGCTTGGCCCTGACGTTCAAAATGCGTTTGCCGTGTATGAGGGCGACATTGCCGTGCCCGCAGAGTTTGAAGGCGAGCTTGCCGATGGCGGCGTCTCGCGGTTGACCTTTGCCAGCCCGCTTCCGGCAGGCTCCGTCACCCTGAACATGGATTATACCGCCCCGTTCAATCTCGGCCTTGCAGGTCTTTACAAAGCCGAGCAGGGCGGGCACGCCTATCTTGCGAGCCAGATGGAGCCGATCGACGCCCGCCGCGCTTTTCCAAGCTTTGACGAGCCGCGCTTCAAGACGCCGTGGACGGTCACCATCACCACGCCTGCGGGCAATAAAGTTATCACCAATGGCGCGGATAAAAGCCAGACCACGCTCGATGATGGCTGGGTGCGCCATGCCTTCGAAACGACACGCCCGATCCAGTCCTATCTCGTCGCGTTCGCGGTTGGCCCATATGAACTGTTCGAAAACCGTCCCATTCCGGCAAACGCCATTCGCGCAGAGGCGGTGCCTTTGCGTTCCTTCGCGGCGATCGGGAAGGGGCCGCAGCTTGAGACCTCCCATGATGCGACATTCGAGATGCTGCGCATTCAGGAAGACTATTTCGATTACCCCTATCCTTATGGCAAGCTTGACCTCATCGCCGCGCCTGATTTTGCTTATGGCGCGATGGAAAATGCCGGCGCAATTATCTATCGCGAAAGCGCGCTCTTGATCGATGAGCGCACTTCGCTTGGCCAGAGGCGCGGGGCGCTGACCACACATGCCCATGAGCTTGCCCATCAATGGTTTGGCAATCTCGTCACCCCGAAATGGTGGGACGATATCTGGCTCAATGAGGCCTTTGCGACATGGATGAGCTATAAGACCATGCACGCTTATGATCCGGCAGGCGGCTTTGACCGCTCGCCGATCCAACGCGGTATTGGCGCGATGGGCGCAGATGCGCTCGCCAGCGCCCGCCAGATCCGCAACCCGATCAATGCCAATGGCGACATCCTCTCTGCCTTTGACGGCATCACCTATTCCAAGGGCGGGCATGTCTTGTCGATGTTCGAGAACTATCTCGGCGAAGACGCCTTTCGGGCCGGTATGCGCCTGCACATGACGCGTTTTGAAGATGGCGTTGCGGACGTGAACGATTTCATGGCCTCGCTTGCGGAAGGGTCCGGCAATGAAGCCGTGGTCGATAGCTTCAAATCTTTCATCTTCCAGCCGGGTACGCCCTTCCTGAAGGTGCAAATGTCCTGCGCTGAGGGCAGTGAGATGCTCGATGTGCGCCAGAGCCGCTACGCCCCGCTTGGCTCGTCGATTGAAGCGGACAAGACATGGCAAGTGCCGTTCGCCGTCACGCTGGGCTATGGCGAACGCACAGAACGTATCAACAGCCTCCTGAGCGATAGCTCAACCCGCATCGCGCTGCCAGAGGGGTGCC
>CALLUH010000241.1 GCA_938011445.1 uncultured Hyphomonadaceae bacterium
AACCGCCCGCATGATACCCTCTGCCATAGCCCGTTCGACTTTGCGGCGCTGCTCCTTTGCAAGCGAGCCGTGATGCAGACCAATCGGCAGATTGTCTTCATTGATCTGCCACAATTCCTGAAACATAAGCTCCGCTTGCGATCGTGTGTTCACGAATAGGAGCGCCAGCTGTGCGCCGCAAATGGCTTCGTAAAGTTCGGGAGCTGCAAATCGCCCCGAATGGCCCGACCATGGTATCCGCTCGCGGCTGTCCATAATGGCAATGTCGGCTGAAACGGCTTCGCTGGTTTCAAGAATGCCGGCCTTGGGTGAAAGCCATGCTGCGAGCGCGGGCGGGGTTTGCACGGTTGCAGACAAGCCGACAAATGCGCAGCGCGGCGCCCATTGGGCAAGTGTGGCCAATCCAAGGCTCAAAAGATCCCCGCGCTTTTGCGGGGCAAGTGCGTGAGCTTCGTCAATGATGACATATTTCAGATCTGCAAAGAACTCATCAGCATGATCGGACGCAATAAAGAGCGCCAATTGCTCGGGCGTTGTTAGCAATATATCGGGCGGTGTCTTGCGCTGTCTCTGGCGTTTATGTTGGGGCGTGTCGCCGGTGCGGGTTTCAATCGAAATGTCGAGCCCCATCTCTTCGACCGGCATCATCAGATTGCGCTGAACATCAACCACGAGCGCTTTGAGCGGTGAGATGTAGAGCGTATGAAGCGCAGGCCTTTTACGCGGGCCCGAACGGTCAAGATCAATCAGGCTGGCCATGAAACCTGCCAGTGTCTTACCGCCCCCTGTCGGGGCGATGAGCAGCGTGCTTTGCCGGGCAAGCGAACGCTCGGTTAGCGCAATCTGATGTGGCCTTGGCGTCCAGCCGCGCATGTCGAACCAGTGGTCAAATCGTTTCCCCAGAATGGATTTTCGAACAGCAGACATCTCGTCGAAGGTCTCTTTTTCGATATGGCAACTTGGTTTCGAGCGTTTATTAAATTTGGACAAGAAACACCATGCGCTCTTGTATCCTATGGCAGTTTCCAGTCACATTAAAGCCGAAAGATTTGGGAGACTTCAAATGCGCCATTTGCTTGCCGGTACCGCCTTGCTCACAATGTCAACAATCGCTCAAGCCCAGAGCGAGCTGCCAGACCCGTTACGTATTGCGATCGAGGAAAATGAGATCCCTCCCACATTTACATTCGATATTGAACGCACCTCGACCGATACGGGCGAAGATGGCGAAACACGCACAGGCTATGCCCGTGTTGATCTGAGTGCACCTGAGTTCAAGCAAATAACCCCGGCACACCTGATCAATCCTGACCGCCCCGGAAGCTCGTTCAGCGCCTTGTCCGGTATCGAAAGCACAATCGAGAACGGTATTTGGTGTTCCGGCCTGATTACAACGCCGCCTGATCCAGAAGATGTTGAAGTTATTTCAGAGGATACTGATACAATCACTTATCAGTTTAAGCCGGGCATTCCCGAGGACGCCGATGGTCCCGAGAAGAAAATGACGAAGCGGATGTTGACCACAGTTGTGATCTCGCGCGAGGATCCGGCAATCCTCAGCTATGAACAGCATCTTACCAAGCCCGTAACTTTATATGTTGTGGCCAAAATCAAAGCTGTCAATCGTTCCGCCACCTGCGCGCGTGGGCCAAGCGGCCATACATATTTGCAGGAAACTTCCTCGGCGTTTGAAGCTTCAGGGCTCGGCGACAGTGGCGGAAACAATAGCTCCATGAGGATCACCGCAATTTATGACGCTGAAACAGGAACCCCGCTCGCTTCGAATTAGCGTCTTGTGGCAGGATTGCCCAAAGCGCGCTCGGCTTCATTCGCTTCCTCTGCGAGCCTGTCCGCCTCGGCCCGCTCCGCTTCCATCAATTCGACTGCCCGCAGAACGGCGCGTGTGAAACCATTGAGATCGAACCGCGTTCCCCCATTTACATCATATCCACGACGCACAATCACAATGTCGCGCGAGGGCACAATGACAATTGACTGTCCACGATTGCCAAGCGCCGCATAAGTGTCGGCAGGTATTCCCTCGACATTGTTCATGAGCCAGAATTGTGCGCCATAGCCGTAGCCATCGCGCGATTCTGGCTGGGCAGGTGAAGGGGTAGACACATAGTCAGACCAGCCCACCGGCAAAATTCGTTCCCCGCGCCAGATGCCGTCCTGTAGATAAAGTTGGCCCAATCGCGCCATGTCTCGTGCCGTTGTCCAGATCTGGCTTGAAGACAGATAGTCTCCATTCCAGTCCGTCTCAAGCGTGGTGTGCGTCGCGCCGATTTTCCAGAGTAATCCCTCATAAGGAAGACGGGCATAAAGGGCGTCGTCATCAAGCCGTTCACGCAGCGCCCGCATCGCCAGAAGCGTGTCATTATTGGCATATTTCCAACGCCGCCCCGGTGCCGCTTCGAGCGATTGACCAAGGGCATTGTCAATCAGGCGTCCACCACCAAAATAAAGTCGGTCTGTGCGATTTCCGCGCGCGCCGGAATCCAGCCCACTCGCCATATGTAACAGATGCTCCGTCGTGATCGCTTGTCTTGGATCGCCAGGAGTGTCCCAGGCTTCAATGGCTGTGCGGCCCTTAAAATCGAACAAGCCGGCATAATTTGCAGCACCGATTGCAGATACGGTTATGCTTTTCGCAACCGACCAAGTGCGCTGTGGTGTTGTAGCGGTGATCCCGCGCGCATATTTCTCTCCGACAACTTCTCCTTTGGATAAAACCACAACTGCGCTCGTGCGCGTCCCCTCGCCATAGGTTTGCCCGTCAAAAGCAAAAGACAGGGGAACTTCCAACGAGCCATAAAACCCGCGATCCTGCCGGATGCGGGCATTGTCTCCAATCGCGCGCGCTGAATCGGGTCCGTTATTCTGGGGCCAATTCGAGATATTTCCGAGAGTTGCGGCAAAGCCAATATCCGCTCCGATTGGCAATTGTGTGCAGCCAAACCCCGCCCGCCAGACCGCAATTCGGGGTGGAAGCGTGTCTGACCAGCTAACAGATACGGACCTTTGTGTGCGGTCGATCTGAGCCGGCGCCAATTCGTCATATGCGATCCGAAAGTCGGGATAAATTCCGTCAAGCTCATTGGTCTTGATGGTCTCAAGAGGCAGCTTGGCTGTAAACAGGCCCGAGCAGGTAAACGCCGCCTTCCAGCCTGCCGCAAGTGCAGCATCCATTTCAGATGATGTCCCGCCTTCTTGCGCGAACGCCGAACTCGAAAGCGCAAGCGTGGCAAAGCTTAAAATGATATGCTTCATGGGGTCACTCCTGATTGAGATCCATGCGCCCGAACATACAATCGAATGTGGCGACAGCAAGGTCGTTCCCCAGCCCCTATTCATTATGGTCACACTGCTGCCACTATTTTTGATTGACCTGCTAAACAGGGGCCTCGTTGAAGGACTTTGTAAACAAGGAGATAGATGGGAATGTTGATCAGAACGGGCTTCATGGCCACATTTTTTGCGTGCTTTGCTCTTGCGGGATGCGATTCGGTAGAGTTTCCAGGGTTCACCCGCGCCGATGATTCCTCGCTTCCGGCGCAGCAGACGGTCCCGCCGGCCGAACAAGCAGCAACGCCTGCCCCACCGCCGCAGCCCACACGAGAGGCTCCAGCAACAGACATTGCGCTGGATACGCTCGAACAACCGGCCCCCGAGACGGCTGATGATACCTTATCCATTCCGCCTGATGACACGTTCGACGAATATGCGGGTATCAGCAATCTGCTTGAGATTAATGCGGCCCGGTGCGCACCCTCGGGTCGGGAAACCCAGACACTCGCTGAAATTGCGAATGCCGAAACGGCTTTGGCATCTGTGACCACGCAAACGGTGAACGGCGCTGCGATAACGACCGATACATTTCCGGGCATTGTTAAAATGGAGCCGCGTCGGACACTTGAATCCGGCGGCGTATCAAGTGGACACTGCGGCGCCACGAGGATCGCAGACAATTGGTTCGTAACAGCGTCCCATTGCCTTGATGACACTTATGATGAAGTCCGGTTGATCGCAACGGAAAGCAATCTCAGAGACCCACGAGCTATCACCTTTCAGGCAACCGCATCCTTGTGTCATTCCGCATATGGCGGGGCCAGCGGGCAATACTCAAATGATGTTGCGCTCATCGGGATCAGTGACGAAACGGCGGAAACCCTGACAAGCGTACCAATTGCCCGCTATGGCGAAACCGATCGCCCGCTTGGTCCGATCAATTATCCCAATGCCCGCATGGCAGGCTGGGGGCTGACAAGCTTTGAGCGGGGGCAATTGTCCGATACGCTTTTGCGCGCTGATCTTAATCTGATCAGCAGTGGTCCTGCCGCAATCACAGTGACCAGCACGGAAAGCTCGGGGCCTTGTATTGGTGACAGTGGCGGTCCGCTTCTTGTTGATGAGACAGATGGTGATCCGCGCGTTATCGGTGTGTTGTCCGTGGTTGAACAGAACCGCGCTACCGGTCAGTTTTGCAGCGGTGACTATAATGCACGTTATACAAATCTTGCGGGCTATGTGAGCTGGATCGAGACGGTCATCGGAACTTGCTCCGCCAATCCAGAGCTTTGCGCACGGCAATAATTGCCGATCACAACTCTATCAGGAGGCTGGACAGGTTTGGCCAGAGCGGGCTTGGTAAGAGTTAGAGTTTTGAAAGTGATACTATGTTTCGTCTCCCCCTTGCCGTTTTCGGTACACTCTTGGCCCTGTCTGCAATTACGTTAACGCCCGCTAAGGCACAGGAGGATCTCCCGCCGCCGCTGGAGCTGCCGCAGGACACTCTGCCAGGCGCCATGACAGGCGAACGGCTCGGCGAACTCATCAAGCGTATCGACCCAAACTCTGTTATGCGTGGTAATAGTCATGTGCTGATGGTCAATGGGCGGGCTCTGAATGTGATTTATGACGAAAACGCCGACCGGATGCGGATTATCACCGCCATTGTTGCTGTCGAAGGCATTCCACCCGAACTGCTCATGCGGACATTACAAGCCAATTTTGATGCCGTTTTGGATGCCCGCTATGCGATTGGGAACGGACAGGTTTGGTCCGTCTTCGTGCACCCGCTATCGACATTGACAGATCAGGATTTCCTTTCGGGAATGGCACAAACGGCCGTCGCGGCGCAAACCTTCGGAACGACCTTCACATCTGGTGTATTTGTTTTTGGAGGGGGAGATTCGGGGAATCTACACGAAGATCTTCTAAAACAATTGGAAAATGCTTCTCGCGGCGACGATCGCGGGATATAAACCCGATCCCGGAACAACTTATTTTGTTATTTTGAACGATGCATTGGCCCGCGCAACGGTTTCGCCGTCAGCTTTGACAAGCGCAGAAACGAAGGCAATTGATCGACCGGCTTTAAGAAGTTCGGGCTCCCAACTCATCCATTGGCCAAGCTTGGCGCTGCCGAGATAATCAATATTGAGTGAAATAGTAACGAGACCGGCGATCACTCGACCATCGGCTTTTAGCGCCTGCCCACACGTATACCCCATCGTATTATCTGCAAGCGCGGCGATAAATCCGCCATGGACCAGCCCGCGTGAATTGCAGTGTTTTTCCGCCAGCCAGACCCCCAGATGCACACTGCGGCTATTCATCCGCTTATAAATCGGCATCCATGGCTGGGTCATCGGCGAAGCGCGATTGTGTAGGGTAAATCCGTCAGGAGGCAGGTCTTTTGTCATCGCTGCTGGCTCAACTTTGCTATGAGTTTTCGGACATCATATTCATCGTCACCGTCATAGCGCGGAGCATAAGTGTCATAAGCCTTGTCGAGCGCCGCCCGCCTTGGTGTGATGCTGTCGCGGTTACAGGCATGGGTGACGATGAACCGCCCGCCTGCACGCATTTGTGGGATAACGGCCGCAGCAAAGTGATCGGCATTCATGCCCATGCCTCGAATGGCTTCGGGTATCAGTTCAGTTCCAACAAAGCCGGGGAAGATCGTACCCACATTGATGAAGTCCGGCATTTCCTCCCGGAAAGCTTCGGTCATACCGAGGACAGCATGCTTGGTTGCGACATAGGCAGCCGAGTTGGGAACGGCGACATAGAGCGAGTTCTCCGATCCCACATTATAGATCGCCGCTGGTGTCCCCTGCTTGATCATACGCCGTCCGAACGCGGCGCAGCCATGCCAGACGCCGAAGAAATTGACCCCAAATATCTTATGGAGTTTCGCCGAGGGTAAATCGACGAGGGGAGCTTGGCCAACGCTGATACCCGCATTATTGATGGCAAGATCGACCTGTCCGAAACTCTCCCAAGCGAAATCTGCAAATGCCTCGACGCTGGCTTGAACAGCCACGTCCATAACCATGGATACCGCGGAAATACCGTCCGCCCGAAGCACGGCAGCGGCCTCATCAAGACGTTCGCTGCGCGGTTCTCCGATCACGATGTTCGCGCCTTCTTTGCCGAGGGCTTTGGCAAGTGCAAAGCCGATCCCTGTTGCGCCGCCAGTGATCGCGACAGTTTTACCGTTATAGGTTTCCATTTGAACCCTCATGCCCATTTAGTCTCTTGATTTCATTTCGAAGTTTTCCTGGTGCGCGCAGATGATAGTGCTGCATTGAAACCCATGTCGCCAGAAACATGATCCCGACATATAAGAACACCGTTGCAAGCGAATGCGGCAGCTCGCCAACGTCGAACCAGCCAAGCTTTCCCGTCCTTAGCCAAACCAGATTCCAAACAAAGTTGAACACACGCAGACCGAGCAATACCCCAAATGCAGCGCTTAAAGCTGTAACAAACAGATATTTGCCAAAGCGCGGGCCCTCACTGCGCATATAAACCTCGCTATAGGCCTGCTCTGAGACATGTTTTGAGAGCGTCCCATCCGCTTTATAGGCTGTAAACGTATCTTTCGCCTCAGCTTTTGTCTGGCGTTGCCGAAACAGCAGATAGCCTCCCCAAAGACCGAAGGCCGAGACGATAATAGCGAGAATTAGCGGGCCAGACATCAGGGGCTCCAAAACGACGGTTCAACCCGCTTAGAGCGCACGAACCCGTTCATAGGTCAACATGCAGCGCTTGCGAGCAAGACCCCAATGATAATTGTGTAGCTTGCCGCTCGCAGACAAGGCTCTGTGGCAAGGAATAAACCAGCTTAGCGGGTTGGCGCCAACGGCCGCGCCTGTTGCCCGCTGAGCTTTGGGACGGCCTATTCTCTGCGAAAGTGCGCCATAAGTCTCTGTTTTGGCGAGTGGAATATCGAGTAAGGCTCGCCAGACCTGTCGGCGAAATGGTGTACCGTAAAGTGCGACCGGCAAGGGCTCATCGCTTTCGAACGCGCGTTTGGACCAGTCATTAGCGACCTTGTCATCGCGAACGAACGCCGCCGCCGGATAACGCCCCAAAAGATCGGCAAAGGCCGCCGCTTCGCTGCGCCCCTGATGCTCGAAACCGGTCCGCTCTGGTGCGTTCTCGTCGATAAAGCCCAGACCAACAAGCCCGCGCGCCGAGACAAGCCAGACGCCCTCCCCAAACGGCGTTGGCGCACGCCCAATTGTCAGCGTTTCGCCATCCCCGCCTGACTTTGCAGCACCTGGGCTAAGTCCTTCATGTGCAATGAATAAATCATGTAAGCGGCTGGGAGCTGACAGGCCGGTTTCATAAGTCGCTTCCAGAACACTTGCCCCCTCACGCAATAAGTCACCCGCCTCGCCATGGGCCAATGCCGCCTGATATTGGCGTGGCGACAACCCAGCCCAATTGGTAAATTCGCGTTGGAAATGACCGGGCGAGAGACCAAGTGCATGCGCACAGCTGCGCAGGTCCGGCCAATCGCGCCAGTTATTACCAAGCACCTCCAAAGCTGCCGCTATGCGTTCATAGCTACGGTTCTGTTTTTCGACTTCGGGGGCGCTGATCATAGGCTCAGTTTAACCACTCATCGGGCGAAAACCACCCGATTCATGCGCCGGACAGGTGATTTGTCTTAACAGAGCGTAAATTTTTTGTTTCGATGCCCGAATGTTTATTCATGCGCTTCGCATCCTTATTTTGCTCTTTGCGGTTTATTCTGCTCCCTTGCCCGATGCACCCGCACAAGAGGGGGAGCCGATCCGCTTGATCATTCCCGCAGCAATTATTCAAAATCCGGGGGTTTGCACGATCGGCTGAGGTCGAGATTGTGACGAGATGATCACGGTTCTATCCCTCGGATCAGCGTCTTCAATCCCCCGCCCAGAGACGAAGCAAGTTCGAGACGGTTTTGTCGAGGATAAGGCGTTCGGCGTCTGATGCTGCCGTGTTGGACAGGCTGGTTCGTATCCGGTCGAGATCAAAGAGGATTTCGCGCTGGGCGGCGTTGCGGATATGGCTTTCTATCCACCCGACAAGGACGAGGCGCACCCCTTGCGTGACGGGTGTAACTTCGTGGATAAGCGTGGACGGATAAAGCACCATCTCGCCCGCTTCGAGTTTGATAGATTGTGAGCCTGCCGGAAAATCCAAGACGAGTTCGCCGCCGGTATAGTCTTCTGGAGTGTTCAGAAACAAGGTGAAGGACAGATCCGAGCGCAATCGGGACGCGCCCTTGCCCATGATGGCATTGTCGATATGGGCACCGTATCCGCCGCCTTTCCCGGTGCGGCTAAGGAGGAGGTTTGAATAAGTGCGCGGCCTAGCGGCGGACTGGAAGACGGATTGGCGGGCGAGCGCGGCATGGGCCAGCGCTTTGATTTTGCTGCCAGCCTTACTCGACAAATCGGCCTGTTCATTGCGTTTTACGCTGCGGGCGCGCTTGCCGGCGGTGGCGGTGCCGTCATTCCATTCAAGCTGGCCGATGAGGTCTTGCACCTCGGCAAGCTGGGCCTCCGAGAGGACATTGCCGATGTGC
>CALLUH010000242.1 GCA_938011445.1 uncultured Hyphomonadaceae bacterium
TAACGGCGTAAGTCTTGCTTGGGCGAGATGACGCGGTAAGAATAAATTATTCCCTGCGATCACGCAGCTTTGTAAGCTTTGTGTTAAATTTTATGGGGCATTGAGGTAGATATGACGAAACAAACCGGCTCCGGCGACTCGAAAAACACACTCTACTGCTCTTTCTGTGGAAAGAGCCAGCATGAGGTAAAAAAGCTCATTGCGGGGCCAACCGTGTTCATCTGTGATGAATGTGTCGAACTTTGCATGGATATTATCCGCGAAGAGAACAAAAGTGCGCTCGTCTCTGCCCGTGAAGGTGTTCCCTCACCACAAGAGATCTGTGACGTGCTAGACGATTATGTGATCGCTCAAGCCTATGCCAAACGCATCCTGTCCGTGGCAGTTCATAACCATTACAAGCGCCTCTCCCATGCTTCAAAGTCTGATGCTGTAGAACTCGCCAAATCGAACATTCTGCTCGTTGGTCCCACAGGTTGCGGTAAAACGCTGCTTGCTCAAACCCTCGCGCGCATCATCGACGTACCGTTCACAATGGCCGATGCAACCACGCTCACCGAAGCGGGCTATGTCGGCGAGGACGTCGAGAACATCGTTCTGAAGCTGCTTCAGGCGGCCGATTATAATGTCGAGCGCGCCCAGCGCGGGATCGTCTATATTGATGAGATCGACAAAATATCGCGTAAGTCGGACAATCCTTCGATCACCCGCGACGTAAGTGGCGAAGGCGTACAGCAAGCGCTCCTGAAGATCATGGAAGGTACGGTCGCAGCTGTGCCCCCGCAGGGCGGTCGCAAACACCCCCAGCAGGACTTCCTGCAAGTAGACACAACCAATATCCTGTTTATCTGTGGTGGTGCCTTTGCCGGTCTCGACAAGATCATCACGTCGCGCGGTGAGAAGTCCAGCATCGGCTTTGGCGCAGAAGTGGAAAATCCAGAGGAGCGCAAAACGGGTGAAATCTTGCGGGAAACCGAGCCGGAAGATTTGCAGAAGTTCGGTCTTATTCCAGAATTTATTGGCCGTCTTCCCGTGATTGCAACACTTGAAGATCTCGATGAAGATGCCCTGATCTCCATCCTGACCCAGCCCAAGAACGCATTGCTCAAGCAGTATCAGCGTCTTTTCGATATGGAATCCGTCCAGCTAACCTTCACCGAAGAAGCCTTAAAAGCTGTCGCCGACAGAGCGATCAAACGTAAAACGGGCGCTCGTGGTCTGCGGTCAATTATGGAAGCAATCCTTCTTGATACCATGTTCGAACTGCCAAATCTGAGAGGTGTCTCCGAAGTTGTAGTGAACGGCGAAGTGGTCGAGGGTAACGCCTCACCGCTCTATGTACACGCAGAGGCGGTGAAAACCGAAGAAGCCTCCTGATAACGGAAGTTTGTGCTTGAAGCACGTGGCCATCGTCGCCAAATACCCTGTAGAGTTTGAAGTCATGCCGCCGCTCAATAAGCTGCGCTAAAGATTGCTGTGCGAGGTTCGCAGAGCTCAAGGAGAAGCCGATGCCGACCATGAAAACACTCCCCGTTCTGCCTTTGCGGGATATCGTTGTCTTCCCTGACATGGTCGCCCCTCTTTTTGTAGGTCGGGACAAGTCTGTCCGCGCGTTGGAAATGGTCGAGGAAGGCGAAAATGAAATCTTGTTGATCGCCCAACGTGACGCGTCAATCGAAGACCCCGAGGCCGATGACTTACATCCGATGGGTACGATTGCGACCATTTTGCAATTACTGAAACTGCCAGATGGCACGGTCAAAGTGCTTGTCGAGGGTCAGTCGAGAGCGCGGCTAGAGCGGCTCAACAATCGCGGTGACTATCTTGACGCTGACTTGATCGTAATTGACGGGCACGAGGCGCCAGCCGAGGATGTAAAAGTGCTGGCACGAGCGGTGATTGACCAATTTGAGAATTACGTGAAGCTGAACCGCAAACTTCAACCTGATGCCGTTGCCACCATCACCAAGATTACCGATCCGGGCAAGCTCGCTGATACGGTGGCTGCACAACTCTCTGTCAAGCTCTCCGATAAGCAGGAATTGCTGGAAATTCCTGATGCCAAAGAGCGCCTCGAAAAAGTCTTCTCCCTGATGGAAGGCGAGATGGGCATGCTGGAAATGGAGCGAAAAATCAAAAGCCGCGTAAAACGGCAAATGGAAAAGACCCAACGCGAATATTATCTCAACGAGCAGATGAAAGCGATCCAGCGCGAGCTTGGCGAACAGGACGAGCAGCGCGACGAACTGGCCGAACTTGAAGACAAGCTACGTGAGACGCCCTTGACTGAAGAAGCACGTACGAAGGCAGACGGTGAGTTGCGCAAATTGCGCCAGATGAGCCCGATGTCTGCGGAATCGACCGTGGTGCGAAACTATCTTGATTGGATGAGCTCCCTGCCTTGGGGTAAGCATAAAGACGTTTCGACCGATCTGGTAAACGCAGAAACCATTCTCGATAATGATCATTACGGGCTCGAAAAAGTCAAAGAACGCATTCTCGAATACCTTGCTGTTCAGAAGCGGACGAAGAAAATGCGTGGACCCATTTTATGCCTTGTTGGCCCACCGGGTGTGGGCAAGACATCTCTTGGCAAATCCATTGCCCGTGCAACCGGCCGTGACTTTGTGCGCGTTGCACTTGGCGGTGTGCGCGATGAGAGTGAAATCCGTGGTCACAGACGAACCTATATCGGTTCTATGCCTGGCCGGATTATCCAGTCGATGAAGAAGGCCAAGTCTGGCAATCCCCTGTTCCTGCTGGACGAAATTGACAAACTTGGCATGGATCATCGCGGCGACCCTGCCTCGGCCCTGCTCGAAGTGCTCGATCCTGAACAGAACGCGACGTTTAACGATCACTATCTCGAAGTGGACTACGATCTGTCCGATGTGATGTTCGTCACCACAGCTAACTCTCTGAACATGCCGCAGCCATTGCTCGACCGAATGGAGATCATTCGGATTGCCGGATATACCGAGGACGAGAAGCTACAAATCGCTATTCGGCATCTGGTACCAAAGATCCGCAAGGATCATGGCCTTGCCGAAACAGAATGGACCGTAGACCAAAGCGCTATCCGCGATCTTGTGCGTTATTATACCCGTGAAGCCGGCGTCCGAAATCTTGAGCGCGAGATAGCCCGGCTCGCGCGCAAGTCTGTGCGGAAGCTTGGTCAGGACGAAACGCTCGCAAATCAAGTGATTACCGCAGAGAATTTGGCTGACTTCGCCGGTGTTCGGAAATTTCGCTTTGGCCTTGCCGATCAGGAAAACCAGATCGGTGCGGTGACGGGGCTTGCCTGGACTGAAGTGGGCGGCGATTTGCTAACCATCGAAGCGGTCCAGATGCCCGGACGCGGCGGTATGAAAGTAACGGGAAATCTGCGTGACGTCATGAAGGAGTCGATACAGGCGGCAAATTCACTTGTTCGCGCCCGCGCCGTTTCACTGGGCATCAAGCCGAGCAGCTTCAACACCACCGACATCCATGTCCATGTCCCCGAAGGCGCCACACCAAAGGATGGTCCCTCAGCTGGTATCGGCATGACGACGGCTATTGTTTCGCTATTGACCAATAATCCGGTCCGGCGTGACGTTGCGATGACAGGCGAGGTTACTTTGCGCGGCAATGTATTGCCCATTGGCGGCCTCAAGGAAAAACTGCTCGCAGCCCTTCGAGGCGGGATCAAGACTGTCCTTATCCCGCAGGAAAATGCCAAGGATCTGGTCGATGTTCCGGATTCGGTGAAACAGGGCATGAAAATCATACCTGTCTCAGATGTTTCGGAGGTTCTGGCACACGCCCTGACGCGGCCCTTGGTGGCAATTGAGTGGTCCGCCGCAGACGAAGCGGCACTACAGGCGACCCTCGCCGGACGCCCCGAAGCATCTGGAAACAAGGACATTCCACGGCCACATTAGGCCTTGGAGGGCACGAAGAAAGATTTGGTGCGCGCAAACGAAATTTACACTTGTCTGGATAAGTCAGGCAGCGTATCACACGCGCTCAAGGGCGGTTAGCTCAGTTGGTAGAGCATCTCGTTTACACCGAGAGGGTCAGCGGTTCGAGCCCGTTACCGCCCACCATTTTACCTTGATCATCCGCCTCCCCGCTTCGGCTCGCGGTGACACGCGCTCAGGACTTTGCCCGTTTGGACACGATGTCCGGCGTCAAAACTTCGATAACATCGGCGAGAACGCTTCCGGCTTTGTCCTCAATCCGGTTAAGCCGACCATAGCGTTTAGTCATGGGGTCGTGGGTTACAAACAGCCCCTGTAATCTATTTGCCGTGTCTATCTTATGTTTCTGCAAGATTGTCCCGAAGGGGGTGTCTCCGGCAATGATTTCGAGGCGTGCAGCCGCGACAAAGGCTGCCAGATCAACCCTTATTCCCGCCACAGCCAAAATCTCCCCAGCAGGGCAAACAAGCTCGACTTTGCGCATAAAATAGCGGCCCAATTGTTGTTGCGCCATTACATTCAGCGAAACGGTCCCACCCCGCCAAGCGGCAAGCGTAGCCGTCATGCTATTGTCGTGAACAAGCAGCTCGTGCCAAGAACTGGGAATGTCAGCTGGCTCAAGCATCTGCAAGTCGAGGGGGGCACTATGATCGAGTTGCCAAACTGCCGCGAGATCATTTACAGAATGTACAGGACCGTCCCCCCGCCCTGCCCGGCGCCGCAATTCGTGCGCAAGATTAATGGCCGTAGGAGCCTGCATAAAACGCGAAACACTCAGACCAACCCCAAACTCGCGCTCAATCACCATGGTAAGCTCAAGGGCCAATAAGGCATCGCCGCCTGACATAAAGAAGTCTGCGGTCGCGGCAAGATCACGTCTTCCCAGGACAGTGCGCATGGCTTCAAGAATACGGTCATCCAGCTCATCAGCTTTGCGCGGCTCTATTTTTGCGCTCAAGGCCGACCCATGGCTCTGTGACCGAAGCGCTTTGCGGTCAAGCTTTGCTGCGCCCACCAGCGGCAAACTCTCCAGCAGAGTCCATCGCACAGGTATCATTTGTTTAGGCAATAACCCCATCAACCAGACCCGTAGATCCTCAAGTTCGATCTGAGCTCCGGCAATACCCGCTATAAAAGCAGCAAGTTCTCCACCTTGGCCTCTATCTTCGAAAATCACCGCCGCTTCGCCTACCTCTTTGCGTCGCATCAGGAGAGATTCCACTTCGAGCGGGTCAACGTTCACGCCATCAATATGGATACGCCCGTCCAGCCGACCGAAATGAACGATCCTGCCACCTTCTTCCAGCATCGCAACGTCACCGGTATTGAACTCAGCTAAAGCATCGTCCCATCCAGACCAGCGCGGCTTGATATAGAGATCACCAATCTCACCAGCCCCCAATAAGCGCCCATCCTTATTGCGAATAAGCAAGTCAACATCATCATAGGGATAACCAATGGGAACACTTCCATCGAGAAATGTCATATCGTGGTCAATCATAAAGCGCGCCGCACAGCTCGTTTGCGTCGTACCCATGCCATTATAGAGACCCACCGTAACGGAAAATTTTTGTTGAAAGAGCGCCACATCGCTGGCCAAAAGCGGTTCGCCAGCGAGCTGCACCATACGCAAATGTCCAAATTTGTCAGCGGTGCCAGCATTATGGTCGGGCAACCTGCTCGCCCAGCGGCGAAAGGCAGTAGCCGTCGTATAGACAAGCGATAATTTACGGGCACTAATCCAGTCGCCCAAATTGGTGTATTCATCTGGCCCGTAGTCCAGAGGGCAAAGGGTGCTGCCTGTTAACAAGGTGCCGAACAGACAAAACAAAGTGGGGGTGAACCCGAGCGGGGTCGCAAGGCTCACCCGATCGCCCGGCTGCAAATCACTGTCCTCGCAATAACAGGCAACCGAGCGGATGAGGCTGGTCCGCGTGTGGGAAACCGGCTTTGGTGCGCCGCCCGTGCCCGGTGTGAAAAGAACATAGGCCAATACATCGCCGCGAATATGAGCCGGGGCAGCGCGCAAGGTCTCGCTCGGCGGCGAACCGAACACATCGCCTAATTCCAATAAGCAAACTTTTTCCGTGGCAAGCTTCTGGGCCACAATCCGATTGGGCGCATCGGTCAACAAGGCAACCGCACCACTCTGAGCAATCATCGCAACCAGCGCAGACATTCCAGCTTGAGGATCTAAAGGAAGATATGCCCAGCCTGCGAGAACGAGGCCGAACATGGCGGCAACGGACTCAACGGACCGATCAGCCAAAACAGCAACAAGACGAGGCACACCGTCGCCCATGTGTGTTTCCATATCCTCAAGCCTGTCGGCCATCCGATATGTTAGGGCAGCGAGCTCTCGATAGGTGAGTTGGCTTGACACCCCTTCAATCGCGACAATTTCCGGGTAAAGCTCCGCTACAGCGGCAAACCGCTGCGCAATCGTATCCATAGTATTCGTGTCGGACAATGGCGGACCTGTGCTCTCTTCCTATCTGGATAAGAGCATAGGCCCGCGATAAGCTCAGCTTCAAGCCGTTCGGCTAAAACGCCGCACACAAGGACGACAAGGTTTAGTCGGTGCAGAGAAAGTCCTGCTCATCAACAGTAGCGGCTTGACGTTCCGCAGCCGTTTTTTCCCGAATCGCAGCCCGCGTATCTTCAATGAAAGCGCTGATGTCCTGATTGCTTGACGACATGATCATGGAGGTCAGTTGTTTAAGGGCGTCAATCGCACACTTATTTTGCGCAACCGATGCCGTCGCGTGATGGGTCTCACAGCCCATTGGTTGGTCAACCAACCAGTTATAGAGCTTCTGATGTTTGTGTGGCATTGTCATGACATTGGTCATCCTTCACATAGCAAAATCAACTTGTTCCATAAGCACTTGATTGACCGAAGACTGGTCCCTCTCCGATTACAACTCTAACCACATGCTATATCCAGATTTGGCGTAATGCGGTTTACAATCACCTAACGGATTGTGACGCGAATATGGCACAAACGGTCGCTTCCGGCGTGTGCCCCTATCTTGGCACGCAGGTCCTGTAATGCTTATTGCGGATCGTCGGCCCGCTCGGACTTGGCACAATTTTCGAGGCATCGGAATTTTTAGCAATCCGCTCCCCCAACGCCGCCACTCAGGTCAACACGGCTACCAGCTAAGCCGTTTTTCCAAGACGACAAAGCACCAGAGACCGAAGGCAAGCAGACAGACAAAGAAGCTTAAGGCACGTGCATTGCCAAGGGAACCAGACATGGCGGAGAGGAAGTCCGCCCACGATCAACTCCAATTACCTTATCTTATTGTTTTTACCTATTTTAATTTTTTTGTGTGCAGCATATTGTGCAGCATATTGTGCAGCATATTTGTTTGGCCCAAGAATGTATCGACCCAGCGTTTTCTGCTCAGTTTATGCGGCTAATTGATAAGCCTGGTTTGGTGTTTTCATTTTTAGGGCCTGGTGGGGCCGTTTTGTGTTGTAGAATGTGATCCAGTCGCTGATAGCACGGCTGGCATGGGTTAGGCTTTCAAAGCGTTGGCGGTGTACGCATTGCTCTTTGAGGGAACGGATCAACCGCTCGATCATGCCCTGCTTATCGGCTCTCGAACCGATGGCGACCCGAACGCAGTGCTGTGGGCAATGCGGGGTGATGAACTCCTGTTTCAAGCCATAGCTTTTCACCAGCGCCGTATATTTGCGCGAGGTAAAAACCAGTCCATTATCAGAGCGCAGCAGGAACGGCGTTTGCACGCGCCCCAGCGTCCCGAACCTTGCAATCAAAGCATGCTCCAAAGCAGAGACGGCGGTCGAGGCTTTGCCGCTGCGTGACAGATGCCAGCCGAGCAGCTCCCGTGTGTGGCAGTCCATCACCAGCGCAAGTGTCGCCCACTTATCCTTCCCCGCCCAGACACGCGCCAGATCGGTTGACCAGCGTTCGTTCGGAGCGGTTGCCACAGACGGCAAAGCCTCAATACGAGGACGCGCGCCCGTTGCGCGTTTGCGAACCTGCCAGCCCTTGAGCTGGAAGATCCGTTGCACTGTGTTCGGACCACTCACTCGAACCGATGGCGTTCGGGTCCTCACTGTTAAAGCCCCGCAGCCAGGCGACTGTACGATATCCAAAGGATGGATTGTCTTCGATCATCTTTTTGATTGGCGCTTCGAACTTGGGATCTATCTTTGGCGGTGATTTGGTCGGTTTGTAATAGACCGTGCGCCTGGGCACGCCAAACCAGCGACAGAGCTTCGTCACCGGCACACTGATGCCGTCTGCGAGGAGGCCTTGCTGTATGCTGCGGATCATTTGTCGTCCTCCGCATCCAGCAAGGCTTGCTGCCCTTCGGGCCTTCTCCGCCTATATTCGATCCACAGGATCGAATATTCTGGCTTGTGCCAGACCGGCTATGAAGTTTCGCGCGCGCAACTCCAGCATGGCTTCGCCATAGGCCTCCTGCAAATCACTGAGCTTCTTTTCGTATTGCTCCTTCACATCCAGCGGATTGGCCCGCAGCGCATTCTCCATGCCCTTGCGCGCATCATCGATCCACCCCTCGATCTCTGAAGGCGACAAATCGTAGGATCGGCTCGCTTCCGATACTGTCGTTTTGCCTGAAGAATTTCCACGACCAGCGCAGATTTGCGCTTCGCCGTCCAGCGTTTTACCGGTTCTGTCATCGTCTCACTCATTGCTATTTTCTCTCCTTAGAGGTGGTTCGGGAAATTTGCACAGTACTTATAAGTGATATTTCCGCCTGAATTCGGCTATTGTGCCGATACCAGGAGATCCTATGACAAGACGACCTCGCCGGAACCACAGTCCGGCCTTTAAAGCGAAAGTGGCATTG
>CALLUH010000243.1 GCA_938011445.1 uncultured Hyphomonadaceae bacterium
GGGCACGGTCCGCGAACGCGGCGAGTTTGCGATACGCGGCGGTATTATCGACCTGTTCTCTCCAACCTCGCCAGAGCCCATCCGCATGGACTTTTTCGGCGACACGCTTGATGGGTTGCGCAGCTTCGACCCTGAAACCCAACGCTCCACCGGACAGCTCAAATCCATAGCCCTTGCGCCGGTTAGCGAAATTCTGTTCACCGATGATATCCTCAGCGATTTCCGCAACCGCTATCTTGAAGCCTTCGGCGCACCAGATGGTGATCCGATGTATGAAGCCGCGCGCGCCAAAATCCGCAGGCAGGGCGTCGAAATGTGGCTACCGCTTTTCCACGATTCCCTCGCCACCCTGTTTGACTATGCTGGTGCTGATGCCCTGTTCGGCCTTGGCGCTTTGGCAAGCGAAGCGGCCAGCGAACGCCTCGGCCAAGCCGAAGACTATTTCAACGCCCGCAATGAAGCCGCCGGAGAAGCCCGCACGGCCCGCGTCCTGGCACCGGGCGCACTTTACCTCACCCCCAAAGAGCTCGAAGCCGGTTTGCAGGCGGGTGCAGTCGCAAAATTCAACGCCGCCTCATCAGACAATCCCGACCTTGGCGGACGCCTTGGACGTGACTTCGCCCCCGAACGCATCCAGCCGGACATCAACATATTCGAAGCCGCCTCCAGCCATGCCAAAGCCGCTCGCAAAGACGGCAAGACCGTCCTCTTTGCCGCATGGTCTGATGGCTCCGCCGAACGCCTGACTTCCGTGCTCGCAGACCATGGCCTCGACGGCGTCGCCCGCGTCTACTCGCTCGAAGCGGCTCAGACCGCTGGTCTTTGTGTTGCCGAACTGCCCATCGAAGCGGGCTTTGAAACCGACGCGCTCATGGTGGTAGCCGAACAGGACGTGCTCGGCGACAAGCTCGCCAATCCGCGCCGCAAACGCAAAACCGCGAATTTCATTGCCGAAGCCGCGGCACTTACCCAAGGCGATCTCGTCGTCCATGTCGAACACGGTGTCGGCCGCTATGATGGCCTGAAAACGCTCACTGTCACCGGCGCGCCGCATGACTGTCTTGAACTTGAATATGCAGGCGGCGACCGCATCTATCTGCCCGTCGAGAATATTGACCTGATCAGCCGCTATGGCTCGGACGGCGCAGACAGTGCGCTCGACCGTCTCGGCGGCGTCGGCTGGCAAACCCGCAAAGCCAAAGCCAAAAAGCGCATCCTCGAAATGGCTGCCGAGCTTATGGCCATCGCCGCCAAACGCGCCCTGCGCAAGGCCGACCCGCTCAATGCAGGGCAGGGCCTTTACGAAGAGTTCGCCGCCCGCTTCCCTTACGAGGAAACCGACGACCAGCTCCACGCCATTGCCGATGTCCTTGGCGATCTCACTTCGGGCCGCCCCATGGACAGGCTCGTCTGCGGCGATGTCGGCTTCGGCAAAACCGAGGTCGCGCTGCGAGGCGCATTCATGGCGGCGATGGCCGGACAGCAAGTCGCCATTATCGCGCCGACAACTTTGCTCGCCCGCCAACATTTCAAGACCTTCAAAGACCGCTTCGCCGGTTGGCCCATCAATGTCGGCCATCTCTCCCGCCTCGTCACCGGCAAAGAAGCCAGCAAGACCCGCGCAGGCTTGAAAGACGGCACCGTCGATGTCGTCGTCGGCACCCATGCGCTGCTCTCCAAAAACGTCGAGCTGAAACGCCTTGGCCTGATGATCGTCGATGAAGAACAGCGCTTCGGCGTCAAACACAAGGAACGCCTCAAGGAGATGAAAGCCGATGTTCACGTCCTGACGCTCTCGGCCACTCCGATCCCGCGCACCCTGCAAATGGCGCTCACCGGCATCCGCGACCTCTCCATCATCGCCACCCCGCCCGTCGATCGCCTCTCTGTGCGCACCTATATCACCGAGTTCGACACGCTGACCTTGCGCGAGGCTCTCCTGCGCGAAAAATATCGCGGCGGGCAAGCCTTCTTCGTTGCCCCGCGCATTGCCGACCTCGACAAACTCGAAACCTTCCTGACAGATCACGTCCCTGAAGTCCGCTTCGTCGTCGCCCATGGCCAAATGGCCGCCAGCGAGCTCGAAAACATCATGACCGCTTTCTATGACGGCGAGTATGACGTGCTCCTCTCGACCACCATCGTCGAATCAGGCCTCGACATCCCACGCGCTAACACACTCATCATCCACCGTGCCGATCGTTTCGGTCTCGCCCAGCTCTACCAATTGCGAGGGCGGGTAGGGCGCTCCAAACTCCGCGCCTATGCCTATTTCACCACCCCGCGCGACCAGCTCATCAGCCCGAGCGCCGAAAAGCGCTTACGTGTCCTGCAATCGCTCGACAGTCTCGGCGCAGGCTTCCAGCTCGCCAGCCACGATCTCGACATGCGCGGGGGCGGCAATCTCTTGGGCGACCAACAATCCGGCCATATCCGCGAGGTTGGGGTCGAGCTTTACCAGCAAATGCTCGAAGACGCCGTTGCAGCCCTGCAAGCGGGCGGCGAAGAAGACGTGATCGACGACTGGTCCCCGCAAATCAATCTTGGCGTCGCGGTCTTGATCCCCGAAACCTATGTCGAAGATCTCACCGTCCGCCTCTCGCTCTATCGCCGCCTGTCCGACATCGAAACCGAGACCGAGCGCGAAGCCTTCGCCGCTGAGCTGATTGACCGCTTCGGCCCGCTCCCTGAAGAAACCATCCAGCTCATGGATGTCACCGCCATCAAAGCCATGTGCAAAGCGGCCGGTATCAGCAAGCTTGACGCTGGCCCCAAAGGCGCACTGTTCACCTTCCGCGATGACACAGAGATCAACCCCGCAGACATTATGATGCTGGTGCGCAGCCGACCGGCCCAGCTCAAACTCCGGCCAGACTCCAAACTTGTCCTTGGCGGTTCATGGCCCACGCCTGAAAAGCGCATGAGCGCGTGCCGCACGCTTTTGCTTGAACTTACGGGATTTCTCGGCGCAGAGAAAGCGGACGCTTAAGCGGCGTTGAATATCCGTGTCTGTGGTCCGGTCTTGCCGATCTTGATCAGATCCGAAATCGTGTGATAGGCGCGTCGTTCGATCACTCGCCAGTCGAGTTTGCAATCTTGCAAGATCACCGGATGCATCTCTTCGAGCAATGTAATCAGCCGCTGGGCCAGTCGCACGCCCCCGGCATACGATGTGTTTGCCAGTGACACGCCAATTGTTGACCAGTCGAGGCGGGCTGCGCAATCGGTCTGCCTTAAGGCTTTGAGCAAAGTGCCGGCCAGGACCGGCATTGTTTCGCGCGCGGCCGCATTACCATCGGCACGCGATGTCACCTGCACCGTCATCAGGCACAAAGGGGTCGGTGTATCGCTTACCTGCTCGATCTGGTTCTGCAAATGTCGCTCGAGAAATCCGGCACTGAACAGAGGCGAGAACTGGTCACGAATGCGGAAGTCGCTAATCTGCTCGGGCGAGAGCGGGGTAAGGGCGGCGTGATAATTGGCCATATCGGCAAGTGTTTGTGACAATCTGCCAATGTCGGGGTCCATATCCACAAGTTCGGTAACGGAGGTCAATTTCTCCCCCAGATGCTCAGGCGCGGGGGCTGTTCTCTCGCGCAAAGCATAAACAGGAACGGAGCCTGAAACGTCAGCAGGCACATGGTCTAATAGAAAACGCGCGCCCACTTTCGATGTTTTGCGAACATCAACGATAAGACCGTCAAAACGCTTATCATACAAATATTGATGCGCTGTCAAAGCCGTCAGGGCGGCGGTCACATTGATATTCTCGCGGCGCAATCCGGCAACGAGCGCCAGATAGTCCGGCGACCCGTCTCCCAGAAACAGGACGTCGAGTTCATCCGAACAAACGGCCTTAATATCGTGTCCGGCAATCTGCTTGGCTGTGCGTGCGCGCAGATGAACTTCCTGCTGGCGCAGACGTTTGCGCGCGGCCAATTCTAATAGCGCTGGGATGCCTTTAATGTCACCGGTCTTGAATATCTGTATGACATTGGGCATTGGCGGCGTAGAGCCGTCCGAGAGCAGGACAACCGACCGCTCCGTGATTCGCGTAAATTGGCGGTGCACCCGTTTTAGCTGCGCCGATGTTGCCGAGGCAGCGTCAATGAAAAGCGGATCAGTCTGGCTCAGCTTCTCGCGCGCATCATAGGGGCGTAAACCGGCTGCCCGAAGCTTGGATAGAACCATCTCCCGACGTGGGCTCGTCGCAATCAGTTCAATCGGGGATGTCAGGAAAATAGGATCTATCATTCTACGCGCGGCCCTTATCCTCAAGTTATGCTTTATTTTGCAGGATAGAGCCTTAATGATGGGTTTAAATTTGCCGATAATTACAACGTATAAGATTGGAATGAGGAAAGCGATATGGCGCAAGGGCCACTGGACGGAGTGAAAATAGTTGAATTTGCGGGGATTGGACCGGGGCCGTTTTGCGGGATGTTGTTGTCCGATCTTGGCGCGGATATCGTCCGTATCGACCGCAAGGGTCCTGCGAAGGCGCAAGCTTCAAACGTCACCGCACGCGGTCGCCGCTCCATCGCTCTCGATCTGAAAAATCCAGACGACATCGCTACGGCGCTGAAGCTCATAGCGCGCGCTGACGGTCTGATTGAAGGCTTCCGTCCAGGCGTCATGGAGCGGCTTGGACTTGGCCCTGATACCGCGCTTGCCCGCAACCCCAAGCTCGTCTACGGCCGCATGACAGGCTGGGGTCAGACGGGAACACTCGCCCATGCCGCCGGTCATGATCTCAATTATATCGCGCTCACCGGAGCCCTACACGCAATGGGTCGCAAAGACGAGCCGCCCACACCGCCGCTCAATCTTGTTGGTGACTATGGCGGCGGCGCACTTTACCTTGCCTTTGGCCTGTGCGCGGGCATCATCCATGCGAGCAAAACAGGCGAGGGCCAAGTGATTGACTGCGCGATGACAGATGGCGCAGCTTCGCTTGCTTCCATGTTCTACGGCATGCGCCATTCGGGCCTGTGGACAGACGAACGCGAAGCCAATTTGCTCGATGGCGGGGCGCACTTCTATGACACCTATGAATGCTCCGATGGCGGCTGGGTGTCCATTGGTTCCATTGAACCACAATTCTATGCGTTGCTTTTAGAGAAGACCGGCCTTGATGATCCCGCGTTTTCTGCACAGATGAACAAGGCCGAATGGCCCGACCTGAAAGCAAAACTGGCCGCGGTCATAAAAACCAGAACCCGCGATGAATGGTGCGAAATTATGGAAGGCACAGATATATGCTTTGCGCCCGTGCTCTCTATGGCCGAAGCACCAGAACATCCCCACAACAAGGCCCGCCAGACTTTCGTATCGATCGAAGGCGTCCCCCAGCCCGCGCCAGCTCCGCGCTTTTCCAAAACCCCGGGTGCCATCCAGCGCCCACCTGCGGCTAATGGCGAACACGATGACGAGATCCTTGCAGACTGGGGCCTTGCCTCAACATGACCGCACTTCCCGGCACGGCCGCCCGCCGCCGCATCTATCTCATGCGTCACGGCTTTGTAGACTATACCTCGAAAGACGTGGTTGAGACCCGCGATCCGACCCGTGCCCGCTTGACCGAGAAAGGCCGCGAGGAAGCCCGCATGGCGGGGCTTGCCTTGCGTGATATCCAGCTTGATATTGCGCTGTCCTCGGGCCTTTTGCGCACCAATCAGACCGCAGAACTTGTCCTTGGCGAACGCCGTCAGGAAATGCCATTGGAGACCGAGCCTCACTTTGAAGAACTTCGCAGCGGCCAATACATCCATTTCGAAAGCGCTGAGCAATTGGCTGAAACCATGAGCGAGCAATTTGACCGCGCTGGCGAAGAGGGCGCAACATTTCTCCCCGGCGGTGAGCTCTTTGTCGATGCGGACAGGCGGATCCGCGCGGGGCTCAGCGCTTTGCTTGCCCGCAAGGACTGGTCAACCGCACTTGTTGTGGCGCATGAAGGGGTCAACCGTTTGATCCTCGCGTCAATCCTGAACGGATCTTTGCAAGCAAGCACAGGATTTGAGCAGGACACTGGCTGTATCAACATTCTTGATTTCGACCTTGCCCCTGCATTTGAGGAGTCCGGACCACCCCGAATCGCCCGCGCAGTGATCAAGGCCATGAACCTGACACCAGCCAATTATCTCAAAAACGGCATGAATTTACGTAGTTTTGAAGCAATTTTTATGCGTTCCTAATGTTCGGAAACGAAAAAACCCAATAGTTTCGGCATTTATGAATGGACATGAACGAGACATAAGCCGTTCTGTTCAGATTGGCTGTGGCATAACACATTTGTTGTCTTAGTGGGCCCGACGGAGTTTTCCTCTGATCCTGACAACGTCCTTCTTGCTTTACCTCAGCTGGCCAATTGGCCAGCTTTTTTTTGCCCGACATCAGGCCTTGTCGCTGGGGCAGGTTTGACGAATGCTGGGGAGTAGCGTTTGTTGATCGGAGCAGAAGGAATCCCCGACCATGAAAGTCCTGAGAACAGATGACGCCCATTTCGCAAACCTGAAAGAATACCCGTTCAATCCAAACTATGCAGACGTAACCACCATTGACGGCACCAATTTGCGTATCCATTATCTCGATGAAGGCCCCGCCGACGGTCCGCTGATCCTCTGCCTGCATGGCCAACCAAGCTGGTCTTATCTCTACCGCAAGATGGTTCCTTTTCTCACCGCAGCCGGTTTCCGCGTCATCGCGCCAGACCTTGTCGGCTTTGGCCGCTCCGACAAACCCGCCGCCGTCGAAGACTATACCTATTCCGCCCATGTTGATTGGATGAGCCAGTGGCTCACAAATCTCGACCTGCAAGACATCACCCTGGTCTGTCAGGACTGGGGCGGGCTCATCGGCCTGCGCCTTGCCGCCGCTTTCCCTGACCGCTTTGCCCGCCTTGTCATCGCCAATACCGCATTGCCCGATTCCAAAGCTGTCGCTCCTGAAATGTCCGCCATGCTTGGCCAGGTCTATCCCACCATTCCCGTCCCCAATGCAGAAGAAGTGGTCAAGCAATTCGGCAGCGGGGCTCCAGGTGCCTTTCTCTACTGGGTCAAATACGCTGCCGAAGCGCCTGACTTCTCCATCCGTGACGTCTTCGGCCTTCTGTCCAACATAGACGATGACGCCGTACTCAATGGCTATACCGCGCCATTTCCCGACGACACTTACATCGCCGGTGCGCGAGCCTTTCCCTCGCTTGTCCCGCTCTTGCCCCATCATCAGAGCGTGCGCGAAGACAATGATGCTGCATGGAAAACCCTTGAAGCTTTCGACAAGCCCGTCCTGACCGCCTTCAGCGATGGCGATCCAGTCAGCCGTGGCGGCGAAGTCCCGTTCCAGAAACGCATTCCGGGCGCAGCGGGGGTTAATCACACCATGATCAAGGATGCCGGTCATTTCTTGCAGGAAGACCAGCCCGAATCCCTGTCCAATGCCATCATTGAATTTGTGAACAATACGCGATAAGTTCAGCATTCAAACGGCCATAGACAAAATGGCCACAACGCCGAAGGGGCAGCGCATGGACGCAGATTTTGATGTACTGATCGTTGGCGCGGGCCTGTCCGGCATTGGTGCAGCCGTCCACCTCCAAAACGACTGCCCCTCCAAAACCTACGCCATCCTCGAAAGCCGCGACGCCATTGGCGGCACATGGGATCTGTTCCGCTATCCGGGCATCCGTTCGGACAGTGACATGCACACGCTTGGCTATGTCTTCAAACCATGGACCGAAGCCAAAGCCATCGCCGATGGCCCCAATATCCGCAAATATGTCCGCGAAACCGCCGCCGAGCATAGCGTAGACCAACATATCCGCTTCGGCCACAAAGTTACCGCCGCCCAATGGTCCAGCGAAAACGCGCTCTGGACCGTCACCGCTCAAAATGGCGAGACCGACCAGAAAATTACCTGCCGCTTCCTGTTCATGTGCTCGGGCTATTACAATTATGATGCAGGTTACACCCCCGATTTTGAAGGCTTTGACAGCTTCCAAGGCGAGATCGCCCATCCGCAAAAGTGGACGCCGGACATCGACCATAAAGACAAGAGAGTCATCATCATCGGCAGCGGTGCGACCGCCGTCACCCTGGTTCCCGAGATCGCCAAAACGGCGGCCCATGTCACCATGCTCCAGCGTTCGCCGACCTATATTGTCTCGCGTCCAGCCAGCGATAAGCTCGCAAATCTCAGCCGCAAAATCCTGCCCGAAAGCCTCGCCTATCGCTTCTCTCGCTGGAAAAACATCACCCTTGGCCGTTTCTTCTATAACCGCACCCAGACCCAACCTGAAAAGGTCAAACAGAAACTGCTCAAAATGGTCCGCAAGGAATTGGGCGACGACTTCAACATCGAGACCGATTTCACCCCGAGCTATAATCCATGGGAACAGCGCCTGTGTCTTGTGCCCGACAGCGATCTGTTCGAGGCGCTCAAATCCGGCAACGCCTCGATCAAAACCGCCCACATCAAACGCTTTGTCCCTGCAGGCATCGAGCTTGAATCCGGCAAAGTGTTAGAGGCCGACCTCATTGTCACAGCCACAGGCCTCGACCTGCAATTTCTCGGGGGCATGACGCTAGATGTCGATGGTCAAAACTTGGCCGCAAACGATCTTCTGACCTATAAAGGCCTGATGTATCGCGACGTGCCAAACTTTGCCAATGTGTTCGGCTACACCAATGCCTCATGGACCCTCAAAGCCGATCTGACCTGTCATTATGTCTGCCGCTTAATCAACCGGATGGACGAGATGGGCGCTGATTTCTGCGTGCCGCGCGTGGACGATGACAAGGTCGAGATCAAGGACATGGCCCCGCTTAGCTCCGGCTATTTCGCCCGCGCCGTGAACAAGCTCCCCAAAGAAGCCACCGCCCAGCCCTGGCAGCAATTACATGATTATGCCGCCGACATAAAAGCCCTCAAACACGGCGATCTCGATGACGGCTATATGCAGTTTGACCACAAGCACGAGACCATCGACGCTGGAACGATCGCAGCCGAATAGATTTTTCAGAATGCCCGCTGGCCCCAGCCTGTTTGCAGCCCTATAACCGCTCTGTCTGCTGATCTCTGGCTGGCTTTGGAAAAGGGCAAACCCGCAAATGGTAATCGACCGCGCCGCACATGTGCATGAGCAGTTTCTCGCCCGTCTGGCCGCGCAGGATTTCCCCGCCCGCAGCTCACA
>CALLUH010000244.1 GCA_938011445.1 uncultured Hyphomonadaceae bacterium
AGGGGATAAATGCGAATATAGGCACATAGAGAAATTTCCATAGTCGATTAATTAAATGACGGTAGATTCTCACCCCGGAAGGTATTTGCCATGCTGATTTTTCTCTGCGCCGCCTTAGTAGTGAATACTATAGTGCTCTACTTATTGCACTTGTTTCATATGCAATCATATCGAATACACTTGGAAACAAACAAATTTCCGAACATTCTGTTATATTGCCGCGAGTTGTTTTACGCTCTTACGCTGAATTGCGTTCTAATCGCGCCTCTTGTGTTCTACCTATGGCAACACTCATTGTCTCTGAGAGATATTGGTCTTCTCCCTGTAGCGTTAATTCTCATTGTTCCTAATATTTCGAATCTCTATTTCACGGTTATCCGTCATAGATTTGAAAAGTCTAACTTCATTGTTTCACACTATCCACTTGGAATAGGAAGACATTAGGCTCAGGATCTGTTGATTTGCGTTGAGGGGCTGGGTCACAAGATGCGTCAGTTCTTATCCCACAGGCGCGGGGCGCTTCCTAATCTCCCCGCATGAGATGGACAGCCGCGCGAACCGATCCGAAATTGCTTGACGAGCTTGTCTGGGCCGAAGTGGCGCGGGCGTTTGCAGACGGGGCGACGGGGCCGGAGCTGAGCCGGAAGTTTGGCTTTGGGCTTTCGACCTTTTATGCGCGGGCCAAAGCGGGCGGTTGGCAGCGCAAGCAGGTGGTCGCGCAGGGTGAGGCAAAGGCTTCGGCACCCGTCAGGACAGCGGCGGACAAGACACCGGCGGATAGGCGAGCGGTTGATGTGCTCGCCGGATTGGGGCTGACCGCGCAGACGCTGGAGGCGGACGCAGCCCAATTGGCACGTAAGGCGCTGGGGTTTGTCGTGGCAGGCGAGGACAAGGCGGCGGACGCGGCGCTGAAGGCGGCGGACCGCTTGCTGCGGATCAAGCGGCGGCTTGGCAGCGAGCCGGAAACATCGAAGTCTGACGAAGCGCTCGGGCGGCTGATGGCAATGAGTGACGCTGAGCTGGAGGCGGAGATTATGCGGCTCGCTGGGGGGTGAGGGGGATGGACTAGTTTTCAAAGCCCAAGCGCGTCGCGATTTGCCGGACGGTTTCGGCACGGTTGGGGGCGTTTTGGTCGATATATTTGTGGTAGCGGGCGAGGAGATCGGCATCGGCCGTGTCGGGGCTGCCGCTGTCGAAGGGCGGTTGGGGGTCGTATTCGGTCGCGAGCTGGACGAATTTGGCGTGGGACTCGCCGCGAATTTTGGCGATCAGGGACAAGCTGAAATCAATGCCGGAGGTGACGCCGCCGCCCGAGGCGCGATTGCGGTCGAAGACGATGCGTTCGCGGACGGGGATCGCGCCGAAATAGGCAAGCTGGTCGATAGAGGCCCAGTGGCAGGCGGACTTGTAACCGCGTAAGAGTCCCGCCGCGCCCAAGACAAGCGAGCCGGTGCAGACGCTGGTAATCCATTGGGCGTTTGCGGCGATCTTATTGAGCCAGTCGAGGACTTCCTTGTCTTCGAGTATGTCGAGCGTGCCGAGGCCGCCCGGGACGCAGAGAATGTCGGCGTGGGTGATGTCGCCAAATGTGGCGGTCGGCAGAAGCGGGAAGCCTGCATCTGTCGGGACAGGATTCTTGTGTTTCCAGACGAGATCGAGCTGGCAATTGCCAAGGCGTGAGAGCATTTGAGCAGGGCCGGTCAGGTCGAGCTGGGTGACATTTGGAAAGAGGAGGAAGGCGACGAAAATGGGGCTCAGGCTGGACATGGGGCGGTTCCTCTTGGTGTTCGGGATTTTTATCGCACATCGGCATAGTATCTGGCGAGGCGGTCGGGCGGGTGGCCGAGGCCCCAGAGGACGCCGATATAGAGATAGGTGAGATTGGCGCGTAAGGTGCCCCATTTGGCGACGCGGCGGCCTGAGGACCAGACTTTGCGGTGGATTTGGCGGACGCGGCCACGGCGTGCGCGGACCATGCGCAGACAGAGGTCGGCTTCTTCCATAATGGTCTGGGCGGGATCGAAACCGCCAATCGCGTCGAAATCGGCTTTGCGGCAGATCATCACTTGATCGCCGAAGAGGAGCCTTGCGCCGCGCAGAAAACTGAGCGGGCGGAAGAGGAGCGGGGCGTACCATGTTTTGAGATAATTATGGGCGGTGGTGAGGCGGCGGGTTTTGCCGTCGCTGTGCATGATGGAGACAAAACCGGCAAGAGCTGTTGTTTTTGTTGAGAGGGTCTGCTCGATCAGCGGGATGAAATCGGCAGGCAGGTGGGTGTCGGCGTGGAGGAAGCAGAGGTTTGGAGTGCGGGCCTGGGCGGCACCGGCATTCATCTGGGCGGCGCGATTGGCTTGGCCGGTTTCGATCACGGTCAGGCCAGCGGCGCGGGCGAGGGTGCAAGTTTTGTCGGTCGAGCCGCCATCGACGAGGATGATCTGGGCAGGCTGGGGGGTAAGCTCTGCGAGATTGGCGAGGGTGTCGGGCAGGGCGGCGGCTTCATTGAGCGCAGGGATGATGATGGTCACCGTCATGGCGCGGAGTTTAGCGGATTTGGCGGCTGGGCGCACGCACATTCATGTGAGGGATCAGGCGGCTGGCTCCGGTGCGGTGACGAGGAAATGGGCGTGTAGGCTGGCGACGGGTTTGTCGCGATGGCTTTGCCACGCCTCGCAACGGACATTGGCGATGCGGCGGCCCATTTTGGTGATGTGGGCGCGGGCATAGAGCGGTTCAGCGCGGGCCGAGCGCAGATAGTCGATGGTCAGATTGATCGGGCGCGGCAGGGTGTCGATGTCGCTCAAGAGATAGACTTGCGACATGGCGGTCAGTTCGAGGAAGGAACCGATTGCGCCGCCATGGAGGGCACGTAGGGCGGTCGAGCCGATCAATTTTTCCGCGAAGGGGAGAATGGCGGTCATCTCGTCGCCTTTGATGTCGCAGACCATGCCGAGGGTTTTGACAAAAGGCGAGGCGGCGAGGAAGCGGGTGAGCTTTTCGGGGCGGGCTGTGTCGGTCATGTCTTTGGCTCCACCGGCTTGGGGGCGGTCCAGCCTTTGGGACTGTTCAGGGCGAAGGCGCCGCTGGCGGAGGCTATGATTTTTTCCGTGTCGGGGTGGTAGGCGCGGGCATTGATGAAGGCGACGGTTTTGGTGACATGATAGCATTCGGCGGTCGCGGCGATGTCGCGGCCTTTTTCGGCGGGGCGCATATAGTCGATGCGCAGATCGAGCGTGGCCGTGGTGCGGAAATTGTCGAGCGCGGAGACGACGGCCATGCCGCCGAGATTGTCGAGTAGGGACGTGATGACGCCGCCATGGACGATGCCGGTGGCGGGATCGGCAACCAGATGGTCGCTCCAAACGAGCTTGCCGGAGACTTTGCCGCGCTCGATGGAGATGACCTGCATACCGATCTCTTGGGCCCATGGGACAAGCGAGATGACATTGACCATGTTCTCGCGCATTGTTTCGAGGATTGTCGGATTATGGCTCATTCGGGCTTTGCATCTTTCCCTTGGTGGACGGTGCCAGTTTGATGGACAAGTTTACCATGATAGGCAATCATCTTTGGCAATAGCAACTTCTCCCAAGGCCAATCATGACCAGACAGATTGAAAAGATTTGCATTATCGGGGCCGGGTGTTCGGGCTTTACCATGGCCAAGCGCGCGCTTGATTACGGGCTTGCTTATGATTGTTTTGAAGCGTCCGACAATATTGGCGGAAACTGGTATTACAAAAATCCAAACGCCCTGTCGTCTTGTTATAAGAGCTTGCACATTGATACGTCGAAATACCGGCTGGCATTCGAGGATTTTCCGGTGCCTGAAAACTGGCCTGACTTCCCCCATCACAGCCAGCTATTGCAATATTTTCACGACTATGTGGACCATTTCAAATTGCGCGAAACGATCACGTTTAATACGCGCGTTGATGCCGCCAGCCCGATAGAAAACGAACGCTGGATGGTGGCGCTGTCGAACGGCGAGATGCGCGAATATGATGCGTTGGTGGTGTGTAATGGCCATCATTGGTCTGCGCGAACAGCGGACTATCCGGGCACATTTGACGGCTATCAGGTGCATTCCCATCATTATCGCGACCCGTTCGAGCCCTATGATTTTCGCGGAAAAAGCGTGATGATTGTCGGTGGCGGAAATTCGGCCATGGATATTGCGTCTGAACTGTCCCAGAAGCCGCTGGCAGCGCGGTGTTTCGTGTCAATGCGGCGCGGGGTCTGGGTCTTGCCGAAATATATGAACGGTCAGCCTGCGGACAAAGCGATCTTGCCGGGTTGGCTGCCGACGGGGCTTGGCCGCAAATTGGCGCGCGGCGCGATCAAGAAAGCCATTGGCCACATGGAGGATTATGGCCTGCCCAAGCCCGACCATGAGCCGTTAAGCGGACATCCATCCGTCTCCGGAGAGTTTTTGACGCGGGTTGGTTGCGGCGATATTGAACCCAAAGGTGCGATTGAGCGGCTCGATGGCAAGGAGGTGGTATTTGCTGATGGTAGCCGCGAGCAGGTGGACGCGATTGTCTGGGCGACCGGGTATAATGTGAAATTTCCGTTTTTTGATTTGCCGGAACTGACCCCCGTTGAAAACCGGTTCCCGCTGTTCAAACGCATGGTCAAGCCCGGCTTTGAAACGCTATTTTTTCTTGGATTGGCCCAGCCTTTGCCGACGCTGGTCAATTTCGCCGAACAGCAATCCAAGCTTGTGGCAGCTTGTCTGGCGGGCCAGTATGAGCTGCCCGATGTGAAAACGATGGAACAAGTGATCGCCGAAGATGAGAAAGCCCATAATGGGCATTTTTACGAAAGCGCGCGCCATACCATGCAGGTTGATTTTAACGCTTATGTGCGTGATTTGCGCGCGGAGATTCAGCGGGGCCGTAAGCGCGTCATCGCTTAGCCCTGCGAGGTTTTCATGGGCCGTTCATGGGCGGGGCGTCATGTTAGACTTGAGATCAGGATTTGGTAGAAAAATGTTGAAGACGCTTATCTGGATGCTCGCGCCGTTTTTGCTTGTTGCCTGTGTTACGCCATCTGCGCCCGTGCGATCGGGCGGCTCTGTGGCGCAGGCCCGATTGCCGACGGCGCCGCCGCCCGCGGGGACTTTTGTGCCGGATGAACGCGTAAAGGTCTGTACTGGATTGCGGGTGCGCAATGCGCCCGCCAATGACCGGTCAGGATATGTCGCCAATTATCGACGATTGGTTGTGGCCCAGCGGCGCATTGTGCTGACGCCCATGCCGCTTAATGGCGGTTGTATCAGCTCGGGATTCGGCCAGCGGGACGGACGCCTGCATAAGGGGCTGGACATAAGTGCGCCGCGCGGCACATGGGTCTATTCGGCCGCGCCCGGCATTGTGCTCGAAGCGGGCTGGGGCGGGGGCTATGGCAATTATGTGCTCATTGACCATGGGCTTGGATTGACCACACGTTATGCCCATCTTGATAAATTCGTTGAGGGGCTGACCGTTGGCAGCGAGCTTGGCTTTGGCTGGCCAATCGGGCAGGTCGGCAATACATCGACCCGCCGTGTCGGGGTACACTTACACTTTGAGGTTTTGACCGGGGACTATTACAAAACGCGCAACACATCCAAGCTCAAGGGCAATGATCCATTTTCCTTTCCGGTCTATGAGACACCGCCTTTGAGTTGATTTAAGACCTCGGTTCTGGCTGTATTTCATAGGCCGGCGGGGAAAATGGAGGTTGAAATGAGGGTTTTGATCTTGATGACAGCTAGCCTCGCGCTCGGCGCCTGTTCTAGCTGGTCAGTTCTGAACACCGAAGACATGCTGGCCGAGGCCAAGGCGCGCGGGGTGCAAACGTCTGCCGCAAATGCCCACGCCCATTGGCAGGAAGAAATGTTTGGCGCGCTGGCTGAATTTGCGGGAGAGACGTTTCGCGGCGTGCCTTTGACATTGGCCGGGGATCTGGACCCGACCGGTGTGGCTGATATTCAGAGCTGGGCGTGGAGGGCCGATGGCAGAGAATTGGTGATTTGGCATGCGCTTGAAGATGGTTCCTATGGCGGGATAACCCATATCACTCCCAATGGCATGGAGAATGAACTGGCTTATCGCTATGTAACCAGCGGCGGGTTCGAGACGCTTGGAACCTTCACTCTGGATGAGCATGATGGATGGGAAACCACCGAAACGGTGTCCGGACATGAGACGATTACCCAAGTGCGCACGCGCAGCCATGCACGCGACGATGGCGCGCTGATCACCGAGGCGGAGTATTTAACAGCGGATGGCTGGCAGCGTGGGCACAGCTTTGTTTACACCGTGTTTGACGGCGTGGTGCCGGAAGTGGTCTCGCCCGAGGGCTAGGCTGGAATAAAGTTGACGCTGCGTCATTTTTGCTCTCTTTAGGGGCGGAAATAGCAAGACGGGACAGCGCGCGATCAATGACTGATGAGATTACCAAACCGGCCGACGGCAAACGCGCGCGCTCGAAGGCGGCCAACCGGCAGGCCATTCTGGAAGCGGCCAGAGGCGTGTTTGCGCTGACCGGCTATGAAGCAACGACGGTGCGCGATATTATCCGTGCGACGGATTTGGGCACGGGGACGTTTTACAATTATTTCAAATCGAAGGAAGAAGTGTTTCAGGCGCTGTCAAGCGATTCTGTGCGCAGGTTCCGGCCGCTTCTCGGGCAAGTGCGCGAACGGAGCGAGGGGTTTGAAGATTTTGTATGGGGGGCGTATCGGGCCTATTTCCAGTTTCTAAGCGACGAAAACTCTGAAGCGATCCAAGGCGGTGCGCCGCATATAGCATTGATCGGGGTGCGCGTGGACACGCCGGAAATGCTGACGATTTTCGAGGAAATCCGGCTTGTGTTCGAGCAGATGCTGAGCGCGGGGGACGCGCCGGGGGTGGATTCGGAATATCTGGCGGCGGCGGCGATCGGGATTGCGCGGGATTTGGGCGATCATATGCTGTTGCGCCGTCCGGTGGATGTGGATGAGGCGACGAAATTTGCCGCATCGCTTTTGCTTGGAGGCTTGCAGGCGGTGCTTTTTGACGCGTAAGCTGGGGCGGTGTCGTGGGAGGCCCGAAAATGAGTTTACAGTCTGTGATCGCCAAAACGCTGCTGAAACTGCCGGACGGTATGTTGCGGGCAATGTCGGGAGGGCAGCCCGTTGAGCTGGGCGGGCGGACGCTTGACGCGCGGTTCCAGTTTTTAGCGCATGCGGCAAAGAAGCAGCCGGACATGTCTACGCTTGGGGCGGCGGAGGCGCGGGCGGGGTCGGCCGACGCTTTGGCGATGCTGGCTGCGCCTTTGGCTGCGGGGGTGACGACGAGCGATTTTGCCTTGAACGCGCCCGGGCGGGACATTCCGGTGCGGCTTTACAGGCCAAGCGAGCAGAGCAAGCTGAGCCCGATCATGGTCTATTTGCATATGGGCGGCGGGGTCATTGGTGATCTTGAGATTTGCCACGGGTTTTGCGGGCTTTTGGCGCAGGAGACAGGCGGGCCGGTTCTTTCCGTTGACTACAGGCTGGCGCCCGAGCATAAGTTTCCGGCGGGGCTGGAAGATTGTATCTATGCATATGAATGGGCGCTCAAAAACGCCGAAGCCTATGGCGCACCGGCGGGGCATGCTGCGCTTGGCGGAGACTCGATGGGCGGCAATTTCGCCGCAATCATCACGCAGGAGATGCGCCGCCAGCATAAGCCGCTACCGGACATGCAGCTCCTGATCTATCCGGCGACGGACTTAACCCATGACTATCCCTCGCGCACGACCTATGGCGAGACCTATCCGCTATCTACGGCGACGATGGACTGGTTCATGGACCATTATCTGCCTGAAGGCCAAGACCGCGCGGACCTTCATATTTCGCCTATGCTGGAGGGGGATATGGCCGAGCTTTCCCCGGCGCTGGTGGCCACGGCGGGGTTTGACCCGCTATGCGATGAGGGCGAGGCCTATGCCAAAAAGCTTCAATCCGCTGGTGTGGATGTCACGTTCAAATGCTATGATTCGCTGGCGCACGGTTTTACGGCGTTTATGGCAGTGGCACCGGCGGCGCGCGACGCCTGTATCGAGATTGCTCAAGGGGTCAAACAGCTCTATCTGACATGCCATAGAGACAAGGCATGAGAGCGTTTGTCTGCCACGCGCTTAGCGATGATTTGAGCGGGGTTGGCATTGTTGACGTGCCCAAGCCCGAGCCTGCGGACGGCGAAGTGCGGCTGCGGGTTGAGGCAGCGAGTGTGAATTTTCCAGACATATTGATTTGTCAGGGTAAGTATCAATTAAAGCTCGAACCGCCATTTACGCCAGGCATGGACATGGCGGGTATTGTGGACGCGGTGGGCGCGGGGGTGACGGCATTCAAGCCAGGCGATGAGGTGGCCGGCGGGGCGCGGTTTGGCGGCTTTGCGGAATATGCGCTGGCGCGGGCGGAAGGGTTGCAAGCCAAGCCCGAGGGCATGGGGTTTGCCGAGGCTGCGGCTTATCCGGCGGCCTATCTGACCGCCTATGTGGCGCTTGTCCGGCGGGCGCGTTTGCAAGCGGGCGAGACCTTGCTGGTGCATGGTGCCTCTGGCGGGGTTGGGCTGGCGGCGGTCGATGTCGGCAAGCTGCTGGGCGCGAAAGTGATTGCGACCTCGGCGAGCGAGGGCAAGCTCGCGCAAGTGGTTGAATATGGGGCGGATCATGGCGTGCTGGCGCGTGCGGGCTTTCGCGAGGAGGTCAAGGCGCTGACCGATGGACGCGGGGCGGACGTGATTTTTGATCCTGTTGGCGGGGATGTGTTTGATGAAAGTGTGCGCTGCATCGCGTTTGACGGACGGCTCTGCGTGATCGGGTTTACCTCTGGCCGGATTGCGAACGTTTCGAGCAATATGCCGCTGATCAAGGGGTTCTCGGTGGTCGGCGTCAGAGCGGGTGAATATGGCCGGAAATTCCCCGAGCGGGGCGCAGAAAACATCAAGCAGATATGGGACTGGGCGCGGGCGGGGAAGACGCGGCCATGCGTGCATACGCGCTTGCCGCTGGCGCGGACTTTGGACGGCTTGCGGATGTTGGAGCAGCGCGAAGTGGTCGGCAAAGTTGTGATTGAGCCGCAGCTCTAATTGCTGTCTTTCGAATAGTACCGCTCGCGGATTTCTTCGGAGGTGCGCACGGCGTCATAGGCTTCGGTTGCGTCAAAGGCGATCGGATTGTCGTGGATGACAATTTCGAAGGAATGGGTTGGCGAGACGCGCGTCTCGCGGCCACGGTCGGCGTCCGAGAAACCCGGCTCCGGCCGTGCATTGGACGGGCATCCGAGCAGGCCGCATTCGCCCTTGAGCTGGGTCTGGTTGCCAAACGGGTCGCGCTCGAAATCTGTGGTGCGCTCTTTGTCTGTGCCAGCATATTCGGTCACGATTTCAAACCAGTCCCCGCCCTTTTGCAGCGTTATGGTCGAGGCCCGCAAAAGCGCGAGGTCACGGGTTTTCGACGGCGTCGTGCCCGGAGGCGCGCGATAGACCACAGTGTAGCGGCCGTCTTCCGGCTCGTCTGCTGCAATAATGGCTTGACCTTGCGGGGCTTCGGGAACGAGCAAATCGGATGCGCATCCGCCGATGAGAAACGGCGCCAAGGCGAGCGGCAATAGAAAACGCATAAGACCTGTCCTTCTATATCGGCCCCCGCCTAGCGCCAAAGCCTACACGGTCCGGGCGGCTTTGTCTTTGTTATTTGTTGCCATAATCGCGTCTTTTGCAGCTTGCCATTCGCCGTCGCCCCATGCGCCAAGGGCGGAAAAATTACCGCCTGAGGCGTTATACATGGCCCCGTCAATGGCGATGGTCTGGCCGTTCACATATTCTGCGCCCGGCCCCATCAAGAAGACCGCCAAATTGACCAGTTCGTGCATTTTGCCGATCCGGCCCATCGGGTTTGGCTGGGCACGGCCCATGCCGGAACCCATCTCTTCGGTGGAATCCGCTTGGGGGGCGAGGCGTTTGGTCATGCCTTCGGTCGGGAAAGGGCCAGGCGCGATGGCGTTAAAGCGCAGGCCCTTTGGCCCCCATTCGACCGCGAGGCTCTGGGTCATCACATTCACGCCCGCCTTGGACATAGCCGAGGGGACAACGAACGGGCCGCCATTCCAGACCCATGTGGTCAGGATCGAGCAGACATTGCCGCGCAAGCCTTCCTTGATCCAGCGGGTGCCGATGTCATGGGTCATGTAAAATGTGCCCCGAAAGACGATGTTCGCGATGGCATCGAAGCCGCGTATTGAGAGGTCTTCGGTGCGCGAGATGAAATTGCCAGCCGCATTGTTGACGAGGCCGGTGAGCGGGCCGTGCTCGGACCAGATCTTGTCGTTCATGTCGGAAATGGCGTCGGCCACGCGGATGTCGCAGGCATGGGGAACGACTTTGCCGCCATGGGCCGCCATCAGCTCTTTGGCCGTCTCCTCGCAGACGCCGCCGCGCCGCCCGCAAATATGGACCTCCGCGCCGAGCTTGAGGAAGCCTTCGGCCATTTCCTTGCCAAGCCCCGTGCCGCCGCCCGTAACCAGAATACGCTCGCCGGACATCAGCCCGTCGCGAAACATGATTTGTGA
>CALLUH010000245.1 GCA_938011445.1 uncultured Hyphomonadaceae bacterium
TTGCGATGCGGATGGGGATTTGACAGCTTTTGATACGGGGCCTGCCAATGGGCCGATTGATGAGTGGGTTGAGGGACACGGGCGCGGCGCTTATGACAAGCATGGCGCGCTGGCGAGCGCGGGCCGTGTGCATCAAGGCCTTCTAGCGCAATTGCTCGACCATCCATATTTTGACGAAGCACCGCCCAAATCGCTCGACCGGTATGATTTCAACGCAAATCTTGCGCGTGGCCTCTCGCTTGAAGATGGCGCGGCCACGCTTACAGCTCTTTGTGCTGGCAGTGTCGCGCGCGGGTTCGAGCATGCGCGTGTGATGCCCGAACAGTTGATCGTCTGCGGGGGAGGACGGCACAATCCTGCTCTGATGGCGATGCTGGGTGAATATGTGCCTTGTGCTGTGCTGGGGGCGGAACAGGCCCAATGGCGCGGTGACAGCATCGAGGCGGAGGCGTTCGCATTTCTGGCTGTGCGAACCCTACGCAGGCTGCCAATATCATTTCCGAGCACGACGGGCATAGCCGCGCCGATGACCGGCGGGAAGCTGATTTGAAGGTTGCGCAGAATTTCCGGAAAGTCTTACCAGAAAATTAATCGCGCTATCATAGGCTCTTAAACGTGGACGAATAGCGGGGTGAGGGGAACAGTGGTGCGCAACCGCCGGCTCCAAATTCAAGGATTTGCGGGGCGGGCCAAAGCTTAACGCGCTGTCATAGCGAGTTATTAATATCATACGGTATGGCAAAATATAGATACCTATATTACTGTATAGATTGCTTTTTCAATGCAGTATAAACATTACATGTAATTACCATACGAAGAATACAAATACCGTTATGCTTCATCAGTCGACCAATACGCGAGACCGTTCGAAATCGTCATTGGTGCCATACTACTTTGAAAAGAAAGCATGGGACAAATCAAGCATACACAAAAGATCGGACAGTCTCGGCGACGCCGTTTCGACGTGCGCGGCTAACGTGAGGGCGGGATCGCTGAGACGGTTTTTGTCTCGAATACGTCCTCAAATGCCGCCCTCAAAGCAATATCCACATCTTCAAGGCTAACAGGCCAACCAAGATCGACGAGGCTGGTGACGCCGAGACCCGCTTCGTCAATGCCGCAGGGGGTAATGCCTGCGAAATGGGAAAGATCCGGCTCGACATTCAGGCTGATGCCGTGAAAGCTGACCCAGCGGCGCAACCGGATCCCGATGGCCGCGATCTTGTCTTCGCGTCTTGGGCCGTCGCTTGGCGTTCGATCCACCCAGACGCCCACCCGTCCTTCACGTGTTTCGGCTTTTACGTTAAAGGCAGCGAGTGTCTGGATGATCCAGTGTTCAAGCGCTAGCACAAATTTGCGAACGTCACGGCCCCGCTTAGCGACATCAATCATGACATAGGCGATGCGTTGTCCGGGCCCATGATAGGTGTATTGCCCACCTCGGCCAGCATCGAAAACGGGAAACCGATCTGGCTGGCGTAAGTCTTCCAGTTTGGCGCTCGTGCCTGCGGTGTAAAGGGCTGGGTGTTCCAGCAGCCAGATCAGTTCCGGCGCCCCGTCATCTTTGATGGCCCGTGCGCGTGCCTCCATCGCCTCAACAGCAAAGATGTAATCGACCGGCTTATCCGAAATGGCCCAGTCGACCCAGATGCTATCATTGGAAAGCAAAATAGAGACATCCAATTGCAATTGTGAGCATGGCGACAACGGATCCGAGTGTTCCCACCAGTCGGCCAAAACTAACGCCGCCGCTGCGTCCCAGGCCGAATGCATGCAATATGCGCGAGACGAGCAGGACACCACCACTGGCATGGAGCAGCCACAAGGGCGCTGACAGGAATGCCAGCATGATCAGCCCAAGCAAGGCCACCGGCACATCTTCAACCGCATTGCCCTGAACTCGCATGGCGCGCTGCATCTGTTCATTATCACCAGCGCCAAAGTCCACCTTGGTCCGGTTGCGCGTAGCACCAACCTTGAATTTCAAATACAACATCAGCAGAACGTGAAGCCCTACCCAAACCGTCGCCGCTTGTAATTGTGTCATCTGATTTTCCTGCCCTTGATTGTTTTATCTATTCCTTGTCTACCATAATGGCGTGTTGATGCTATCATGTTTTACCAATCTCCGTCGGGTTGAGACGTGGGTCTCGTCTTGCTCTTGCGCTCTCCGTCTATGCCCCTTTTTGGCTTGAACGAAATACGCCACTCGAAAATCCAGATCATGCCAACCGATTCTCCCTTCACAAATGGGCGAACTCGCCGTATAGACGCGTCACCTCAGTGTGCGGCCGTGGCGGAATTGGTAGACGCGCAGCGTTGAGGTCGCTGTGGGCGCAAGCCCGTGGAAGTTCGAGTCTTCTCGGCCGCACCAAAAAATACCATGCAGAAATCTATTAATACATTGAATATATACGAGATTTTTTCGTATAACTTTTCTCAACCCTGCCGAATCTTCATAAATTGTGTACCAAATTGTGCTCCAAACTGTGTACCAGCAGGTGCGCAATGAGGGTTCGTATGGATATGTCATATTTGATGCAGCGGGGCGAAGTGTGGTGGTATAACCGCCGGGTTCCCAAGAAATATCGCGCGTTCGATAAGCGCGCGCGGATCCGCCTTTCGCTTGACACTTATGCCCGTGAAGAAGCCTGCATGCTGCGCGATAAGCTTGTCGAAGCTGACAACCAATACTGGGCCGCTCTAGCGCTTGCGGCACAAACCGATGGGAATGGGAAGGACGCAGCACATGCAAACTATCAAGCAGCAGTGCAGCGCGCTCAAATGGCAGGCTTTTCCTACAGGCCTGTGTTGGAGATTGCATCCGAAGAGCCTCTTACGGAAACACTTGAACGGCTCCTTAGCGTTCGTGATGCTGCTGACCCCGAGGATGTTCCAGAACCTGAAACAACCGAAGCCCTGCTCGGAGGTGTCGCTCGGCCCAAGGTACGCGTTTCAGAAGCTTTGCAAATCTACTTTGATGAGATTGCGCTCGACGAGCAGATGTATAAGTCGCCCCAGCAGAAAGCCTCGTGGCGGAAGGTCAAAACGCTGGCTGTGACTTACTTCATCGAACAATGCGGTGATCTGGTCATGGAAGAGATCACGCGCGACCATGCGCTGGCCTATAAGGCATGGTGGGCCGAGCAAGTCATGCCGTCAGATCCTGACAAAGAACCGCTTACGGGCAATACTGCAAACAGACGCATTGGCGGCATCAGATCCCTCTACAGAGAATACTTCAAACATATTGGCGAAGAAGAGCGACCAAACCCGTTCCGCAGTATCAATTTCAAATCCCGTCAGAAGACTGAGGTGCCAGCATTTGCGTCCGAATGGGTCCAGCAAAAGGTTCTGCAGCCGGGCAAACTGTCTGGCTTGAAAGCCGAATTACAATTGATTGTGCTGATGCTGATCGAAACAGGGTGTCGCCCCAGCGAGATCATCAACCTGCAACCGCAGGATATTCGCATTGACGCAGATGTGCCGCATATCGCTATCCGCTCTCGCAGCCATGGAGCTGCCAAGCGTGAGGTCAAGTCAGCCTCGTCCGAACGCGAAGTTCCGCTTGTGGGCGTAGCATTGGAAGCTGGCAGACGGGCCGGAGCAGCGTTCGCCCATTACCAAGACCGCAATGAACTGTTCTCAGCCAATGTCATGCAAGGGTTTCGCCGCCGTGATCTGCTTCCGACCAAGGCCCACAGAATTTATTCGTTCCGGCACTCTTTTGAGAAGCGCATGCAGGAAGCCAATATAGATTATGGTCTGCGATGTTTGTTGATGGGGCATTAGACAGACCGGCCAGCTTATGGTGATGGCGGGTCTTTGGCCTATCGCCGGGACGAGCTTATGAAGATCGTTCATCCGTTCGATCCAAAACTTTTCGAGATCTTCGACCGCGAACACGGTGAATGGGCGCTTGCGAGTTAAGCACCATGGTCAGGCGATCGTCTGAATTTTGTCGCGCCAGTATCGCCTGATCGAACTTGTCAAAGATTGGGCGGTAGAGGTCGCCGCAGTGTTTGACGACAAGCGCAGCAATGCGTCTGCCTTCTTCTAGCTCTTCCATGCTCAGAGTTCGGTCATCCCGGACATGGCTGCGCGCTGTCTGCGAACAAGCAGACTGGGCGACCAGTGATCCATTGG
>CALLUH010000246.1 GCA_938011445.1 uncultured Hyphomonadaceae bacterium
ACGAAGCTGGTCAAGCGCGCGGCCAGAAGGGCGGATGGTGTCAGACATAGAAAATTCCAATGGTTGAAAACAGATTGCCAAGCACAAAGCGCGTTTCGCCCATTTTGTCTATTCCATGCACCTATTGATTGTCCCTCGCGCCCGAACCCGCAGCCGCGCAAGCTCTATTAGCATAACTGCACAATTGCTCAGAAATCATCGTTTCACCCAAACCGCTCCGCCCGCTAACTTACCCTCAAAGGAGTAAGCCATGCCGCAGATCATTCCCTTCTTCCAGATAGACGCTTTCGCCAGCAAACCCTTTGAAGGCAATCAGGCTTGCGTCATGCCGCTCGACGCGTTCCTGCCCGACGCCACGTTGCAAGCCATCGCCGCCGAAAACAATGTCGCAGAAACGGCTTTCATCGTGCCAGCAGGTGAGGGCGCATGGGAATTGCGCTGGTTCACTCCCGCCGTCGAAGTGCCCCTATGCGGACACGCCACACTCGCGTCCGCCCATGTTATTTTTACCCATCTTGGCTTTACTGGCAAACAAATCACTTTCCAAACCCGCCAATCCGGAAAGCTTTATATCTCTCGAAAAGACGAGGGTTATGAAATGGATTTTCCCGCTTCGCCGATCAAAGAAGTGCCCGTCACCGATGCAATAGAAAAGGCCCTGGGTGCGCGGCCTGTGCAAATGTGGGCGGGGAGTTTTCTCGCCTGCTTGTTCGATAGGCCAGAGCAGGTTGTGGAATTAACACCTGATCAAGCGGCGCTCGGTGTACTTGGGGCTGAGTGTGATGGGTGGGAGCGCGGCAATGTCGGCTGCTTCGCCCTCGGCGGCAAATCGGGTGCAGATGTCACAAGCCGCTTCTTTGCGCCGGGTTCGGGCATAGACGAAGACCCCGCGACCGGAAGCTGGCACTGCATGCTCGCCCCTGTCATCGCGGAACGCTTCGGCAAAACCGCGCTCAATTGCTACCAAGCCTATGCCGGACGCGGCGCATGGATCGGCACCGAGCTTATCGGCGACCGCGTAAAGCTCTCCGGCCAAGCGGTCACCGTCATCACAGGCGAGTTCACGCTTTAGCCTTGCTCTGCCCCTGCGCCAGCCAGACCCCGCTCAGGATCAACCCAAAAGCGAGGAGCGCATTCCATTCCTGCACTTCGCGAAACAACAGAAAGCCGATGATCGCCGACAAGACCGGCACGACATAACCCGTAAGCGCCAAAAAGGTCGCGCCAGCCCGCTGGACAATCATCATATAGATGATCGACGCCAATGCCGACGGCCCAACCCCAAGCCCGATCACGCTCAGCACAGGCGTCGGCGTCAACCTTAGAGCCTGCCATTCGACCATTATCAGCATCGGCAGGGACATAATCGCCGCAAGAGAAACAAAGCCCGACGCAAACACAAGCGGCTCAATCTTCGGCGCCCCACGTGCCAACAGGGTAGAGCTTGCATAGAGCGAAGCGGCAACCAGCAGCAGGATTTGCGCAATCGTGCTCGCTGATCCGAAATTCTCATAAGCGTCCGGTCCGAACAGAGCCACAACACCGAGAAAGCCGATGCCAATCCCGAGCGCCACCCGCTGCGTCAAACGTTCTTCCTTGAACATGAAGTTTGCACCGATAACGACAAAGATCGGAACCGCGGCCACATAAAGTGCCGCGAGGCTTGAATCGACCGTCTTTTGGGCAATCGTGATCAAATAGAACGGGCCCGTCATGCCAAGAAAGCCGACGCCCACCATGACGAGCCACCGTTTGCGGTCGGACAAGGCCGGATAGCGCCTTCCTGTTGCGAACACCACAATGTTCAGAATAATTGCCCCGATAATCAAGCGAGCCGGAACGATTACGCCCACAGGCAGACCCTCCGCCCCAAATGTGGCTCCACGCGTCAGTGCATAAGCGCCAGCCCACAAAAGACTGACGACAACAAACAAGACCCAATCGACCATATCACGCTGCGTGTTCATATCCGATGCGGTGGACCTGCTTGCTGGAATGGTCAAGCATCGTTACGCGACGAGGCGTAAAAGTTAACAAAGACGGCAGTTTCGTTAACAGGCTGCTCATTGCGTTAAGAACTTGTTAACGTTAATATTTGTGTAAGAATTACTCATGACGAGAACCGTCCTCCCTACAATTTTACTCTAATTCGCAAGGGCAAGCGAAATGAATCCATATTCAAGATTTAATAAAGTATCGCACTTGATGGCTGCAGGTGTGATAATTGCGGCGATACTCGCTTTCGGGCTTCCAAGTTTTCAATACATTTCCGATCTCGCCAATGGGCAAACGGGTCCAACTCTAATGGCAGCCGTGGGCGCGGGCGTGGCGCTTCTCGTTGTTGGCTGGATCGCTTTGACCGGCACTATATTCCCGATGATGTTCAGAATTTCGGGGCTACGCCAGCTCATCCTCGGCAAATACTATATCGAGGGCACATGGCTTCAGGCCGAACGCGGGACACGTGAGCGCCGCATGTCGGTTATCGACATTCAGCCGGACGGTTATGGCTTTATCTTCTCCGGCTACGCTTTGAACGAAGATCTCGAAATCGAAGCAAATACATTGATCGAATTTTCGCGCTTCGAATGGCCTTTCATGGTCTATAAATATCGCAATTCCTTATCCGACGGTGCCGATGGCAAGCGTGAAGGCGTTGGCGAGATCCAGCTTGAGATGAACAAGGCCTCCGCGCGTCGCTATAATGGTTTCCTGCAATATGTGCGAAGTCATGACCGGCTCAAAATAGAAGGGGCCAAGCTTACCTCGCAAGCCGAAGTGCGAAGTCTGCGTCGTCTCGATGGCCGCCAGCGTGTCTTCGAAAAATACTGGAAATTGTTCTTCCACCGCGCCATGCGTCCGAGCGGTGTATATACTTATCCTGTTCAAGACGAAGCGCTCATTCGCGATCAGGACAAGCAAGAAAGATCACAAGGAGAAGACGTTCGCACCTCCACGCCATTGGTCGA
>CALLUH010000247.1 GCA_938011445.1 uncultured Hyphomonadaceae bacterium
GACCACCCCACTTTGTATCTGCGATGGGTTTGTCTGAATTGACAAGGTTGTCAAATTGTTGCGAGATGGGGTTTGGTTTTTTGGGAGCGTGGATTTGAGACAGTTTGGCTTTGGGTTGGTTTTGAGCGGGGTTTGCCTGATGCTTGCGGCGTGTTCGGCAGGCGATCTGGCAGACGATAGCGCTGAAATTGGCGCGTCCGCAGGTGTGGCGGCAGATGCCGCTCAGGATGCGGGCGAAGCGGCGTCCCGGTCCGGCATAATCCATCCGGAGCTTTGGCCGGAGCTTGCTCGGCTTCCGCTTGACCCTGCCATCGAGGCGCGGATTGACGAATTGCTCGGCCAGATGAGCCTTGAGCAGAAAGTTGGCCAGACCATACAGGCCGATTCCGGCTCGGTGACCCCGCAAGAAGTGCGCGACTATCGGCTCGGCTCGGTCTTGAGCGGCGGCAATTCTGCACCCGGCCCCCTGCCCTATGCGGATACGCAAAGTTGGCTGGAGGCGGCGGACGCCTATTATGCCGCTTCGATTGATCCGGCCGGTGTTGAGGTGGCCATTCCGATCATCTGGGGTATTGATGCGGTGCACGGCCATGCCAATCTTACGGGCGCAACCATTTTTCCGCACAATATCGGCCTGGGCGCAGCGCGCAATCCGGATCTGATCGAAGAGATTGCCCGCGTCACTGCGCGCGAACTGAGCGTGTCGGGCCATGACTGGACCTTTGCGCCCACCCTCGCCGCCCCGCGTGACGATAGATGGGGGCGCACCTATGAAGGCTTTTCCGAAGCGCCGGACATTATCGCATCCTATTCGGCGAGCATTGTGGACGGGCTGCAAGGGCAATACGGGACAGACGGGTTTATGGCCGAGGGCCGAGTGATCTCGGCAGCCAAGCATTTTCTTGCCGATGGCGGCACGGAAAACGGCGCCGATCAGGGCGATGCGCTGATCAGCGAAGCGGAGCTGCGCGACGTGCATGCGGCTGGCTACATCCCCGCATTGGAAGCGGGCGTGCAATCTGTCATGGCGTCTTTTTCAAGCTGGCAGGGCATCAAGATGACCGGCAATAAAGCGCTTCTGACCGATGTGCTCAAAGACCGGATGGGCTTTACCGGCTTTGTTGTCAGCGACTGGAACGCCCATGGCCAGGTGCCCGGCTGCACCAATACTGATTGCGCGGCGGCCTTTAATGCCGGCATTGACATGTTCATGGCGCCCGACACATGGAAGGGGCTTTATGAAAGCACTTTGCAACACGCCAAAGACGGCACCATTACCGAGGCCCGCCTTGATGATGCGGTACGCCGTATCCTGCGGGTCAAGCTTGCCTCGGGCGTGTTCGAGAAAGGCAAGCCCAGCACACGGGCGCTCGCTGGAGACACCTCCTTGCTTGGCTCTGAGGAACACAAAGAGGTTGCGCGGCGGGCGGTGCGCAGGTCGCTGGTTCTTCTGAAGAATAATAACCAGACCCTGCCGCTTGAGGCTGGCGGCACGGTGCTTGTCATCGGCGATGGCGCAGACAGCATCGCCAAAGCTTCTGGCGGCTGGACCCTGTCCTGGCAGGGCGGCACCCACACCAATGACGAGTTCCCGAACGCGCAGACCATTCTCGACGGCATCCGCGAACAGGTTGAAGCGGCAGGCGGGACGGTAATCTTTGACCCCGAGGGCACAAGCGACGCAGCGGCAGATATGGTGATCGCGGTTTATGGCGAGGACGCCTATGCCGAGTTTCAGGGCGACCGGACGCATCTCGATTTTGTCCCGACAGGCTTTGACACAGCGCGGCTGAACGCGTTCAAAACGCGCAATATCCCCGTCATATCCGTGTTCCTGTCGGGCCGTCCGATGTGGGTAAACCCCGAGCTAAACGCCTCGGACGCGTTCATTGCGGCATGGCTTCCAGGCAGCGAAGGCGGCGGCATTGCAGACATGCTCTTTCGGTCCGACCCGGCGTTCGAATTTACCGGACGGCTGCCCTTTTCATGGCCCAAAAGCGCCACCCAGACCGACCTCAATGTCGGAGATGCGGACTATGATCCGCTCTTTGCCTATGGTTATGGGCTCGGCTTTGCCAGCACGGACACGCTCGGGGCGCTCTCTGAAGTCTCCGGTCTGAGCGCGGATGCGGGCGGCAGTACGGATGTGTTCTTCACCGCCGGACAGCCAGCAAAGCCATGGTCGCTCTTTGCCAATATTGCGGGCGGCGATTTGCGCGTTTCGGAAATCCCGTTTGATAGTGGCGGGCTGGCCGTGGCCAGGACCGATCACAAAGCACAAGAAGACGCGCTCAGCATACGCTTTGCGGACCCCGCATCAAGCCTGCGCATCTCGGCCTTCTCGGCGGTTGATATGTCGCGCCAGTCAAACGGTTCAATGGAACTGGCCTTCCACATCCGCGCCCAGACGCCCGCCAGCTTAAAGATCGGCATGGGTTGCGGGGACACCGGCAATTGCGAAGCCGCTTTCATGCCGCTGCAAGTGGACGGCTCCGACTGGACCGAACAGCGCATCAATCTAAGCTGCTTTGCCCGCGCTGGCGTAGACATGACCAATATAGGCGACGCCATCATCATAAAAGCCGAGCAACAGACCAGCCTATCAATCACCAATATCCGCCTCATGTCAGACACAGACGCAACAGAAACTTGCGGAACGGAATAATAGGCTTTCGGCGCAATGTGCACACCAGGCCATTCGTAAACGAGATGTGAAGGATTTGCGTCTAATTCGCTCGAACACACCAATTGCGGTGTAAAATTCGAACGAATACAGCAGAAAAGTGCTTTCCATGTCCCACTCATCCGGCTCACCCTTTTCCTCTCAGGCTCCATCCATTGCGCGCCTGATCGCAGACGAACTCGGCGTCACCGAGCGGCAGGTGGCCGTCACCATTGAGCTTCTTGAAGACGGCGCAACCGTGCCCTTTATTGCGCGCTATCGCAAAGAGCGCACGGGCGGGCTCGACGATGTGCAATTGCGCAAACTGGCCGAACGGCTCGACTATCTGACCGAATTGGCCAAACGGCGCGAGGCTGTACTCACCACAATTCGCGAACAGGGTAAGCTGACCGCAAGCCTTGAGCGCGACATTCTGAACGCAATCACAAAAGTTGCGCTTGAAGATCTCTACGCGCCCTATAAACAAAAGCGACGCACCAAGGCGACCATCGCCAAGGAAGCGGGCCTTGAACCCCTTGCCGATCGACTTTTGAACAATCCCGCACTGGTACCTGACAAAGAAGCGATCGGTTTTGTCTCCAAAGAGAAAGGCGTTGCCGATAAGGACAGCGCCCTTGAAGGCGCGCGCAACATTATCATCGAAAAAATCGCCGAAACTCCGCGTCTGGTCGGCAAAGTGCGCGAGACGGTCTGGCGCGAAGGCAAGCTCGGCTCCGCACTCGTCAAAGGCAAAGAAGCCGACGGCGCGAAGTTTTCCGATTATTTCGAATTCGACGAGCCGATCAAGGAGATGCCTTCTCACCGCGCACTGGCCCTTTTGCGCGGGCAGAAAGAAGGCGTGTTGCGAGTAAAGCTTGATGTACCGGTTGAGCCCAAGCATGAGCATCCGGCTGTTGGTCTTATTCGCTCCGAGTTCGGTTTTGCAAAGAGAGGCCGTCCGGCTGATGACTGGTTGGTCGAAACCGCTGACAAGGCGTGGAAGAGCAAGCTCGCGCCAGCTAGTTCGAGTGATCTCATCGGGCGCTTGAAAGAAAACGCGGATGGCGAGGCTATAAAAGTCTTTTCACGGAACATGCACGACCTGCTGCTCGCAGCCCCCGCTGGTCCGAAAATTGTCATGGGCATTGACCCCGGCATCCGGACAGGCTGCAAAATCGCCATTGTGGACGCCACCGGCAAGCTGCTCGACCACGCCACCATCTATCCGCATGAGCCAAGGCGCGACTGGTCCGGCGCCCTGACCGCCATGGCCAAGCTTTGCAAAAAGCACAAAGTCGAGCTTGTCAGCATTGGCAATGGCACAGCAGGTCGCGAAACCGAGAAGCTGGTCGGTGAGCTGTCAGACAAAATGCCGGAGCTGAAGCTAACCAAGATCATGGTGTCCGAGGCGGGCGCATCTGTCTATTCCGCCTCCGAGCTGGCCTCCAAAGAATTTCCCGATCTCGATGTCAGCATCAGAGGGGCTGTCTCGATTGCCCGCCGTTTGCAGGACCCGCTCGCCGAACTGGTCAAAATCGAACCCAAAGCGATCGGTGTCGGCCAATACCAGCATGATGTTGACCAGAACGCCCTCGCCCGTTCGCTTGACGGCGTGGTCGAAGATTGCGTCAGCGCGGTTGGTGTTGATGTGAACACAGCGTCCGCCGCCCTCCTCGCGCGTGTCTCGGGGCTGAACGCCACCATTGCCGGGAACATCGTCGCCTATCGCGATAAGAACGGACCTTTCACCCAACGCAGCCAGCTTAAGAAAGTACCGCGTCTCGGGCCAAAGGCCTATGAGATGTCTGCTGGTTTCCTGCGCATCATGAACGCCAAGAATCCGCTCGACGGTTCGGCCGTCCATCCTGAAGCCTATGGTGTCGTCGAGAAGATCGCCGAGAAAACAGGAAAACGGCTGGACCTGATCATTGGCGACAAGGCCTTTCTTGCCAAGCTCAACCCGAAATCTTTCGCCGACGAGACCTTCGGTGTACCAACGATTACCGACATTCTCGCAGAGCTTGAAAAGCCCGGGCGCGACCCAAGGCCGGAGTTCAAGACCGCCACGTTCAAGGATGGCGTGGACAAAGTGTCAGACCTCAAATCCGGCATGCGGCTTGAAGGCGTTGTCACCAATGTCACAGCCTTTGGCGCTTTTGTTGATATTGGTGTGCATCAGGACGGCCTTGTGCATATTTCCGAACTGGCTGATACCTTTGTCAAAGACCCCCACACGATCGTCAAGACAGGGCAAGTCGTTAGCGTACTCGTCAAGGAAGTGGACGTTCAGCGTGGGCGGATCGGCCTGTCGATGAAACGCGGGACAAGCGCCAAGCCTTCCCCAGCAACCGCCAAACACAAGCCTCCCAAAGAACCCGCTAACAGCCCGTTTGGCGCCCTCGCCGCATTGAAGCGCTAGAATGCGATAGTCGGTGGAAAACCCAAAAACTCCAGACACGAACAATCTGACTCTAAATCCTAAGCCATATCCTCGATCTCGACCAGAAGCTCGCCATCTTTAACCTGATCGCCTTTGGCAAAGCGATAAGCCTTGAGGACGCCGTCAGTGGGGGCTCTGATCGTGTGTTCCATCTTCATCGCCTCCATGACCAATAAAGTGTCCCCCGCTGCCACTTTATCGCCAGGGCTGGCCGACAATAGCGTGATAATGCCTGCCATGGGTGCAGTCAGCGAGCCGGCCGCCGCTTGTGAGGTAGCATTGCCAGAAAGCGGATCGGCCAGCGCCACATCCTGATAGGTGCCATCAATCCAGACGCGCACGCCATTGTCATGCGCACCAGCCTGGGCGGTAAAGCGCGCCCCGTCCATATGAATGATGATGTCACCGCTCGCAGTCATTTCGCCCGAAAAAGCAAAAGACAGCCGCTCCAGAGCTTCATGACCGTCACGCCGGGCCTGGGCAGAAGCATCACGCTCAAGCGTGACATGGATCAGTTCTTCATCTTGTACAATATTCAGGAGCGCAGCCTGTCCCTCATGCTCGATCCACATCTTTGTCTGACGCGCATGATTGAGCCGAAAGCCCTCAAGCGCCGACCACGGATCACTCTTCGACATCGGGGACCCCGCGCTTAGCCAAATGATCGCGGCCGCCCAGAAAGTCTCCAATGCATGCTTTGCAGCAAAAAGTGCGGAGCCGTGGTCTTCAATAAAACGTGTCGAAACCTCTTCGCCAATAAAGGCAGGATGGTTGGCCAGCGCATAGAGAAAAGCCGAGTTTGTTTCAAGGCCCGCCACACGGGTCTGCGCCAGAGCATCGCGAAGCCGCGCCAGGCTTTGCATTCTGTCTGAACCATGCGTGATGATCTTGGCGATCATCGGATCATAATAGGGGCTGATCTCCTGACCTTCTGCGACCCCGCTATCAATACGAGCCAAGCCTTCGGGAAGATGCAGCATCGTCACACGGCCAATTGAGGGCGCAAAATCCTGCACCGGATTCTCGGCATAGAGCCTTGCCTCAAAGGCGTGCCCGGTCTCTTTGATTTGGCCCTGTTTGAGCGGAAGCGCCTCACCGCTGGCCACGCGCAGCTGCCATTCAACAAGATCAAGACCGGTGATCAGTTCCGAAACGGGATGTTCGACCTGAAGCCGCGTATTCATCTCCATGAAATAGACATTGTCCTGCCCATCATAAAGAAATTCGACTGTACCCGCCCCGCGATAATCAACCGCCCGCCCAGCATCCACGCCCGCCTTCAATAGCGCCTTACGAACCCTGGGCGGAAGATTTGGCGCAGGCGCTTCCTCAATCACCTTTTGATGACGTCTTTGCACAGAGCAATCGCGTTCGAAAAAATGCACCACGTCGCCCTTGCCATCACCAAAAATCTGCACCTCCAAATGGCGTGCCGTCTCGATATATTTCTCAATCAGGAAACGATCATCGCCAAACGCGGACTTCGCCTCCCTCTGCGCGGAGGCAAGCGCAGCTTCAAGCTCGCTCTCTTTGTTAACACGGCGCATACCTTTGCCGCCGCCGCCTGCTGTGGCTTTCAGCAGGACCGGATAGCCAATACGTTTGGCCTCGGTCTTGAAGGTTGCAAGCTTTTGGTCCGCCCCTTGATAGCCAGGCGTTGTCGGCACCCCTGCCGCCTCCATCAGATCTTTCGCCGCCGATTTTGAACCCATCGCCCGAATGGTCTTCGCCGTCGGACCAATAAAGACCAATCCTTCGCGCTCAAGCGCCTCCGCAAAATCGGCATTCTCGGACAAAAACCCATAGCCCGGATGAATGGCTTCTGCGCCGGTCTGTTTGGCCGCAGCAATAATCTTGTCTGCTACGAGATAGCTTTGAGCCGCCGCCGAAGGGCCAATATGAACCGCCTCATCACAGGCTCTGACATGGGGGGCATTCCTGTCGGCATCGGAATAGACTGCAACTGTTCGTACGCCGAGTGACTTTGCAGATCGGGCGACGCGAATGGCGATCTCGCCACGATTGGCAATCAAAATTTTCTTGAACATGGAAGCCTCATTTCAAACCGGCCAGAAGACGGGCCAAACCGGACAACACGCAAAGCCCGCCTTGGCCACCCGACGCAAATATTCGGTAAAAATTCTCTCATCATCACATCCGGAAGACGCCAAACTTCGTCTCTTCAATCGGCGCATTTAGCGAAGCGGAAATGCAAAGCCCGAGCACGTCGCGCGTCTGGGCTGGATCAATAATGCCGTCATCCCAGAGCCGCGCGGAGGAATAATAAGGACTACCCTGGCGTTCATAATCAGCGCGAATGTCTGTTTTGAACACCTCTTCCTCTTCAGCCGACCACTCCTGTCCGCGTTTTTCCATCCCGTCGCGGCGAACGGTCGCCAGCACGCTGGCAGCCTGCTCCCCGCCCATCACGGAGATCCGCGCATTTGGCCACATGAACAGAAAGCGAGGCTCGTAAGCCCGCCCGCACATGCCATAATTTCCAGCGCCATAAGAGCCACCAATCACAATGGTAAATTTCGGCACTTTGGCAGTCGAAACGGCAGTGACAAGTTTCGCGCCATGTTTGGCAATTCCGCCCGTCTCCGCAGCGCGCCCGACCATAAAGCCGGTAATATTCTGCAAAAAAATGAGCGGGATATTCCGCTGGCAGCACAGCTCGATGAAGTGCGCGCCTTTCTGGGCGCTTTCGGAAAACAGGATACCATTATTGGCAATAATACCGACAGGAAAACCATGCAGATTGGCAAAGCCCGTTACCAACGTTGCGCCATAGAGCGGCTTGAACTCGTCAAACTTTGAGCCATCAACAAGGCGGGCAATAATTTCGCGCACATCAAACGGTTTTCGGGCATCCGCCTGCACAATACCATAAAGCTCCTTAGGCGGATAAAGTGGCGCTATGGGCTCTGCTGTTTTCACCTTGCCAAGTTTCGTCCAGTTAAACCGCGCGACGATTTGTCTGGCCAAACCCAGCGCATGATCGTCATTTTCGGCAAGATGATCGGCCACCCCGCTTTCGCGCGTATGCAGATCACCGCCACCAAGGTCTTCGGCGCTGACCACCTCGCCTGTGGCCGCTTTAACCAGAGGTGGCCCAGCCAGAAATATCGTTCCCTGCTCGCGCACAATAATCGCTTCGTCCGACATCGCCGGCACATAAGCTCCGCCCGCCGTACACGAACCATGCACCACAGAAATTTGTGGAATGCCTCTGGCGGACATATTTGCCTGATTGAAAAAGATACGCCCGAAATCATCCTTGTCTGGAAAGACCTCATCCTGCATCGGCAAAAAAGCCCCTCCGCTTTCAACGAGATAGATACAAGGCAACCGGTTCTGAGCAGCAATCTCCTGCGCGCGCAAATGCTTTTTGACCGTCATCGGATGATAAGTCCCGCCCTTGACCGTCGGATCATTGGCCACAATCATGCATTCGGTACCAGCAACGCGGCCAATGCCAGCAACAATCCCCGCGCCCATCACATCGCCCGAATACATCTCCCAGGCGGCAAACTGACCAAGCTCAAGAAAAGGCGCACCCGGATCAACCAGCCGCTCAACACGCTCACGGGCAAGCAATTTTCCGCGCGCGATATGGCGTTTCCGATTACGCTCCCCGCCACCGCCAGAAACCGCCTCAGCATTGGAATACAAAGTGTCAACCAAAGCCCGCATCGCGGCCTGATTGGTTTGAAATTCGTCAGAATTGATATCTATTTTGGAGACAAAAGCAGTCATCCAGCCAACCTCGCTTCTATCTTCGCGTCGGCTTCATCCGTGCACAAAGTGGGTGCAGGTTCGCCAACTTGGCTGTGCTCCTCAACGCCACAGTGCGCCGCCCCCTCAGCAATATAAATCTTATTGGTCATACATCGCTCCAAAACCGACTTGCCATCTTTTATACATTTTTATGTTGTCCGACAACCGGACAATCTATAAAAGATGTAAAGCAATAGGAGCCATCCACCATGCCCTCAGATACGCAAGCAAACTTCCCCCTCGGCCTCGACTCTGAAACTGAGGAGATCCGCAACATGGTGGCCCGCTGGGTCGCCGAAAAGCTCACTCCCCGCGCCGCAGAAATTGACGCAAGCAACACTTTTCCACGCGATCTCTGGCCCGCCTTGGGAGAGCTTGGGCTTCTTGGCATCACCGCCTCGCAAGACTATGGTGGCACAGGGCTCGGCTATCTGGCACATGCCGTCATTATGGAAGAAATTTCGCGCGGCTCGGGCGCGGTCGGCCTGTCTTATGGGGCCCATTCAAATCTTTGCGTCAATCAGATCAATCTCAACGGCACAGATGCGCAAAAAGCCCGCTATCTGCCAAAGCTCTGCTCGGGCGAACATTTGGGGGCTTTGGCCATGTCTGAAACGGGCTCCGGCTCGGACGTGGTATCGATGAAACTCAGCGCCCGTCAACAGGACGACCGCTTCATCCTCAATGGCACAAAAATGTGGATTACCAATGGTCCCGGCGCTGACACGCTTGTCGTCTATGCCAAAACCGATCCGGACAAAGGCCCACACGGCATAACAGCCTTCCTCATCGAAAAAGGATTTGAGGGCTTCTCCACCGCCCAAAAGCTTGACAAGCTTGGTATGCGCGGCTCGGACACGTGTGAGCTGGTCTTTGAAGATTGCGAGGTGCCCGAAGAGAATGTTTTGGGCGGGATAAATCAGGGCGTCGGCGTGCTCATGAGCGGGCTTGACTATGAACGCACTGTGCTCGCGGCCGGCTCGGTGGGCATCATGCAGGCGGCGATGGATGTCGTGATGCCATATATCCATGACCGCAAACAATTCGGTCAGGCAATCGGCACATTCCAACTGGTTCAGGGCAAAACCGCCGACATGTACACCACATTGAGCGCCTGCCGCGCTTATGTCTACGCCGTAGCCGCAGCTTGCGACCGGGGGCAGGCAACACGCCATGATGCGGCCGGCTGCATCCTGTTCGCTGCGGAAAAAGCCACCCAGGTCGCGCTTGACGCCATTCAGCTTCTTGGCGGGAACGGATATATCAATGAATACCCGACCGGGCGCCTGCTGCGCGATGCCAAGCTCTATGAAATCGGTGCTGGAACGAGCGAAATCCGGCGCATGCTGATCGGACGCGAGCTGTTCAAGGCCGCCCGCTAGAGCTGCCCCGTGACCCATAATTTCCCGCCCCTCGCCCGCGCGCCGACCTATCAACGTATCTATGATGCGATCGAGAAGGACATTGTGTCAGGGAAATTAGAGGACGGCTCGAAATTACCCACAGAGACAGAGCTTGCCACCCAGTTCGCGGTTCATCGCTCCACGGTGCGCGAAGGCATGCGCCTACTTGAAGAGGCCGGTCTGATCTCGCGCGGGGCCGCCAAACGCATGATCGTCACAGTGCCCAAAACTGCAGATGCGGCCAGACGGGCAAGCAAAGGTCTGGCGCTACACGGGGTCACATTTTTTGAAGTCTGGGAAGCTCTTCTTCTGTTCCAGCCTGAAGCCGCGCGCCTCGCTGCAACCAAAGCAGCGACCAGAACTCAAGCGAAACTTGAGCAGATTTGCGTCGCGACACAAAACGCCTCATCACTCATCCATATTGTCGAAGGTGCGGTAGCATTTTTCGAAGAAGTCGCCGCCCTTGCCGACAATCGCGTCGTCCGCGTGTCCCTGCAATCGCTTAATATCCTGCTTGCACCAAGCCTGATGAAAGTGATCCGTCAACTGCCAAATGCCCAAAGCCGTATTGTAGATGCGCAAAAGAATATTACTCAGGCGCTCGACCAGGGCGACGCAGACAAAGCGGCGGCCTGGATGCGCCGCCATGTCGAAGATTT
>CALLUH010000248.1 GCA_938011445.1 uncultured Hyphomonadaceae bacterium
GAATGAGAAGAATGAGAGGAAAAAGCTGGTGGCCGTGAATGCGATCGACAGACCGAAAACGATCTTCAGGAGATTGCGCATACCGCTACCCATGTCGCCAAAGGCAATCCCAAGTCCGGTCACAACTATGGCAATAACGCCGATGCCTTTGGCCACATCACCCTCAATTGAGGTGACGATCTGTTGAATCGGCCCTTCCCACGGCATCCCGGAACCGGCTGCGAATGCTTGTCCCGAGAACAGGACAAACAGCAATAAGGTGAGCGCAAGGTAATGGAGGGATCGAATGGTATGGTAAGTGAGAGACATAGCTAGGCTCCGTTGTTTGATGATGATTGAAGAGAGAGAATGTTTGTCGGGGCGTCAGCGACATCGCAGGTGGAGTACCCATGCCCCGTGTCTTCGATGCCGGTGACATGTCGGATGGATTCAATGCGCCGCGCGTTGCCACGCCCGGAAATGAACACCACGAGATCAATGGCCTGCGCGATCAATGTGCGCGGTATGTTTGCCGCGACTTCACCGACCAATTGCTCAAGGCGATAAAGGCCGCCGATGGCGTCATTGGCGTGGATGGTACTAATCCCGCCCGGATGTCCGGTGTTCCATGCTTTCAGCATGTCTAAGGCTTCTGGACCGCGCACTTCTCCAACCACGATCCGGTCTGGCCGCAGCCGCAAGGTCGATTTCACAAGGTCCGCCATAGAGACGTGCGGTAGCCGAGTTCGGAGCGCGACTTGATCTGGCGTTGCGCATTGCAATTCGCGGGTGTCTTCGATGATGAGAACCCGGTCGCCCGTTTCTGCGACCTCATTCAAGAGCGCATTGGCAAGTGTTGTTTTGCCTGAGCCTGTGCCGCCAACGATTAGAACATTCTTTCGCTCGCGCACGGCAGCTTGAAGGTGCTGACGTTGTACCGTCGATAGTGTTTCCGCGTTCACATAGTCGTCGAGCGAGAAGATTTTGGCAGCGGCTTTGCGGACTGAAAAACACGGCGCGGTCGTCACTGGTGGAAGAACACCCTCAAAGCGTTCACCGGCGCCCGGTAGTTCTGCACTGACAATCGGTGTCGTCGTTGTGACCTCAGCTCCGATGTGGCTGGCGACCAGCCGTATGATCCGTTCACCCTTATCGGGAGACAGCCGGGTCTCTGTGCATTGACGACCTGTTCCGTGGCGGTCGAGCCAAAGCCATCCATCGGGATTGACCATAATCTCCACAACCGCAGGATCGGCGAGTGCGGCTTGAATGGTCTCTCCCATCGCCGTTCTAAGCATGGATTGTGTGCGCAGGAGTGATTCTTGATTACGCTGTACCATTGGCGTCCTCCGTCTTTGCAGGACGCTCGGGTCTCGGTTCATGCAGCCGCGCTAACTCGTCTTCCGTGAAAAACTTTGAGCCATCCGCAAGCTGGTCTTCAACTCTGTTGAACAGGATGGGTTCACCATCTTGGAGTATAGATTGGAGGCTGCTCAAATAGGTTTCGAAGCGCGCATGACCTTCGGCTTGTGCGGCTTTCCGGTCGGCTTCCGACACCTGCGGAATTACGGTGAGAAAGTAACGGACGAACAAAGCGAATGCTTCTGCTGCGATTATCTGTTTGCGCTCTAGTCCTTCGATCTGGCGAGACAGCCGGTCGAGACGACGGATGAGTGCTGCATCACGTTTGTCATCGTGCTCATGGCTGAAGAATGCAGCCAATGCTTGATTTACGATGTCGGACTCCGTGCGTCCGGGTTTTAGCTTCGCAGCCTGTAGGTGAGCGAATACGGAGGGCTTCAAATAAGGGTGTATGCGGGGATTTGATGACGCCATGATTAGAAGTCCAACAGGTCAAAATCGGGCGTTCCGCGATCCAGCCCATAAGTTTTACTGGCGATGGTGGCGCGACGTGCGAGATCGGCTGCGTGTTTCGCTGCAACTTCGTCTGCGTCATCCAGCTCTTCGCTGGGTTCGTGCTCAGACGCTTGGCTTGTTTCTTGCTGTGGAGCGTCGATTTCACGCTTGAGGTCTTTGCCGCCATCATTCCCGCTGGCAGCGGCTTCATCCAGTTTGGCAAACAAGCGATCATCGACTGCACGGGTATCTTGACCCCAATCATCCAGGCGGGGGGAAGGACGGTCGCCGTATGGATGATCGGGGCCTGTCAGCGCGGGAGGGGAGAAAACGCGGCTGACAAAATTTTGGTCTTCAAAATAGCGCAGCTTCTTTGCGCGGACCGGCGAAGACCCTGAAACGAGAATGATCTCATCATCCGGCGGAAGTTGCATGATCTCGCCGGGAGTAAGAAGTTGGCGGGCGGATTCTTGGCGTGAGACCATGACGTGACCAAGCCACGGAGCCAGCCTGTGACCTGCATAGTTACGCATCGCGCGCATTTCGGTCATTGATCCGAGGGCGTCGGAAATGCGTTTGGCTGTTCGTTCGTCATTGGTCGCAAAGGCGACGCGGACATGACAGTTATCGAGAATGGAATTGTTCGGGCCGTAGGCTTTCTCGATCTGATTGAGCGATTGCGCAATCAAGAAGGCCCGCAAGCCATATCCCGCCATGAATGCGAGCGCGCTTTCAAAGAAGTCGAGCCTTCCAAGTGCTGGAAACTCGTCAAGCATTAGCAGGACGCGGCGGCGCTTCTCTGTCGCGGCCTCATCATCCAACTTTTCAGTGAGACGGCGGCCAATCTGATTGAGGATGAGCCGAACAAGCGGCTTGGTACGCGAAATGTCAGAGGGCGGAACAACCAGATATAATGAGATTGGCTTTTCGCCTTCGATCAGGTCGGCAATGCGCCAATCGCAGGAAGCCGTCACCTCGGCCACCGTTGGGTCACGGTAAAGTCCCAAGAAACTCATCGCTGTTGACAGGACGCCTGAGCGCTCGTTTTCAGATTTGTTCAAGAGTTCACGCGCTGCTTGCGCGACAACTGGATGAGTTTGGGGATCACCCCCTTCGGGGCCGAGGTGGTTGGTACTCATCATCACCCATAA
>CALLUH010000249.1 GCA_938011445.1 uncultured Hyphomonadaceae bacterium
CGATAACAATGCATGTGCACGAGAACATCCCCCGCCAGTACACCCAAAAGTGTATCCATCTCCAAATCGCGGCTCGGCGGATCGCCGCCTTCTTCGGCGAACTTGTCCCATTGGCGCTTATACTCGACCGCTTTTGCCCAAGTCTGCCGGTAGCCCGCAAAATTCCCCATCCGCGAGCCGGGCGCCTGACCGCGTCCGCCATAGACCCGCTTCGGGTTCTCTCCGCAGGCCATTTTCAGCGTATAGGGCGCATCGGGAAACTTCATGTCCTGCACCGTCCGCCCAAGCACATTTTTCACAATAACCCCGCGCCCGCCAAACAGATTGGCCGAGCCGGGCAAAATTTGCATGCTCGTAATCCCGCCCGCCAGCGCTCGTGTAAACCCGGGGTCTTGCGGCCAGACGCCATGTTCGGCCCAGACCTCTGCCGTGACAGGCGCGGTGATCTCGTTTCCGTCCGCATGGGCATTAACTCCGGGCGAGGCATAAACGCCAAGATGGGAGTGATTGTCGATAATGCCGGGCGTGACCCATTTGCCTTCAGCGTTAATCGTGCTCGCTCCGTCGGGCGCTTTTATGTCCTCACCAACCGCTGCGATCCGTCCATCCTCCAGCAACACGGAACCGTTCTCGATCAGATTGCCGACCCCATCAAGCACCGTGGCATTCGTGATAAACACAGTCTCCGATGGGCGCGGCGTATAGGTGGACGGGTAGGGGTCGGACTCGAACCCCGCTGTCTCTGCTGCAGACTTGTCGTCATCACCGCCACCACAAGCGGCCAGCGCAAGCATCGAGATCGCCAAAAGGCTATTTTGTTTGAACATGACCCACCATCCGAAATGTTTTAACGTTCTTGGTGCCAGTAAGAGATAAAAACGCCCCAAAGTGCAAGCGGCAATTCGATATGGGTATCAAGCCCCGCATCACCGAGCAGGCAAGGACGCCCATGATCCGCGTCATAATCGCGCCTTCACCTTTCCGTTTTCTCGTTTGCATTGTAAGCATGGCGCTGGAATAGCGATTGAAAACCATAGCCAATCTGGAGAAGCCCGATGTCAGGATCTGATGTTTACACCCCGCCCAAAGTCTGGACATGGGACAGCGAAAGCGGCGGACGCTTCGCTGCGATCAACCGCCCGATCTCCGGAGCAACCCACGAAAAAGAACTCCCCGTCGGCAAACACCCGCTCCAGCTTTACTCCCTCGCCACACCAAACGGCGTCAAGATCACCCTCATGCTCGAAGAGCTTCTCTCGCTCGGCCATTCGGGCGCAGAATATGATGCATGGTTCATCAATATAGGCGACGGTCCGCAATTCGGCAGCGGTTATGTGGAGATCAATCCCAACTCCAAAATCCCTGTCCTTGCCGATCACTCGGTAGAGGGCGGCCCGCAGCGCGTTTTCGAATCAGGCTCCATCCTGTTCTACTTGGCTGAAAAGTTCGGCGCGTTCCTGCCATCAGACCTTAAAGCCCGCACCGAGACCATGAACTGGCTGATGTGGCAAATGGGCTCTGCGCCGTATCTCGGCGGCGGCTTCGGCCACTTCTACGCCTATGCGCCTGAGAAATACGAATACCCGATCAATCGCTTTGCCATGGAAGTCAAACGCCAGCTCCACGTCCTCGACACCCATCTGGATAAGAATGACTATCTGGCGGGCAGCGAATACACAATCGCCGATATGGCAACATGGCCATGGTATGGGGCACTCGCCAAAGGCCTGCTCTATGAAGCCGCCGAGTTTCTTTCCGTACACGAATACAAAAATGTCATCCGCTGGGCCGACCAGATCGGCGAACGCCCTGCCGCCCAGCGTGGCCGTATGGTCAACCGCGCATGGGGCGAACCATCAAGCCAACTTCACGAGCGCCATGACGCCTCAGACTTTGAGACCAAAACAGCGGACAAGCTCGGCGATGGATAGCCACCGCCGCAAGCTCGTCTTCCGCGCATGGCGTCGGGGCTTTCGCGAAATGGATCTGCTCATGGGCAGTTTTGCGGACGAACATATGGAAGCGCTAAGCAGCGAGGGCGTCGCCGAGTTCGAACGCCTGCTATCGCTGCCCGATTGGGAAGTCTATGCATGGCTGATCGGCCAGAAGCCGGTGCCGGACAATCATAAGGGACCGGTACTGGACGCGCTCATCGCTTTTCGCTACGTCGCTCAATCGGGCTAGAAATCGCTGGCCCCCCGCGCGATTTGATCAAAGAGCCTGATGACAAAACCTATCAATCTTCTATCCGGCTTGCGCGGCGCGTCCCAATTTGGCGGCGCGCCGTTCGGCGTTGATATTGACGCCTTCTGCCATGCGCTTATTGAGCGCGGCGGGATAGGGGTCTACATCGCCCGCGATGACCGCACCGCTGAAGCTGCGCTCAATATCGCAAATTTCATGGCCCCCGCGCTCGAAGCGATCTCCATCCCCGGTTGGGACACGCTCCCCTATGATCGCGTCAGCCCCAGCGCTGGCCTCGCCGCTAAACGTTGCGCAGGGCTTGCCCGTCTTGCCCAAGGTGGCGACGCGCCCTTGCTCGTCATCAGCACCGCCTCCGCTCTGGTTCAGCGCGTCCCGCCCATCGAAAAAATGAGAGCGGCCAGCCTTTTCGTCAAACTCGGCGCGACCGTCGATCAGACCCAGCTCATCGACTATCTCTCGACCAATGGCTATATCCGGTCGGGCACGGTCCGCGAACGCGGCGAGTTTGCGATACGCGGCGGTATTATCGACCTGTTCTCTCCAACCTCGCCAGAGCCCATCCGCATGGACTTTTTCGGCGACACGCTTGATGGGTTGCGCAGCTTCGACCCTGAAACCCA
>CALLUH010000250.1 GCA_938011445.1 uncultured Hyphomonadaceae bacterium
GATTGTGGGGTGTTGATTTCTTCTCCAAAGGCACGGGTGTTCTATCATCTCGATATTCCCTTGGTGACCTTGTGGCAGTTGCAGGGTGAAAAGACCTTGCATGTCTATCCGCCCAGCGAACCCTTTGTCAGTGACCGGCAGATCGAAGCGATTGTGTTACGGGAAAAAGAGGAAGAGATTGATTATCAGCCCTGCTTTGAGCGGCATGCGGTGCGCTATGATCTCAAGCCCGGCATGATGGTGACCTGGCCGCAAAATGCGCCGCACAGAATTGATAATTCTGACAGTTTGAACGTCTCTTTGTCGTGCGAATTTCAGACGATGGCGTCACTCGTTCGAGCCAATGCGCTTTATACGAACGGAGTTTTGCGGCGTAAATTTGGATTGTCGCCCACCCTTGCGCACAGTGGTCCGCTGGGAAATTATACGCGCGCCGGACTTGCGCGCATGATGAAAGCGCTTAATACGCGCAAACTGTTCGAGAAGGCTGTGCCGGTTACTTTTATCGTCGATCCCGCCGAGGAAGTGGGCTTCCGCGACCATTTTGCCGCATGATTGCCTGATTTGCGGGTCAAACTCGCCTCATGGTTAATGCTGGCATGCTGTTTCTTGGATTGACGGTGCTACCGGCACCCGTGGAAGCGGCGTTGGAGGCGGCCGATACGCCCTTGGCCGTGCGGGCAGCTTTTGATGTCGAATTGAGATCGGGTGATGCTGTTCAAGTGTTTTCCTATGATCCGCGCTTGCCGCAGGACGACGCCTGGACGCTAAAATTTGCTGAGGGAGAAGATGCTTATCTTGACGAGATCGCGGCTCATTGGGGCGCAGAGCCATCACCTGATGGGCGGCTTCTGCCGAATGATTTGCGGGCGAGCCTTGGGCGGGATTTGCACGTTGAGGATTTTGGTGATGCGTGGCGGCTTGGTTTTGAGCACACGCCGTCGGCCAATGATGGCGAGCTGGATTTATGGGTCGGCGCACGGGTGGATGCGACCGCTTGGCTGTCGCCCGAGCTTGGGCAGTTTTTGCGGATAGATTACCATTTGCCAAAGCCGGTGCGCGGACCTGAAGGCGGGCGCATTCTGACCTATGAACAGAGCTATTTTCTGGAGCCGGATGCGGTTTACAATCTGTCTATGGTGACGGCGTTCAGCCTGTCAGTGACCGCGCGCGCAGGCTGGAAGACCGTTCGGCAAAGCTATTCGATGCGGGTGCTGAGGCTTGAAGTGTTTTTTGCGACGCCCGATGATGAGGCGGCTTTTCTTCAGGCGCGGACGCAAAGCCGCATTGGCGTGGCGGGCGGAATCCCATAGGATTGCCAATATGACAATTCATATGGTGAAACTCTGTGTTGGTGCGGAAAGCATTGACGATATGATTGCGTGGCAGGCGCGGCAAATGAAGACGCTGCCAAATCCGATTCACAGGACGCGGGCCTATCCAAAACAGGCCGAACAGATGTTGCAAGGCGGCTCGATTTATTGGGTGGTCAAGCGGGCAATCCGGTTTCGCCAGCGGATTATTGATATTCGCAAAGTCGATGATGATGAGGGGCGGGCGCTGTGTGAGCTGCATTTTGATCCCGAGCTGGTCCAGACCTATGCCCAGCCGAAACGGCCATTTCAGGGCTGGCGTTATCTCAAGCCTGATGATGCGCCGCGTGACCTGAAAAGCGGTGAGCGGGCGATTGATATTCCGCCCGATCTCGGTGAAGCGCTAAAGGCGGCGGGGGTCTGGTAGCGGGTTAGAACCGCCCCGCGCGGATGCTGATGGGCCATGTGATTTTCATTCGGGTTTTGGGGCCGAGCGCGCCTAACAAGTCGGTTTCGAATTTTTGCAATATATCACCCCGTCCGGCTTTTTCGGCGCGCTTGGTGGCCGACCAGGTGCGGGCATAGGCGAGAAAATCTGCGGCGGTCCAGTCGCGCTTGATTTTGAGCGCGGGCATGGCGATGGGCGCGAACGGGAAGTCGAAACCGGCATAACCCTCTTCGACATGTTTGCGGCCTTCGGGCCAGAATTTGTGGATGTCGTTCCAGTAAAATTGCCTGATGCGTTCGGCGGCAGGGCCATCCGCGCTGAACACGCCATAGGTGATCAGCGCTATGGCCGCTTTTGGGGCGGCAATCCGGCGCGCTTCGGCATAGAAGGAGGGAAGGTCGAACCAGTGGGCAGCTTGGGCGGCGCAGATGAGCTCGGCGGAGGCGTCGGGCGCGGCGATGTTTTCGGCGGAGCCAATATTGTAGCTGATGTTCGGGCGCGCGGCGGCATTGGCGATCTGGTCGGCGCTGACATCGCTGGCGCTGACGTGTTGGAAATGCTCGGCCAAAAGAACGGACAATTGCCCATTGCCGCAGCCGACGTCGACGGCGTGAGTGCGGGCGGGGGCAAGGCCTGCGAGCGCTGCGGCGAGCGCGGGCGGATAGGTTGGCCGGTAGCGGGCATAGTCTGCGCCCTTGTCTTCGAAATGGCGGTTTGAGATGGGCGGGCTCCTTGCCGGTGAGCGGGGGACAAATGTTCGGCTCCATCCTAACATGTTTCCTGCCCGCTCTGACCATGGGGAAAGGGGTATGGCTGGTTTCCATTTTTGCGCAGGGGCGCTAGCGTGTTCCCTTCTGTTCTAGCTGGAGGTATGGGCATGGCACAAGACGAAGCGAAAGAGGACGCGCGCGCGCGGTATTGGCGGGCGAATTTGCGGCTGATGGGGGGCTTGCTGTTTGTCTGGTTTACTGTGTCGTTCGGGTTCGGGATTTTGCTGCGTGAACAGCTTGATGCGGTGTCGATTGGCGGGGTGCCGCTCGGGTTCTGGTTTGCCCAGCAGGGGGCGATTTATGTGTTTGTGGTGCTGATTTTCGTCTATTGCGTGGCGGCCAACCGGCTGGAAGCGCGGTTTGAGGCGGAGCTTGGGCGTGACTGATCAGCTCTGGGCCTATATTTTTGTTGGCGGGACATTTGCGCTCTATATCGGGATTGCGGTTTGGGCGCGGGCGAAATCGACGGCGGACTTTTACGTCGCCGGACATGATGTGCACCCTGTCCTGAATGGTATGGCGACGGCGGCGGACTGGATGTCGGCGGCGAGCTTTATCTCGATGGCGGGGATTATCGCCTTTGCGGGCTATGATGGCTCTGTCTATTTGATGGGCTGGACGGGCGGCTATGTCCTGCTGGCGCTCTTGCTTGCGCCATATTTGCGGCGGTTTAACAAGTTTACCGTGCCCGACTTTGTTGGCGACAGGTATTATTCGGATACCGCGCGGATTGTGGCGGTGGTCTGCGCGCTGTTCGTGTCGTTTACTTATATTGTTGGCCAGATGAAGGGCGTGGGCGTGGCGTTCTCGGGCTTTTTAGGGGTGGACTATAAGCTTGGCGTCGCGATTGGCGGGATGATCGTTTTGTTTTACGCCATGCTGGGCGGGATGAAGGGGATTACCTATACGCAAATCGCGCAATATTGCGTGTTGATCTTTGCCTATATGGTGCCTGCGATTTTTATCTCGCTGATTGTGACGGGGAATGCCGTTCCGCAGCTTGGATTTTTGGGGGAGTTTCAGGGGACGGGTGAGCCGATGCTGGCCAAGCTCAATATGGTGGTGACCGATCTTGGCTTTACGGCCTATACGGATGGGACGAAATCCAGGCTTGATGTGTTTGCGATTACGGCAGCATTGATGATTGGCACGGCGGGGCTGCCGCATGTGATTATCCGATTTTTCACAGTGCCCAAAGCGTCGGACGCGCGGCTGTCGGCGGGCTGGGCACTGGTGTTTATTGCATTGCTCTACACAACCGCGCCTGCGGTGGCGGCCTTTGCGCGCCTCAATTTTGTCGAGACGGTGCATGAGAGCGTTTATGCGCCGGATGAGACATTGCTCGCGGGCGAGACGGCGACGCCGGACTGGTTTTTCGAATGGGAAGAGACGGGGCTGCTCGCGTTTAACGACAAGAATGGCGATGGGCGGATACAATATGCACCGGGCGGCTTTGATGATGCGTCTAGCGCGAATGAGGTGAAGGTTGACCGTGATATCATGGTGCTGGCGAACCCTTCGATTGCGGGGCTTCCGGCTTGGGTGATCGGGCTGGTTGTCGCGGGTGGGCTGGCCGCGGCGCTCTCGACGGCGGCGGGGCTGCTCTTGGTGATCTCGTCGGCGATCAGTCATGATTTGGGGCGGCGAACCTTGTTCAAGGAGATGAGCGATACCGACGAGTTAAAGCTTGCGCGAGCAGCCTCGGTCGGCGCGGTCATCATCGCGATCCTTGCGGGCATGTATCCGCCAGACTTTGCCGCAGCGGTTGTCGCATTTGCCTTTGGGTTGGCGGCAGCGAGCTTTTTTCCGGCCATATTGCTCGGCATATTCTGGAAGCGGATGAACCGCGAGGGGGCGATTGCGGGGATGATTGTCGGGCTGGGTTTTACGGTGGTTTATATTGCCGGTTTCAAAGTGTTTGGCTGGACGAACGGGCCGGAGCATTGGCTGTTCGGGATTTCGCCTGAGGGGATTGGTACGGTTGGCATGGTGTTGAATTTTGTCGTATCGGTCACAGTGTGCCTGCTCACGCCGCCACCGCCGCGTGACGTGCAGGAAATAGTGGAGCGCATCCGCGCGCCGTATTAGTCTGAAGCCCTGAGATTGAGGTGAATTATGGAATGGGGCTGGGACAATGCGCGCGCACTGATCGGGATGGCGATGATACTCGCTATTGCCTGGGGGTTTTCTGAGAACCGTAAGGCGTTTCCATGGCGCATTGCGCTGGGGGCGGTGGGGATACAGTTTGCTTTTGCTCTGATCCTGTTTGGCATTCCGATTATTCGCGAGGTTCTGTTTGCGGCGAACACGCTGGTAGACGGGCTGATCGCGGCGACCGCTTATGGAACGGCTTTTGTGTTTGGCCCCGTCTTTGGTACGCAAGGCGGATGGGAAGGGTTGACCGGACAGCCCGGGCCAATCTTTGCCATTCATCTTTTGCCGCTGATTATTGTGGTTGCGGCGCTGTCTGCGATATTGTGGCACTGGCGTATTTTGCGCTGGGTGACCAAGGGATTTGCCTTTGTGTTTCGCCGCTTTATGGGGCTTGGCGGGGCGACCTCGCTCGCCGTATCGGCCAATGTGTTCATGGGGATGACCGAGGCGCCTGTTCTGGTGAAACCCTACATTAAGGGGATGACCCGTTCGGAGATTTTTATTCTGATGACGGTCGGCTTTGCGACCGTGGCGGGCAGTGTGCTTGTGCTTTATGGCGTGTTTCTGAAAGATGTTTTGCCGAATGCGCTGGGCCAGCTTTTGGCCGCGTCTTTGATTGCCGCGCCTGCGGCGGTGGCGATGGCGCTCATTATGGTGCCCGAGACGGTAGAAGAGAAACAGCGCGCGCATGAGCCCGACTTTGAATATGAGTCCACAATGGACGCCTTTGCGACAGGGGCGTCGGATGGGCTGAAGATTTTGGCGAATATTGTGACGATGTTGATTGCGGCGTTTGCGATGCTGTATCTCGTAAATCTTGGGCTGGGGGTGTTACCGAATGTGGGGGGCGCGGTGCTTTCGATCGAGCGGATATTGGGCTGGGTGTTCTCGCCGCTCATGTACATGATTGGTGTGCCGATGAGCGAGGCGGCCCAGTCTGGCTCGCTGATGGGGGTCAAGACCGTGCTGACGGAGTTTGTTGCGTTTTTGCAGCTTTCAGGGCCGGAGGGAGC
>CALLUH010000251.1 GCA_938011445.1 uncultured Hyphomonadaceae bacterium
TTAAGTTTGGCATCTGCTTTCTGAAAGCTCGCTTTTTGAACGCGCGCCTTTTTAGGCTTTACCAGCCGCTTGATGGCGTCATGCGGATAGCGCCACGACACCGCCGCCATATAGGTATCGGCAAAAGATTTGAGGTCGAGATAATATGTCCGCTTTGTTGTCGTAATCACGGCATTAGTCGATAATTTAGCCGCCATCGGCTTAACCAGTATATGCACCTGCTCATTGGCACCGGAGCCTGACACAGTATCCCCAACCGTCCAGCGCTCCGTATCGCCTGCTGACACGGAGGTCAGCCCTTCGCCGCGCTCAAGTGCGATGTCTGTCACCTGTGATGGTGATGTATAGACCTGATAGAGCGAGCCTGGCGTATAGGGATAAAGCTGAATGGCATTGAGGTAATTATCCGTTGTTGGCTTCACTGTCGCTGCGTCATGTGCATAGCTGACGGCTTGAAAACCTGACATAGACGGTTGATCGAAGAGCTCAATATTGGCGGGCTTGGCCTTCATCTGCCTCGGCATGACAATGCTGGGCGTATAGACGGTAGGCTCAACAGTGTCCTCTAAAGGCAAAGGCTCATCGAAGATTTCGACATAGACAGGCATGTCTTCTGGCTTTGTCGTGACAGAGGCACCGGAAAACCCCAGCGTATCTTGAAGCGTCGCACATCCCGATAGGCTGATGGCTATGGCAAGAATTGAAATTGAACTTAGATGTCTCATTGGGATGCTCCTATGTTTGTGGTGAGATCTTTTGACCAATTCAGGCCGTGAATGTAGAGGCCTAGCGGATTACGGTGCAGCGTTTCTGCGTCTTCGGGGGCTTGATTTATAACCCGTAATGAGGCGGTAAATGTCTGCGCGCCCATTTCAACGCCGCGCGCAAATTCTGTTTCACGCCAGCGAATTTCAAAACTATCATCGCTTGAACGCACGACACTCAGCACATCTACCGTGACGCTGCGCTCTCCAATATTTGTGAACGGGTCATTTTCCTGCGCGTAGCTATTGAGCGTTATTGAGGCTTGGTTGGTTGTATAGCTATAGGCTTCCAACCAGTTTTGCCGCAGCACAACCGGGTCAATAGAAACGCTCCGAACATTGGTAATAAAACGCGCGAGTTGATGTGCGATTTGGGCATCTGTGGGCTTGAAGTGCTCTTGAGCTGGCCCAATGGCTTTAACCCCGCCTGTTTCGTCAACTTCAACCACCCACGGCACAATACTGGCTTGCGCGCTTTGGTAAATCATACCGCCTGCAAGCATGACTGACGGTATGAGCGAGCCAAAGAAAGCCAGACGCCAGTTTTTACACCTGACCAGTGCTGACCCATGACGCTCATCTACAACCTGCCGCGCTTTTTGATAAGGCGTTTCGGGTATGGGCGTGTGACCATATTTTGATTGGCTGCGTTTCCACATGATGATCTCCTAACTATCTGGATTAAGTGAAGGGCCTTGCGAGCTTCCGCCGCCGCCGCGACTTAGGGCATGAGCCGCATGACGGCCTGCATCTCGTCTATGTTGCTGACGCCTGACTTTTTTGGCCCATTTAGGCTGTTCTTTACCGCCGCTTTCGCTCGCGACTTTTACAGGCGACTTAATGCCCTTGGATAAGGCGCGCATCCCGCCGCGCATTCCATTGCCATAAGCTGACGAGACTGCGCCGCCTGCCGCAAGAGCTTTATCCGCGCCGGCTTTGGCGACTGACATGACGCCCGCTTGTGCAACAGCGCCGATACCAGCGGCGACGCCTTTCATGCCGCCGCATTGGCTAATTTGGCCAAGCGTAAAGGCGACTTTTGAGCCGCCCGCCATGGATGCGCCAGCTTTAATAGAACCTGCTGCGCCTTTGCCGATACCTTTAAGGCCAGCACCCGCCGCCGCCCCGCCTGCTAATGCCCCTGCTCCGACGGCAGCCATTGTGCCAACCGCCGCGCCCGCTCCGAGTTGCGGCGCGCCTGAAACAAGACCTGTCGCGATACCCGGGCCAAAGAGACCAAGGGCCAGTAATGCCATAGATACGAGGATCACAGACGCCGCATCAGCTAATTCGATTGGCGCTGGCTTTTGTTTGATGCCGTTAACGAACACATCTGGGCGTTCAAAAGCTGCTGTCATATCCCCAAATATCGTTGAGCCAATACCTACGATTATAGCGAGAACCATAAGTTTAATGCCCGATGCGACGACATTGCCGAGAACTTTTTCTGCTAAGAAGGATGTCTTATTCCAAAGCGCAAAAGGTATGAGGATAAAGCCTGCAAGCGTTGTGAGCTTAAATTCAATTACCGTGACAAAAAGCTGAATGGCGAGGAAGAAAAACGCGAACATTGTTATCAGCCACGCCAATGCCAGGACGCTGATTAAGACGATATTGGTGAAGAATTTTACGGGGCCTGTGAGCTTGCCAATTTCTTCGAGCAATGGATGAGCCGCCTTAAAACCCGTATTGGCAATAAAGCCCGGCCTTAAAAGATCGGCATGTGTCATCGTCGTATTTGTGGATTCAAGCCCAAGACCACCAAAGCTCTTAAATATGATGCTGGATAGCCCTGAGAAGTTGGTAATGATCAGCGCAAAGACGCCAACATACATGACCTTTTTCAAAAACTTTCCAATGACAGATGTATCAGACCCCATCGCCCAATAAAGGCCCGCCAAGGTAATATCGATTCCGATAATGATGGCCGTGAGATAATGCACCTCGCCACCAAGCAATCCAAAGCCGCTATCAATATAGCGGCTGAAAGTCGCTACAAATTTATCAATGACGCCAAGATCATCCATTAGGGTGTTCCTCCTGAATAGGCAGACCGAGACCCTATAAAGCTCTTTAGGCGCTCAAGGCTTTCTTTCTCGATGGCCAAACGCCGCGCCTGTTCAACGCTATTAGCCCTAGCTTGTGTGACCTGCATTTGCTGCGCCTGCATGGACTGCTTGATAAGCAAGGCAATGAGCTGATTAGTCGATTGCGTGGCCTGTAATTCACCCGCTGCGCTATGACTTTTATTCGTCAGATTACTGAGTATAATGCGGTCAGCCTCTAGGCTTTCGACCATTTTAGACTGCATAATCATCGCGTCGTTATAGGCACTGCGCGACATCTGCCATTGGGTCTCAGCTCGGACGATAAAGTCATCTTCGCTCATGCCTGAATAGGTTTCGGGAAATTGGTCTTTGACGATCTTACGGGTACGATTGACCTCATAGGCAACATTTTCAGCCTGTGTGTTCAGATAAGCGATTTCACCTAAAAGCCGATTGAG
>CALLUH010000252.1 GCA_938011445.1 uncultured Hyphomonadaceae bacterium
GCTTGAAGTGATCCAAACCGAGCCTTATTCATGGCAGATCGAGGGGCATTCGGGCGCGGTGGAGCTGGCCTATACGCTTTATGCGGACAGGGCGGACGGCACTTATAGCCAGATTGATTTAACCCATGCGCATCTGAATGCGCCGGCGACCTTTATGTGGGCGGACGGGCTTGAGGATCGTGCTGTGGAGGTCAGCTTTAAGCCGGCGCTTGAGGACTGGCGCGTGGCGAGCCAGCTTTTTGCGGGTGAGACGGATTTCAGTTTTACGGCGCCGGATTTGCAATATTTCATGGATAGCCCGATTGAGCTGTCGGCGTTTGATATGAGCTCCTGGGAAATCGGTGAAGGCAGGGATGCGCAGACCATCCGCATCGCGCTCCATCATGACGGCACGCAGACTGATCTTGACCGGCTGACGGCGAAAGCCAAAAAAATCGTCGAGGTGCAGATTGAGCTGTTCGGCGAAGCGCCGCGCTTTGATGGGGGGACTTATACGTTCATCGCTGACTATCTGCCCCATGTCAGCCGTGACGGAATGGAGCACCGCAATTCGACGATACTGACCCATCCAAGCTCGCTGCTGAAAGCGAACTATTCGCAGATCGGAACATTGTCTCACGAATTTATCCATGCGTGGAATGTTGAGCGGTTGCGGCCTTCGGATCTGGAGCCGTTTGATTTTACCAAAGCCAATCCGAGCCATTATCTTTGGTTTGCCGAGGGCTTTACGAGCTATTATGGCCCGCTTTCAATCCGCCGCGCAGGCGAGGAGACGGTTGAGGACTATGTAAGCGGTCTCGGGCGTACGCTAAGCGGTGTCCTCAATGCGCCCGGTCGCGACATTCGCTCGCCGCGCGATATGAGCTTGCGTGCGCCCTTTGTGGATGCGGCCGCCTCGATTGATCCGACGAATAATGCCAATACGTTCGTGTCCTATTATCCTTATGGCGCAATGGTGGCGCTGGCGCTTGATCTGTCTTTGCGCGGACAATTCGAGGGCGTGACGCTGGACGATTATATGCGGTTGCTCTGGGCAAAGCATGGCAAGCCGGAAAAGCCTTATACCCAAGCTGATTTACTGGCTGTGCTGGGCGAGGTGACGGGCGACCGGACATTTGCCGAGCGGTTTTTCGAGCGCTTTGTCGAGACGGGTGAGCTGCCGGATTATGGTCCGCTTCTGGCGCAGGCGGGGCTATTGCTGGAGGTGGCCAATCCGGAGGCGGCGTGGATTGGGGATGTGCAATATCTTAGCGAAGGGCAAAGTGTGATCCTCGGCTCGAACACGCTGCGTGGCACGCCGCTCTATCGGGCAGGGCTCGACAGAGGGGACGAGATTTTGAAGATCGGGCGGCTGAAAGTTGACGAGGCCGATGACATTGCCATTGCGCTTGGGCGTCATGTGCCCGGGGAGACGCTCAGCATTGACTATCTTCAACGCGGGGTGATGCGCAGGGCGACGCTCACACTTGGCAGCGATCCGGCGCTTGAGATCATTATGGCGGAGAACACGGGTGTGACGCTGACGCCAGAGCAGAGCGCGTTTCGTCGAGACTGGCTGGGGAGCAGGTTTGACGAGGCCGACGCCGAGTAAGGCTTTGCATTCGGCGCGGGGGCTGATAGCCGATCGGCCATGTCGCAAAGTGTACGTCTTGGATTTTTCAGCGCTCTGGGCGCTTATCTGATTTGGGGCATGTTGCCGCTTTATTTCAAGGCGCTTGGGCATATTGCGCCGGAACTGATGCTCGCGCACAGGATTGTCTGGTCGCTGCCGACGGGGCTGATCTTGTTGGCGATTGCGGGGGCTTTGCCGGAATTAAAAGCGGCGCTCGATCGCAAGACAGCGGCGTGGCTGACGGTTTCGGCTTTGCTAATTGCGGGCAATTGGCTGGTCTATATCTGGGCGGTGGGGCAGGGGCGTGTGCTGGAGGCGAGCCTTGGTTATTATATCAATCCGCTGGTGAATGTGGCGATTGGGGCGGTGTTTCTGGCCGAGCGGCTCAGGCTGATGCAATGGGGTGCGGTGAGCTTGGCGGCGCTCGGGGTTTGTGTGATGACGCTGGCGCTTGGGGCTGTGCCTATGGTGGCGCTGTTTTTGTGTTTCAGTTTTGCGGGCTATTCGCTGATCCGGAAATATCTGGTGATTGACGGGCGCGCGGGGTTTGTCGTCGAGGCGGCGATATTGTTTCCGCTGGCGCTGGTCTGGTTGTTCCAGTTCTCCGCTGGCGGCGGGGCAGTCTGGGGAGACGGCACTGTGCGGGATATCGGGCTCTTATTGCTGGCGGGGCCTCTGACCGCGTTCCCGCTGATCCTGTTTGCGCTGGCGGCGAAGCGGCTGACTTTTACAACGGTCGGCATGATGCAATATATCGGGCCGACATTGCAATTCGCGCTGGCCGTCCTGGTGTTCCGCGAAGTGTTCGGGCCGATCCATGGTCTCGCATTTGGCTTTATCTGGATGGCTTTGTTTGTCTTCTCGCTTGACGGTTTGAAAGCGACACGGCGCATGAAGGCGGAGAGCTTGGGCGAGGGGGTTTGAGTAAAAAAAAGCCCAGCGAGCCGGTTAAGGCAAGCTGGGAAGGGGATGGGATGGGTACTGGAGAGGGAGTTAAGCTCTGTTTCTACCTTTGCAGGGGGCGTGCCAATATCACCAAAAAAGCGTGCGCGGGTCAAAAAATTCTCTTTTTAAGAGAGTTTACAACTTAAAAACATCTGTAAAGACTGGAGAATAGGCGATTTGGCCGAGGGTCGCCCAGAAGGATATTGCTTTGCCGGTTCATGACGTAAGCGGCGCTTAAATGGCGCGTTTTGTCTCCGAATGCGGCAGAACCGCCCCAGCCTGAATGGCCCAGCGTGTCCCGATCTGGGCCAAAGGTGAGATTGCTGTTTCGCATGATACCAGCGCCAAATGACATATTGAATGGCAAAACGCGGTCGGGCCCTGCGCACCGCTCGCGGGTGAGCGCATCATAGGTTGCCTTGCTGAAGATCTGTTTGTCGTCAATCGCGCCGCTATTGGCATAAGCGCCATAGATCTGCGCCACGGCGCGGGCGGTGCCGTGGCCATTGGCCGAGGGGATTTCGATCTCGCGCCATTCTGCTCCGCCGCGATTGGGTGATGCCCATTTGGTCAGAAACGCGCTGAGGCGGATGTCTGTGATCTCGCCAAGGTCGGGGAAGGCGGTCGGGCGTTTCAGGTCGGCGCAGCGGGCATGTTCGGAGGCAGGCAGGCCGATATGGAAGTCAATGTCGAGCGGCGCGCAAATCTCCTCGGCCAAGAGGGTGCCAAGGCTTTTGCCCGAGACACGGGCGGCAAGCTCTCCGGCGATATAGCCCCAGCTTAGCGGATGGTAGCCTGAGCCTGTGCCCGGTTGCCATTGTGGGGGTTCGTCTGCGAGGCGGGCGGACAGGGCGGGCGGGTCGAGCCAGAGGGCGGGGTCGATGGGGGTGACAAAGCCCGGCACCCCCGCTTGATGGGACAGCGACTCGGCAACCGTAACCGCGCCTTTGTCATGGGCTGCAAATTCGGGCCAGTAATGGGCAAGCGGGGTGTCATAATCCAGAAGCCCGCGGTCAACCAGCAGGGCAATGACGAGCGCGGAAATGCCTTTGCTGACGGAATAGACCGGGACAAGGGTTTTATCCGTCCACGGCCTAGTTGATTTGCGGTCGGTAAAGCCTGCCTGAATGTCAATGATGCACGCGCCGTTCTGGAAAGCGGCAAAGCCTGCGCCAAGCTCGTGTCCCTCTTCGAAGTTTTCAAGAAAGGCATCGGCGACGGGTTCGAAACCGGGCGCGACGTGGCTGGTTGGTGAAAGATCTGTCATGGTGGGGGGTATAGGGCGCGTGAGGCTTTGGGGGAAGGGGGGTTATTCCTCCACGGCCACGCGTTCGAGGGCGAAATATTCGGTTGAGCGCATCTCGAAAAGTCGGCTGGCGGTGCGCTGGAACTCGAAGCTACCATCGCCCTTGGTGTAGAGCGCATCGGGTTCGGCGGCGGCGGAGGCTATGAGATTGGTTTTGGCCTCATAGAGCGCGTCGATCAGGGTGACAAAGCGGATGGCTTCGTTTTTGTTTTCAGGGGAGAGTTTGGGGATATGGTCGATCAGCACGGTGTGGAATCTGGCGGCGATGGCGAGATAGTCGGCCGGGCCGAGCGGGCGGGCGCAGAGGTCTTCAAAGGTGAACCGTGCGAGCCCGCCAGCATGGGCCGGCACGGGCAGGGTGCGGCCTGATATGTTGAGGCTGAGGGTTTCGGGCTCGGCGCAGAGGGTGAGCCGTGTCCATGCCGCGTCAAGCGCTGCGTCGGCTTCGGGGCCAAGCGGGGTGTACCAGACGGGCGCTTCGGACAGCCGGTCCAGGCGATAATCGCGCTCGGATGCGAGGTTGAGCGTGTCACATTTCTGTTTGAGGCGTTCGATGAAGGGGGTGAAATGCTGGCGGTTGAGCCCGTCCTTGTAGAGATCGTCGGGCGGGCGGTTGGAGGTGGAAACCATGGTGATGCCGCGCGCGAACAGGGCGTCGAACAGGCGCGAGAGGATCATGGCATCGGTGATTTGTGTGACCTGGAACTCGTCAAAGCAGAGGAGTTTGGCGCTTGCGGCGATTTTCGCAGCGGCCGGGCCTATGGGGTCGTCAAGGCTTTCCCCGCGCACGCGCCACTGGCTGCGCTTTCGCTCTTTTTCCGAGAGGCTGCGCCAATAATTGAGGAAGGCGTGGACGTCCTGCATGAAGGCGTGGAAGTGGATGCGGGTTTTGTTTTTGAAGGGCGTGTGGTGGAAGAACAGATCCATCAGCATGGATTTGCCGCGCCCGACATCGCCCCAGATGTAAAGCCCTTTCGGGGGAGCGGGTTTGCGGAAAAGGCCCGGTTTTGCAGCAAGGAGGGCGTCTGACAGGGCGTCGAGCTGTGCCAGCGTATCGGCTTGGGCGGGGTCGGGCCGCATCGAACCATCGGACAGAAGACGGGCATATTCGTCGGCGACCGCGCCCATGGCCTAGCCGAGCCCCAGCGTTTTTTCGATGGCCATGATAAAGCCGCCCCAGACGCCCGGCACAAGCAAAATGGTGGCAAGCCCGCCTGCCAGTGCGCCGCCAAGATGGGCGTCATGTCCGATGCGCGAGGTCTTCTGATAGACCGATGCATACATGCTGTAGCCGATATAGAGCGCGGTAAAGACAATGGCCGGCATGGGCAGGACGAAGAATAAGAGCAGCGTGCTAAACGGCGCAAACAGCGAGAATGATATAAGCACGCCCGAGATTGCGCCGGATGCGCCGAGGGCGGAATAGCGCGGATTGCGGCGGTTCTCCATCAGCGACCAGAGGCTGCCGCCGAGCAGGCTGATAAAGTAGACCGCTGCGAACAGGACGGTGCCGAGTATCCCTTCGAGCGACGGGCCGAAGAAGAACAGGGTGATCATGTTTATGAACAGATGCGTCTGGCTACCATGCAGGAAGCCAGACGAGATCATCCGGTAATATTGCTTGTCGCCCAAGATCGGGCCGACAATGAACAGGCCCTTGGTCAGAAAACGCTCATCCCCGAAGGCGATCAGGCTGGCAATGATATTGGCGGCCAGGAGCGCATAGGTCAGCGGAGCGGCGAGGAGATCCATGGATCGTGGTTTGGCGACTAAACACCGAAAGGGCAAGCGGAAATATTAGGGTTGTTCTAGGCTGTGCGCTTGGCAATTTCGCCGTCGGGCATCAGTTCAAGCAGGAAATCGCGGAAGGTCTCAGGTCTTTGAATAAAACGGTTGAAAGGCAATGAGGCTTTGGCAACGGCGCGTGGAGAGATATTGCAGCCGCAACGCACGGCGCCTGCGACCGCTTCATCGCGGCCTTCGCTTCCGGATACGACGGCGATGCGGAAGTCGCCCATATTGGCTGCTCTGGCGATTGTCATCTCGCCATCAAAACTGTCGGGCAGGGTGAGGTCGAGGACGACAAGGTCGAAGCGTTCAAGACGGATCCGGTTCTCCGCTTCCATCAGGGTCGAGGCCATAACAAGGTCAATCTGAACCCGGTTACGCGCAGCCTTGTCAGCGGCAATGGCCAACATGTCTCGTACCGGTTCGTGATCCTCTACCCAAAGAACTTTCATACGCTTACTCTCCACACTTAATCTACAATCATTGATGCCATGGAGCAGCCCGCCCCGTCTGGAAGCTTGACTATGCCAGTGCGAGATTGCTGATCGGTAAAGCGAAAGTGACCGAAAGGTTTAATTCGGCACTTTTTGGCCCTTTCGAGCGTTTTTTGCGTTATAAACGGACTGCGCTATTCTACGGCCAGCGGAGACAGTCTGGCGAGGCGGCGCAAAAGGCAGGGGAGGTCTGGGCGATGGAGACACCTGACGGACGCAGAGAAAAACAGTCAGCGTTTGATGTGCCTGCGCTTTCGGGGCGCAAGCATATTGTTGATGTGTTGATCGAGGAGCGCTGCCCGAGTTTTGTTCGTCATTGGACATGGCCGCTTGTGCGTCCGCCGCTCTATCAGCTTCTGGGCTATCGCAAAGCACGCAAGATGGCTGATGATCTTATGCAGCTCGATGGGGCCGGCTCGTTTGACTATATGGCCAACCGGCTTGATTTCGACTTGCGGGTCCAAAATTTGGAGCATGTGCCGAAAACGGGGCGCGCAGTGGTGGTGGCCAATCATCCGACGGGGCTGGCAGATGGTGCCGCGGTCTGGGAGGCGCTTCGGCGGGTGCGCGAGGATATTGTGTTTTTTGCCAATGCCGATGCTGTGCGGGTCAATCCGCGCTTCGCAGATGTTCTGATTCCGGTTGAATGGGTGAAGGACAAACGTTCGCCAGCGAAAACGCGCGAGACACTGAAACTGGCCGGGCAGGCTTTCGCCGAAGAAAAGTGCGTTGTGATCTTTCCGTCAGGTACGCTGGCGCGGATGGTTGACGGCGTATTGAGGGAACAGGCATGGCATTCGACCGCGCTGGCGCTCGCGCGCAAGAGAAAGGCTCCGATTATCCCTCTTAATGTCGGCGCGCGCAATTCGCGGCTTTATTATTTTTTGGCGCGGACAAATGCGGAATTGCGCGATATTACGCTGTTTCATGAGCTTTTGAACAAAAAGGGCGCCCGGTTCGCGCTACAATTCGGTCCGGCCATTGTGCCGGATGATTTGGCGGGCGATTTGAATGTTTTGACCGAGCAGATGCAGCGCTATGTCTCCGATAAGCTCGAAGATGACGGACAGGCTGGCTTCCGTGGGCAAAATATTGCAAATGGTTAACTGTTGCCTAATGGTCATGTTTGACCTGCTAGGACGACACTCACACAGTTAGAGATAGGGGAACACATGGAAAAATTAATCGAGAACATGATCGAGCAGGCGACTTATTACGCCCCAAAGCTGATTGCGGCCGCAATTATCATTGTGATTACGATTATTATTGCGATGATTGTCAGGGCGGTGATTGCCAAGGGGATTGATGCCACCGGGCTTGCGAAAAAGGCAAACAATACGGCCGAACCGGGCGCGAAGACGCTGGGATTTAATCTCGGAACGGCGGCCTATTGGGTGATTATCCTGATCGGGATGATCCAGGCGCTGACAAAGCTTGATATGACGACGATTGTTGATCCGCTGAACGAGATGCTCGGTCAGATCATGGCTTATCTGCCAAAAATCGTTGCGGCTGTGATTGTCTTTGGTGTTTTCATGATTGTCGCAAATGTTGTGCGGCAGGCGATCAAGTCGGTGCTGATCTTTGCTGATCCGATGCCGGCGAAATTCGGCCTGGCGAGTGACAATGTGAACGTGTCCGGCATTACGGCTACGGTCGCCTCGTCGATGATTGCGATCATTGGCGGGATCGCGGCGCTGAAAGTGCTCGATATTCGTGCCATATCTGATCCGGCGATTGGCCTTTTGGAAGATGTCTTCGGGGTGATCCCGAACATTCTGGTCGCGGGCATTATTATGGGTCTTTTCGTGTTTATTGCGCGGTTTGTCTCCGGGCTTGCGCGCAAGACGTTGCCAAATTTTGGAGTGGATGCGGCTGTTGCCGAGCTTGGGATTCTCAAGGGCGCTGATAGAGGCATGACCGCTTCGGGATTGATTGCGTCTGCGGCGAGCTTCTTCATCGTATTGCTTGGGCTTATTCAGGCCCTGCGTGTGCTTAATTTCGAAGCGCTGACGAGCGCGCTCAATATTGTACTCGAAATGGGCGGACAGATTGCCTTTGGCGCGATTATTATTTTCGCAGGCGTGTTCCTCGCGCGGATGATTACCGGCCTTATGGCGTCGGCAGGCTCCGGCGCGACGGATGTGGCTGCGGGCCTCGTCAAATGGGTGATTATTATTCTGTCGGTGATCCTTGGTATTTCGCGCATGGGGCTAGACCCGACCGGCGGCGAGTTCATTCTGAATGTGGCTGAATACTTCGTCATTGGCGGCGCAGCCGCTGCGGCGATTGCGTTTGGTTGGGGCGGCAAAGACTGGGCTGCTGCACAGCTTGAAAAGCTGCGTCCATCGAAATAGAGCGTCCGAACGGGAAAATTGAGGCCGCCCTGATCGCAGATTGATCGGGGCGGTTTTTTGTGGGGCTGACCCAATGACAAGCCAGGAGAGAGCCGCTACATAAACGTCATGCTTGGACCCATCGACATGACCGCTTTTGACGCGGACCATCAGCATTGGACGGACATCCGCGTCTATTATGAAGACACTGATTTTACCGGCATGGTTTATCACGCAAATTATCTGCGGTTCTTCGAGCGGGGCCGATCAAACCATTTGCGCGATGCGGGGGTGTCACACCAATTGCTGCTGAGCCGTCCGGACCCGGCTGCATTTACGCTGACCCGTGTTGAAGTGGATTATCGCAAGGCGGCGAAAGTGGATGATGTGTTGCAGATTTGTACGCGCTATCTTGGCCGCAAGGGCGCGCGGCTTTTGTTCGAGCAAGAGGCTTTGCGCGATGGCGACCTTGTGGCCAAGGCGCAGATTGTGGCCGTGCAGATCCATGCCGATGGCCGACCACGCCGTCCAATCCCTGAAATTGCTACGCATCTGGATGGTTTTATCGTGTCGGGCGCAAAAGGCTGACGGTATGTGATCGGGGTCATAATTTTCGCTGTCGGCTGATTGAGTTGCGATGAAAATTCTGGAATGAAAGCATAAGAGAATCACATGTCGTCATTGCAGTGGGTGTCAACTTCTCGCCCAATTTCGTGCTGATAGTGAGTGGCGGTGCGCCATAGGCAAATTGCCAATTGGAAAACAGGAAACAGGAAACGCATATGGCATTTGGTATATGGGCAAGTCAGCAAGGGGCCGGCGAAGCGGTCATTGGCGAAATTGAGGGCGGCGGGTTCTCCATGATTGGCTTGTTGCTGGACGCGCATATTGTGGTCCAGCTTGTGCTTGTTGCGCTGATTATTGCGAGCCTCTGGTCATGGGCGGTTATTCTCGAGAAATGGTTTGCGCTAGGAGCAACACGCAAAGCGGCGATAAAGTTCGAGCAGATGTTCTGGTCGGGCAATTCCGATCCGGTCGGGTTGCGGCCCGGTCAGGCAACGGGTGATGCGGCTGCGCGCGTGTTTTCGGCGGCCTCGCTGGAGTGGGAAGAGGCGCGGCGCGGCGGGGTCGTCAAAGTGGGCGATCTGATTGAGCGGGCGGAACGGGCGATGCGGGCGGCGGTGGACCGTGAAGTGGGCAAGGCTTCGCGCGGGATCGGGGTGCTTGCGACGGTTGGCTCGGCGTCGCCCTTTATCGGACTTTTGGGGACGGTTTGGGGCATTATGAATGCGTTTATCGCGATTGATGCGACCGGGGACGCCAGCCTTGCCAGTGTAGGCGGGCCGATTGCTGAAGCTCTGTTTGCGACAGGTATTGGGCTTGTGGCGGCGATACCCGCGACGATCTTCTATAATAAATTCACCGGGGACGTAGCCGAGTTCGCCGATCAGCTGGATGCGTTCACGCAAGACGTGCTGGTGCGTATGTCGCGTCGTGCAGCCGAGCGGGGCGTGTAGAGATGGGGCTTAAGCTTGGATCAGGAGGCGGGGGGCGACGCGGACGCCGCGCGCTGAACGCTGAAATTAATGTGACGCCCTTTGTGGACGTTATGCTGGTCCTGCTGATTGTGTTCATGATTACTGCGCCGCTTCTGACGCCGGGGCTTGATGTGTCTCTGCCCAAGGCGGATGCTGATGCTTTGCCAGCGCAAGACGAGCCGCCGCTGGAGATCACGCTACAGGCAGATGGGGCGGTCTATATCCAGAACACGCTGATCGAGCGTGGCGAGCTGATCCCGAAATTGCAAGCCATTGCAGGTGAGGGTTTTGAAGGCCGGATATTTTTTCGCGGAGATGGCGCGGCGACTTATGCCGATGTGATCGCGGTGATGGATGAGGTGCGCGGGGCAGGATTTGGCAGCAATCTGGCGCTGGTCGTCGATCCAAACCCCCAAGGAGCGCGCTAATTCCATGATCCGCGGTCTTCCGGCCTCTATTCTGCTACATGTTGGCGTTTTGGCGTCGAGCTATATTGTGCTGCCAATTTTCGACAAGCCGCTGGAGCAAGTGGTGATCGTGCCGATTGATCTGGTGTCGGTCTCGGAGGTTAATAATATTGCGCCGGTGGTGCGCCCCGCCGAGATCGAACCGGAACCGGAAAGCGTGCCGGAGCCTGTCGAAGAGACGCTTGAAGACCCTGACATTATCCCCGACGAGATTGCCCCCGAAGAAGATATTGTGCCGCCTGCCGCAGCGGAGCAGGAAGAAGCCGAGCCCGAAGCGCCTGAAGATGTCATCCCCGAGGAGCCAGCGCCTGAGGAAGAGGAGCCTGAGCCTGAGCCGGAGGAGCCGGAAGAAAAGCCCAAGCCGAAAGAGGCTGAACCAGATCCGGTTGATGATATATTGAACGATGCGAACCTCTTTAACCGCGAGCGCGAAACCACCAAAGCACCGCCGCCGCCCACACCTGAAGCTGAACCGGACGCTCCGCCGCCCGAAACCCGCAAAGGGGTCGGTGACCGCACGGCCAATCAGGCACGGATAGAATCGATTGTCCTGTCCCAGATGAAAGCATGTTGGGGGACGTTGGAAGATCTGCCTGATCCGGAGCGCCTGACTGTATCGGTGCGTGCGCAGTTGAATACGGATGGTACATTGCGGGATGTCGAGCTTGTTCGTCCGCGTCGGCGACCGATTGGCGACCGCTTCATGAGCGTTGCGATCGACCGTGCTTTGCGGGCTGTGCGTACTTGCCAGCCCTATCGGTTGCCAGTTGAAGATTATGAAGATTGGGAAGAGATTGTGCTGAATTTCCGCCATGAGGGGTAGAACCGTGTTAGGCGTGAAGGGCAGTGCCCATACAAATTATTTGGAGGTATCCTGAAGATGCTTAGAAGATTACTGCTTGGTTTTGTGCTGCTGATCGGATTCGCCGCCGGCTTCTGGGGCGCGCAGGCGCAGACAATTATTGATGTCACCGAGGGAACGATCAAGCCGTATCCGATTGCGATTCCTGACTTTAATGCGGAAGCTGGCAGCGAGGATATTGCCCGGCAGATCTCGGAAGTTGTCCGGGCTGATCTTGTTTCGACAGGCCTGTTTGCCACGGGCGATCCGGCGGCCTTTATTCAGAAAGATCTCTCGATTGGCTTGCAGCCCCGTTTTGCCGATTGGCGGATTATCCGTCAGGATGGGCTGGTGGTGGGCCAAGTTGGGCGCACACCGGACGGATTGCTTTCGGTGGCGTTCCGGATCTGGGATGTTAATGGCGGAGAGGTTTACCGCATCCCCGTCGAAAACCGCCAGACGGGGCGTATTGAACAGGCCGCCGGACAGAGTTTTACCATTGCGCCGGATTCCTGGCGTCGGCTGGCGCACAAGGTTGCGGATACGATTTACACACGGCTAACCGGCGAAGACGGCTTTCTTGATACGCGGATTGTCTACGTCGCCGAGACGGGGCCAAAGACCAAGCGGGTCAAACGGCTTGCGATTATGGACTCAGACGGGGCCAATCAACGCTTTCTGACAGAAGGCCGCAATCAGGTTCTGACACCGCGCTTTTCGACCTCCGATCAGGAGATCACTTATATGTCTTTTGAAGGCGGACGTCCGCGCGTCTATCTGTTCAATATCCAGAACGGGCGTCAGGAAGTGCTCGGAAACTTTCCCGGCATGACGTTTGCCCCGCGCTTTTCACCTGATGGCCGCTCGGTGATTATGAGCCAGGCGCAAAACGGTAATACAGATCTATTTTTGATGGACCTACGCAATCGGCAGACGCGGCGGCTGACCGATCATCCGGCAATTGATACGTCGCCATCCATGTCGCCTGATGGCCGCCGTCTTGTTTTTACGTCTGACAGGGGCGGTTCACCGCAGCTTTACATTATGAACGTTGATGGGGCGCCCATGGCCTGCCCCTCAGGCGGGCGCGACAAGGCGTGCCGGATTACTTTTGGTCGTGGGAGTTATTCAACGCCGGTCTGGTCGCCACGCGGAGATCTGATCGCGTTTACAAAGCAGACGCGTGGTAAGTTCCATATTGGCGTGATCGGAAATGATGGCGAAGGAGAGAGATTGCTGAGTGAGGCCTATCTGGATGAAGGGCCAGCATGGTCGCCGAACGGTCGCGTCATAACGTTTTTCCGTGAAACACGGCCCGGTGCCGGGCCAAAATTGTGGTCAGTTGATTTGACAGGACGCAATCTTAGGCAAATTGTAACATCGACAGATGCATCTGATCCAGCATGGTCGCCCTTGCTAGATTAAATCGTGTTCGTGCCAAATTCTTGCCGGATTTTGATCCGATAGCTGGCAAGGCTTAGGAAAGAACGCTAGTTGACGTTAACCAGAGGAGAAGAATGTTCTGCGAAGATCATTCTCCAACAACACAACAGGATGGGAACTTAGCTCATGAAAAAGATTTTGAAATTTGGAACTGCAGCAGTGGTTTTGGGTTTGGGTGCATGTGCATCTGATCCCGATGTGGAAGAGGTTGTGGCGCCCGTAACGCAAGTCTCTGAACCTGTCACCCAGGCAGCGCCCCGTGCGGAGCCGGTTCAGCAGGTGCGTCAAGGGCCGGTTGGTCCTGCGGCAGGCTCTCTGGCCGATTTCCAGGCGAATGTTGGCGAGCGGGTTTATTTTGATCTGAACCAGTGGCGTTTGGATGATAGCGATCGCGCGGTGCTTCAGCGTCAGGCGGCTTGGCTGCAGTCTTATCCGGCCGTGCGTATTCTGGTTGCAGGTAATTGTGACGAGCGCGGCACGCGTGAATATAACCTTGCGCTTGGCGAACGTCGCGCCTCGATCGTGCGGGATTATCTGGTTGGCCTTGGTGTAGATCCGTCGCGGGTTGATACTGTGTCTTATGGCAAAGAGCGCCCGATTGATGGCGGAACTGACGAGAGTGCCTGGTCGAAAAACCGGAACGGCTTTACGCAAATTGTTTCGGGAGCGCGCAACAGCTAATTGCTTGCAAACCTAACCGAATTGATTTGTGCTGTAATCTGCGGCCGGGGTGCCATAATTTCGCCTCGGCCGTTTTGCATTCTGGATCTATGCCCATGATATATCGTCTTGCCGCCGCCACTGCCCTTGTTTTGCCGTTTCTTTTCGCCGGATCGGCGCAGGCACAAGACAGGCTCTCGCGGACGGAATTGACAGCGGCGACAGGCGAATTACGCAGCTCGGTGAGCGAGATTGATGCGAAGACCAATCAATTACAGATCCAAAACGCTGATCTGGCGCTGAAGCTTCGCGAATTGCAGGCGGAGAATGAGCAATTGACCGGCCGGTTGGAGACGTTGCAGTTTCAATTGAGCCAAAGCAATGACAATCTCGACCGTATGGTAGCCGATGATCGCGAGATCGGACTGCGGCTTGAAGAGCTTGATCAGAAAATATCTTCATTGGAAATTCAATTGGCCAATAGTGTTCCGGTCATCCGGCAGGCGGATCTGGACCGTGTGGCAGGTGAGGGTGGGTCCTCTTCTGCGGTCGGGGCCTCTGGACAGGGGACGCCGGCACAGCCCCGTCCGGCGACGCGTGGCGGGACCGCGGTGACATCGCTGAGCGGTCCGGCACGCACGGAGCCTGCTGTGAGCAGTAATGCACCTTCGTCCGGCTCGCTGGGCACGATACCGGCCTCTTCATTGCCAGGCGAGTCCGGTCCGCTGTTTGCCGATGCCAAAGCGCGCCTGTTGCGGTTTGATTATGCCGGTGCAGAGCGCAGCTTCAAAGCTTTCCTGACCTCGTTTGGCGATGATCCACAGGCGGGTGAAGCGCAATATTGGCTGGGTGAAGTGCTCTATCAGCAAAAGTCCTATGCCGAGAGCGGGCAGGCCTATCAGACCATGATCCAGCAATTCCCGTCCGATGTTCGCGCGCCTGATGCCTTGGTGAAGCTGGGGCGGTCGCTGCGGCTTGTTGGCGAGCTGGAAAAAGCCTGCGCTGTGCTTGGGACGCTGCCAACGCGCTATCCGGAGGCTTCGCCCGTAACGCGCAATCTTGCCAATGTCGAACGCAGCCGGTCTGATTGCGACAGCTAGTCTCGGAAACAGATAAACGCTTCGAGACGCTTTGTGCGGGCGCCAGCGGGCCGATCGGGCTTGCCGTTTCGGGCGGCAGCGACTCCATGGCGCTTTTGCATCTCGCGCTTGAATGGCAGGTGGCTGACAGGTTTCATGTTTTGACGGTAGATCATGGCTTGCGGCCTGAAGCGCGTATGGAGGCGGAAGCTGTGGCGGCCCATTGTGGCGCGCTTGGCGTTCAGCACGAAATTCTGACATGGGGCCCGCCTGTTGGCCATGTCTCCCAAGCCCGCGCCAGAGACGCCCGCCACCGCTTGCTTGCGCGCGCTGTGCGGCGTCAAGGCGGAAGCCATCTCCTGTTCGGGCATACGCTGGACGATCAATATGAAACGGTGATGATGCGGGCCCAGCGAGGCGATCGTGGGCTTGCGGGCATGCGGGCGCTGTCTGTCTCGCCAGTGTGGCCGGAGGGGCGGGGCATCAAGTTGGCCCGTCCGCTGCTTGGCCATCGCCGGGGGGATTTGCGCAATTTTCTTGCCCGGGCGGGGGTGGGTTGGAGCGATGATCCGTCGAATGAGAACACTGCCTTTGAGCGGGTGCGCATACGACGCGCGCTTGTGGATGGGCCGGCAGATCAGATGCCCGATTTAGAGCGGACCTATCAGACGGCACTCGCCGAGCGTCATGCCCGCGATCTCAAGCTTGCCGCTTGGCTCGGCGCTGATGTCGAGGCCCATGCGGATGGGCTGATTGTCTGCCAACCTGCTGATCTGAGTACGCCTGAATTTGCTGAAGGGCTTGTTTACCTGCTTCTGGCGGCCAGCGGATCAGACCAGCCTGCTGCGCTCGAAGGGCGACTGGAGCTGGCGCGTGATGTGCTCGCAGACCCCAAGAACTGGCGCAGCCGGACGCTTGGCGGTGCTTGGCTGGCCCCCCGTCGGGGCTGTGTCCACATCGCCCGCGACCCCGGGGCTGTGCCGCCGCTGCCGAAGATTCGGGCTTTAGAATGTGCCATTGAGCCGATTGTTTGGGATGGCCGTTTCGAGATCGTGATGGGCTTGGATAGAGGGTCTGATCTGAGGGGTGGCTCTGAGACATTCGCCGTTTCGCCGCTTGCGCGCGCCGGATTTCCGATGTTCGAAAACGAACACGCTTTGTTGAGAGGCCTTGTCGGGGAACGGCTTGATAGCGTAAGAAACGTTTTAGGGCATGAAAATTGCGTCTGAGCGTGTTAAACTATGTCCACAAGGCTCGTATTCGAGCGGTGGTCCCCTATATCTAGCGGGTCGAAATGGTTATGTCAGGATAGACAATGAATATTCGGAATTTGTCAGT
>CALLUH010000253.1 GCA_938011445.1 uncultured Hyphomonadaceae bacterium
GACAGCACATGGATTGAAGATCAGGACCATTGGTATCATGGCGGCCTCCATCGCTCGGTCTATCTCGAAGCCAGCGCTAAGACTCACATTGCCGACCTCCACATAGACACAGACTACGACCCCGAAACAGGCCACGGCCACGCCCACCTCGAAGTTTTCGTAGACGGTCCCTCGCGCGGCTACAAAACTAGCGCCCAAATTCTCGACGCGGACGGCACCCCCCTAGCCAAATTTCCCGACGCGCCCATCCGCCAATTCGACGCGGACGCCGACGGCATCACCCAGCTCCTCCAATCGGTCTCCATGTTCGGCTATGCCTCAAGCGCCGGGCTGACCTTGCCAGACATAAAGCCATGGTCCGCCGAAACCCCGACCCGCTACCAACTCATAACAGAACTCGCGGGGCCAGACGGCAACACCATCGAAGCCAGCCGCACATGGATCGGCTTCCGCCGTATAGAGGCCAAATTCCGCCGCCTGAAAATCAATGGCCGCGACATAAAAATCCTCGGCGTCAACCGCCACGACCACCATCCCGAAACCGGCAAGACTCTCACCCAAGACGACATCCGCGCCGAGCTCACCTTGATGAAACGCGCCAATATCAACGCCGTGCGCACCGCCCATTACCCCAATGATCCGGCCCTCTTGGATCTTTGCGACGAGCTTGGCCTCTATGTCATCGATGAAGCCAATGTCGAATGCCATGGCCGCTACCAGCTTGTCAGCCATATGCCAGCCTTCCAGCAAGCCATCATCGACCGCACCATGCGTACCGTGATGCGTGACCGCAATCACCCCTCAATCATCGGCTGGTCCACCGGAAACGAATCCGGCCACGGCCCTGCCCACAATGCTGCCGCGGCCATGGCCCGCCGCCTCGACCCAACGCGCTTCGTCCAATATGAAGGTGCCATGCACAAAATGGGACTATTGTTCCAATGGAACCGCGAGACGGGCCTTGCCGCCCCGACACAGAGCGAACTGGCCGCCTCGGACATTGTATGCCCCATGTACCCGCCCATCGACTATATCATCGACTGGGCCAATTGGGCCGAAGACACAAAGCTCGACGACCGCCCCATGATCCTCTGTGAATATTCGCACGCCATGGGGAACTCCAACGGGTCGCTTGGCGAATATATCGAGGCCTTCTTCACGCATGGCGCGCTTGTCGGCGGCTTCATCTGGGACTGGCGCGATCAGGGCTTGGCGGCAACAGACGACAAAGACCGTTTCTACTGGGCCTATGGCGGCCATTATGGTGACACGCCGAACGATGCAAACTTCAACATAAATGGCCTTGTCGGACCAGACCTCACGCCCCATCCGCAATTACGCGAACATCAATGGGCCGCCCGCCCCGTCACCGCCCGCCTGACAGACGCGGGCGACATCCTCCTGCAAAATCGCCGCGCCTTCGCAGACACATCGGACCTCACCCTTCACTGGACCTTGCAACAAGATGGAGCCGCCATAGCAGCCGGAACACTCCGCCCAAAGATCAAAGCCGGTGCGGCCGAAACCTTTCCGCTCCCCACAAAAGCATCCGGCCAAACCCTTCTCCTCGAATGGAAACTCGCCGCCGACGCCCAATGGGCCGATGCCGGCTACACGCTCGCATGGGACCAACTCATCTTGCAGCAAGCCGAACAGGCCCCCGAACCAGTCTTCCCCGACATCCCCACAGAGGCCTTCACAGACAATACGCTCTCCCACGGCCCTACCAAAATCAGTTTCGCCCAAGACGGCAGTATCGAAAGCGTCCACTTAAACAACGCGACCGCAATCCTTACCGACCTCCAAGCCTGCCTCTGGCGCGCGCCCACCGACAATGATGGCGGCAAGCCGCTCGAAGAAGCCGCCGCCCAACCCTTCCGCCTATCAAATACAATGCGCTGGGTCGGTTATGGCTTGAACGCGCTCGCCCTGGGCCCGACCAAACGCGCCATCGAGCGGGCAGGTGGCACCACGCGCCTCTACCTCCACCGCACATGGCAAGGCGCAGACAATGAAACCCTGACCCACGAAACCATCTGGACACTGACAGAGCGCGGCGCAAACATCACCGAACGCCTGCAAATCCCTGATGCTTGGCAAGACCTCCCCCGCATCGGCATCCGCTTTGAAACGCCAAGAAACTTAGACCAGCTTTCATGGCATGGCTTAGGTCCCGACGAGAGCTATCCGGACCGAAAATCCGCCCAGACACTCGGCCATTGGCGCAGTACCATCGCCGACCAATACCACCCCTTCGTCCGCCCACAGGAACACGCCAATCACGAGCAGGCCCATGGTTTCAACTTATGCACAAAGACGGGCGAGGGCATCGCAGCCCGCTTCCCGCGCCCGCTTGCCTTCACTGCAAGGCCCCATCACGACCATGCCCTGAACACCGCCCAGACCCTCGCCGAGCTACAGCCCTCACCAACAACCGAAATCCATATCGACATTGCCACGCGCGGCCTCGGCACTGGCGCTTGCGGGCCGGACACATTGCCGACCTATCAGGCCCATGGCGGCACATATGTCTTTGAATGGATGCTTGGACCGGCGGCGGATTAGGCGCCCGCGCTAGACAATTTCGCGGTCTTGCAAGCCAATGCTCACTGCGTGGGCCTTGTTCATAGCGCTAAGCTTGCGCTTGCAATTCTCGATATGCTTGCGGACCGTATGCTTGCTTATGTTCAGCGTGCAGGCGACATGCGCCTCATTCTGGCCTTGCGCCGTTAATTGCAGAACCTCGCACTCCCGCGCTGACAGGCGATATTCATCGGGCCACTTTCCAAGATGGGGAAAGGTCTCAAACAGGGCCACGGTCAATTGGAAAAGCTCGTGTATAATAATCCCCAAATCATGGTCGCAGCCTTCGCTGGGAATGGCCACAACACCGGCCGAGGTCGCATTCGCGATCTGCATTGGAATGACCATGAGCTTTCCGATCCCGACCTCTTTGAGGGTGGCACGCAATTGCAACAGGACGCGATCATCTTTGGCCGTGAACTCATGTTCGAGCACGTCGAATGGCCGCATGATCGCCTCGGCCTCGGCGCAGATCGCCCATCGTAACTCGTCTTGAACTGTACCCGGTGACAGATTGCCATCCCGCATTGTATGGTCATAAATGACCGTCCTAACGGGCGCACCTTTCAACCGGAAAACGCCAAGTCCGGTCAGGTGATACCCGCGCATGGCATAGAAGGCGGGCAGGATGGCTCGCAGATCTTTCAGCACCTTGGCCGCGCGCACCGACGCAAGTAAATCTTCAATGCGCGGTGATATGTCGGTGGTTGATTTGCCTGCCGTTTCGGCCATTCTAATTGCCCCAAAAATAAAATTGCCCTTTCCCTTTGCCGTGTTTACAGCGTCACACTGCTTTGTAAACTGCGGCAGACCTTAGAATTGCACACGCATATGATTGACCCATCGCGGTTGAACTTGGTCAAGGGTATCGCTTCCAGTAATTGTGTTTTGGTTTCGCTTCCCGTTTCTTGGCTCCGTCGGAGGAGAGGGACAATTATGAGACACGAATGTCAAAAACCGAGTTACGAAAACAATATTGAGGATATGGCGGCGCGGCCATCACTCGATGCGATACTACAAGTCTGGAAAGTCATAGACGCGCAATTGGCCGGCCTGTCCAAACAGATGCCGAGTATAGACGCGGATGATGAGTTAGCCACCGAGAACGGCTATCTCGATACCCAGAGCCGATTGCTCAACATGGCCAGTGAAATCCCGGCCAGGTCTTTGAAGGAGGTGCACAGCAAAATGGCCCTCTGGAAAATCGAAGCGACCGGGGCGCTGCAAAGTGAGCCGCCTTGTCGGGCCGACGGTTTGCTGCGCTCTGTCGAGCGCGACCTGAAGGATCTATGCGCATTGGCCGATAAGAGCGGATAGTCTGCGCTCGCGCCGGATGCTTTGCCCCCATCGCTTTGCCCAGTCGCTTTGCCCAGTCGCTTTGCCAAGGCGTCACTTCATGACATACACTCCGATCAAAGCGATTGGACCAGCGCAGCATCCTTAGTCTGCGTTGGCCAATAAGCTATTATTGATCGGAGAGCCATCATGATGAAACCGTTATCCATTGCTGTGTCCGCCTTGACGCTCGTGGCATGCCAGCCAACCGCGACAGAAGAAGCCGGTCCGGCCAAAGCTGCCGCAAGTGATCAAGGTGCTGAAATCAATCCGCTTCTTGCCGAATGGAGCGGCCCATATTCCGGCGTGCCCGCTTTTGACACGATGTCACTTAACGCGCTCAAACCCGCCCTCGAAGCGGGCATGGCCAGCACGCTTGCCGACATCGACGCCATCACCGCGAACACCGACGCGCCGACCTTCGAGAACACAATCCTCGAACTTGAAAAATCCGGTGCGTCGCTTGACCGTGTGTTCACCTATTGGGGCATTTGGAGCGCCAATCTTTCCAGCCCCGAATTTCGCGACATCCAGGGCGAAATGGCCCCCCGTCTCGCCGCCTTCCAATCCCAAATCACCCAGAACGATGCCTTGTTCCAGCGCGTCAAATCGGTCCATGAAAGCAACGCCGTGGCCAATATGCGCCCCGACCAGCAGCGCCTTGTCCGCCTCGTCTATGACGGTTTCGCCCGCAATGGCGCAACCCTCACCGCAGAGGCCAAAGCCCGCTATGCCGAGATCAATGAGCAGCTTTCCGGCCTGCACACACGCTTTGCCAACAATGTCCTCGCCGACGAGGAAGGCTATGTCACCTATCTTACCGAAGACCAGCTTGGCGGTCTGTCCGACGGCTATATCAGAGCCGCTGCCAGCGCTGCCGAGACACGCGGAGAGCCGGGCAAATACGCCATCACCAATACGCGCTCGTCCATGGCACCTTTCCTGACCTATTCAACAGAGCGTGATCTGCGCGAACAGGTCTGGACCAATTATTATTCGCGCGGCGACAATGGCGACGAACATGACAACAACGCCCTGATCAGTGAAATCCTCGCTCTGCGCCATGAGCGCGTGCAGCTTCTTGGCTATGACAATTACGCCTCATGGCGGCTCGAAGACCGCATGGCCGTCACCCCCGAGCGCGCGATTGACCTGATGGAAGCGGTCTGGCCCGCCGCCACCGCACGCGTTGCCGAAGAAGTTGCCGACATGCAAGCGGTCGCAGACGCCGAAGGGGCGGGGATCACCATCGCGCCATGGGACTATCGCTTCTATGCCGAAAAGGTCCGTAAACAGAAATTCGACCTCGACTCCAATGAGGTCAAACAATACCTCCAGCTCGATAAGCTCACCGACGCCATGTTCTATGTCGCTGGCGAGCTGTTCAATTTCAGCTTTACGCCAGTCCCCGAAGGCTCCGTGCCGGTCTTCCACGAGGATGTCGGCGTCTGGGAAGTGACCGACCGTACCAGCGGCGAGCATATCGGCCTCTGGTATCTCGACCCCTTCGCCCGCCAGGGCAAACGCTCGGGCGCTTGGGCCAATTCCTATCGCAGCCACGAGACGTTCAACGGCAAACAAACCGTCCTTTCATCCAACAATTCAAACTTCATCAAAGGCGCAGACGGCGAACCCGTTCTTGTCTCTTGGGATGACGCGACCACCTTCTTCCATGAGTTCGGCCACGCCCTCCACGCCCTCTCGTCCAATGTCGCCTACCCAACCCTGAACGGCGGCGTGCGCGACTATACCGAGTTCCAGTCCCAACTCCTCGAACGCTGGCTCTCCACCGATGCCGTCATCGACAATTATCTCGTCCACCACGAAACCGGCCAGCCCATGCCCGCTGAGCTTGTCGCCAAGATCAAAAATGCCGCCACCTTCAACCAAGGCTTCTCCACCACCGAATATCTCGCCTCCGCCCTTGTTGATATGCGTTACCACACCACAGACCCCGCAGGCCTCGACCCTGACAGTTTCGAACGCGAAACCCTCGCCAGCCTCGGCATGCCCGAAGAGATTGTCATGCGTCACCGCTCGACCCATTTCGGACACATCTTCTCAGGGGAGGGCTATTCGGCCGGATATTACGGCTATATGTGGGCTGATGTGCTGACCTCGGATGCCTCCGAAGCCTTCGCCGAAGCTGATGGCGGTTTCTACGACCCGCAAACTGCTGGAAAGCTTGTCAAATATCTCTTCGCCCCGCGCAATGCCCTCGATCCGGGCGAAGCCTATCGCGCCTTCCGTGGCCGCGACGCCGACATCAGCGCCCTCATGCGCGACCGCGGCTTCCCCGTGCCAGAGAAAAGTGACGGCTAGCGCTGCACCGTGCCGCATGGACATTTCACCCGTCTCATGGTCAAAGCTGGCCTTGGCAGTGTAATCAAATCTGGAGCGCCTTTATGAGCAAGGGTCTGGTGACAATTTTTGGCGGATCGGGCTTTGTTGGCCGCTATACAGCGCGGCAACTGGTCAAGGCGGGTTATCGCGTCCGCATTGCGTGCAGACGCCCGGGGCTTGCAGGTGACGCAAAGCTCGCAGGCGGACCGGGCTGGGTCGATGTCGTTCAAGCCAATGTCCGCAATAAGCCCTCCATCCTCCATGCACTCTCTGGCGCAGATTACGCCATAAACCTCGTCGGCATCCTTCATGAAGCGGGCAAACAGGATTTTACCTCCACTCAGGTCACTGGCGCACAAAACATTGCCGAGCTTGCCGCCCAAGCGGGCCTCAAAGGCTTGGTTCATGTCTCGGCCATCGGCGCAGATGCCAACTCAAAATCAAAATATGCCAGCACCAAAGCCAAAGCCGAAGAGGCCGTCCGCGCCCACTTCCCCCGCGCCACAATCCTCCGCCCGTCCATCATTTTCGGGCCCGAAGACCAGTTCTTCAACCGCTTCGCCGCCATGACACGCACGAGCCCCTTCCTGCCCGCTATTGGTGGCGGCAAGACAAAGCTCCAGCCCGTCTATGCCGGTGATGTCGCCGAAGCCATCACCGCCGCTGTCACCCGCGCCGACGCAAGCGGAAAAACTTACGAACTTGGCGGTCCACGCACCTACACATTCAACGAAATCTACGACACAGTCATGCGGATCACTGGCCGCAAGCGCTTCAAGGCCCCGCTGCCATTCTTCGCCGCCAAGCCTCTCGGCCTCATCTTCGGCGCCCTGTTCCGCGTCAAATCCATGCTCATTGGCGGCCTGCTCGGTGGCCCACCGATCACAGGCGATCAGGTCGAAATGCTCAAAACCGACAATGTGGTCGCAGACGGAGCGCTCGGCCTCGCCGATCTTGGCGTGACCGAGCTTGAAAGCGTCGAAGCCATTGTCCCCAAATACCTCTACCGCTTCCGCCCCTATGGCGAGTTCAGCGAAGCTTAGGGC
>CALLUH010000254.1 GCA_938011445.1 uncultured Hyphomonadaceae bacterium
AGAATAAACAGCGGATCTTCCGCACTCATCGGCTCCGGCGGACATTCGTCAGAAACAGTCTCAACCACCTCATGCAGCCAGTGGTCACGCCCATCGCGCATCTCTACCCCATTCCCCGTGCGCCGCACCACAAGCTGCGCCTCGACAATGCCCGCAATTTCGCACGCTGCATCCGCATTGACCTTCAAAGGCACAATCCGCCCCCCGCGCACGCCTTCATCGGCCGTAATCACAAAGCGCGAATCGCAATCTGTAATCCTTCCGGCCAGCGCTTCAGGGCTAAACCCGCCAAACACAACCGAATGCACTGCGCCAATCCGCGCACAGGCCAGCATCGCATAAGCCGCTTCCAAAATCATCGGCATGTAAATCGTAATCCGGTCGCCCTTTTGCGCACCCAGCTTTTTAAGCACATTGGCAAAGCGCGACACTTCCCCGAGCAGCTCTTTATAAGTCACCGCCTTACTGTCGCCCGGCTCGTCGCCCTCCCATAAGAGCGCCACCTTGTCCGCCCGCGCGCCTTTGGCATGGCGGTCAATGCAATTGGCGGTGACATTCAGAACACCATCCTCATACCATTTGATCGACAGATTATCTTTCGACCAATCGGTATTCTTCACCTTGGTATAGCCGGAAATCCAATCAAGCCGCTTGCCCTGTTCCCCCCAGAACGCCTCCGGATCGGCCACAGACGCCGCATACATTTGCGCATACCGCTCGGGCGACAGGTTCGCCTTGGCTGCAAACCCGTCGGGAACTTTATAGATCGCCTCGTCACTCATGCTGGCTCGTCTCCGCAATGTCTCGTTATTTCAAGCCATCACACAAGACCAAATGTCCGCCAATGTGAAGCGAAAAGCCACGCCTAAAGCGGTGATTTTTCATCTGGAGTCAGAAGACCGCTTTAAGTTTTTGTTTTTGCGCGCTTCCCGGGCGGCCAACCGAGCGCACTTGGCCTGAAAGCGCTTTAGGCCGCCACAAATTTCAGCGCGACGCCATTATTGCAATAGCGCAGGCCCGTCGGCGCGGGCCCGTCGGGAAACAAATGCCCCTGATGGCCGAGACATTGCGCGCAATGATATTCCGTCCGCGCATAGCCGATCTTATAGTCCGTACTGGTGCCAACATTCTCCGTTATGACATCGAAAAAGCTCGGCCAGCCGGTCCCGCTATCATATTTCGTCGCCGCATCGAACAAGGGTAGATCGCAGCCAAGACAGTGAAACATCCCTGCCCGCTTCTCGTCATTGAGCGGAGACGTGAACGGCCGCTCTGTGCCCGCTTTGCGCAAAACCTGATAGCTGGCTGGCTCCAACGCTTCTTGCCACTGCGCATCCGTCCAGCTGCGAAATTCGGAATCGGCGAACGCATCAACCTGCTCGCCCGAAACCGCAGGAGCATTCGCCCCGCGCCCCGCCTGCGAACACGCCGCCACAACAAGCCCCGCCGCCCCGCTCAAAAGCAGGCGCCGCCGGGACAAAGAGTCAGAGATCAGTGTCATATCCATAAACTCCATATAGGCGCGAAACCGGCTCATGTGTCCTAAGACCTCCATCACATTTGCGTTAACCTCGCGCGGAGCCTCCCCAGCAAGCCCCCTTGCGCCCAAATCCGGCGCAGCCCATAGTGCAGCCCGCGAACAAAGCAGAAACTTTTTACCCTCGGTTAACGCTCATGCTCATATCTAGGCCCATGACAGAAACGATTAGAATCCTCGGCATAGATCCGGGCCTACGCCACACGGGCTGGGGCATTATCGAGGTCACAGGCCCGCGCCTTGCCCACATTGCCCACGGCGTTATCAAACCACCCACAGATGCCCCGCTCGGCAAGCGCTTGGCGCATATATTCTCCGCTGTCTCCGGCCTCGTGATTGAGCACCAACCGCACTATGCAGGCGTTGAGGAAACCTTGGTCAACGTCAATGCCCGCGCCGCCCTAAAGCTTGGCCAAGCCAGAGGCGCAGCCATGACGGCCCTTGCCCGCGAAGGCCTCGACATTGGCGAATACGCCCCGCGCAAAATCAAGCTCTCGGTCGTTGGCACAGGCACCGCTGACAAAAAACAGGTTCAGTTCATGGTCGAACGGCTTTTGCCGCGCGCGGGGAAAATGTCCGAGGACGCCGCCGACGCCCTCGCCTGCGCGATCTGCGCCGCCCACCATAAACCCAAACATGGCATAGCCGCATGATCATAGGCCGCCTTACCGGAACCATCGCCGCTATCGGCACCGATCATGTCTTGATCGACGTAAACGGCGTCGGATACGTTGCCCAAGCCGGAACGCGCCTCTTGGCCAAAGTCACGGTCGGCGAACAGGCCACCTTGCACATCGAAACAAAGGTCACCGAAAACTCGATCACGCTCTACGCCTTCGCCACAGACGATGAACGCGCATGGTTTGTCCACCTCCAAGACGTCCACGGCGTTGCGGGCAAAGCGGCCAACGCCATCCTCGACGCGATCTCTCCAGCCGAGCTGATGGACGCCATAGCTTTAGGCGACATCGCCACCGTCCAGCGCGCCAAAGGCGTCGGCAAAAAACTCGCCGAACGCATCACGGGCGAGCTGGCAGGAAAGCCCCCGCCCATGGGCCGCTTCGCAAGCGCCTTCAAAGCTGACCCATCCGCCAGCGCAGGGGCCGCCATGTCCGAAACCGCCGCGCTTAACTCTGGCGCACGCGGCGATGCTGTCTCCGCGCTGATCAATCTCGGCTATGCGCATAGTGACGCCGCCCGCGCGGTCGCCTCAGCCGCCCGCACAACAGACAGCGAAGACGCCAGCGCGCTGATCAAGGCGGCGCTCAAGGAATTAGCGGTATGAACGCCGCCCGAGATGACCTGCCCACAAATCCCGAGCGCACCCCCGCCGACGCCCTCGACCGTGCCCTGCGTCCGCAGACCTTTGACGATTATATCGGCCAGGAAAAAGCCAAGGAAAATCTCAAAATCTATGTCGAAGCGGCCCGCGGACGCGGCGAAGCGCTCGACCATGTGCTCCTGTTCGGCCCGCCGGGTCTAGGCAAAACCACCCTCGCCCAAATCCTCGCCCGCGAAGCAGGCGTCGGCTTCCGCGCCACCTCCGGCCCCGTCATCGCCAAAGCCGGAGACTTGGCCGCAATCCTGACAAATCTCGAAGAAAACGACGTGCTGTTCATCGACGAGATCCACCGCCTCCCCGCCGTCGTCGAAGAAATCCTCTATCCCGCCATGGAAGACTATAAGCTCGATCTGGTCATCGGCGAAGGCCCCTCGGCCCGCTCGGTCCAGCTTGAGCTTGCCCCCTTCACCCTTGTCGGCGCAACAACGCGGGCTGGCCTGCTCGCGACGCCTTTGCGCGACAGGTTCGGCATTCCCCTCCGCCTGCAATTCTACACCCCTAAAGAGCTGTCCCGCATCACGCTTGCCGCTGGCATCAAACTCGGCGCAGACATCACCGCCGACGGTGCCCACGAGATTGCCCGCCGCGCCCGAGGCACCCCGCGCATCGCCATCCGCCTGATGCGCCGCGTCCGCGACTTCGCCGAAGCTGAAAATTCCCCCATAGATAAAGCCGCCGCTCAGCGCGCGCTCGCAAGACTGGAGGTGGATGAGGACGGCCTCGACGCGCTCGACAGGCGCTATCTTGATGCCTTGGTCCGCACCTATGCCGGTGGCCCCGTCGGCGTCGAAACCTTAGCCGCCGCCCTTTCCGAAGCCCGCGACGCCGTTGAAGAGGTTATCGAACCCTACCTCATGCAAAAGGGGTATGTCGCCCGCACCCCGCGCGGCCGCGTCGCTGCGCCCCTTGCCTATGAACGCATGGGCCTCCCCGTCCCGGGCGGCGCACAAAACGGATTATTCGGGGAAGAGTAAGAGCAAAATCGCAAGTTTCGGGTGGCCCCCGCGCCCAAGCCGCGCCACACTGGCCCTCCACCAAGAGGAGCCATCAATGGAAGATGCCTTAAACCGCGCCCATGCCCACGCAACCGACTGGCTCGCAAGCTTTGCCACAGGTCCCGTCGGCCACACCGCCAGCGAAACCGACCTACGCGCCGCCTTCACAAAGCCCCTCCCCGAAACTGGCGCAAATGCAGGCCAGGTCGTAGACTTTATCGCAACCCGCGCCCGCCCCGGCCTGATGGGCAGCCCCAATCCGCGCTTTTTCGCATGGGTCAATGGCGGCGCAACCCCCGCTGCGCTCGCCACAGACTGGATGGTCTCCGCATGGGACCAGAACGCCGCGCTCTATGCCGTCTCGCCCGTTGCGTCGATCATCGAAGAGATTGCAGGCGGCTGGATCAAAGACCTGCTCCACTTGCCAGCCGAAGCCTCATTCGCCTTCACAACCGGCTGCCAGATGGCCCACATGACCGCTCTCGCCGCCGCCCGCCACGCCGTCTTGCGCGAGGCTGGCTGGGACGTTGAACAGGACGGCACATTCGGCGCGCCGCCCGTCACCATCCTGACCAGCTCGAACCGCCACGGCTCGCTCGAACGCGCCATCCGCTATCTCGGCTTTGGCCGACGCGCCCTTAAAAGCGTCGAAACAGACACCCAAGGCCGGATGCAGCCAGACGCTCTCAAAGCGGCATTGGCCCAGACAGACGGCCCTGTCATCCTGGCGCTCAACGCCGCAGACCTCAACATTGGCGCATTCGATCCGTTTGCCGAGCTTGTCCCCTTGGCCAAAGCGGCAGGCGCATGGGTGCACATTGACGGCGCGTTTGGCCTGTTCGCCCGCGCCAGCAAAACATATCGTCCGCTTACAGATGGCATGGAACAAGCCGATAGCTGGGTCACCGATGGCCACAAATGGCTCAACGTCCCTTTCGATTGCGGCATCGCCATCATCAGAGACACCAAGGCCCACCGCGCCGCCATGACCCTCGCCGCCGATTATGTCGCCCCGAGCCACACCGCCCGCGACCAGATCGACTGGAACCCCGAATGGTCCCGCCGCGCCCGCGCCATCCCCGTCTATGCCGCCTTGAGCGAAATGGGCCGAGAGGGCGTTGAAGCCATGATCGACCGCTGCTGCAAACATTGCCGCACACTGACAGAAGGCATCGGCGCACTAGACGGCGCTGAGATTGTGTCGCCACCCACGCTCAATCAAGCACTTGTGCGCTTCCCCCTCCCCCAAGGCACAGACGAAGAGAACGACGCCCACACAAGCGCCACAATGGACGCCATCAACGCAACTGGAGAGGCTTACTTCTCCGGCACAATCTGGAAAGGCCGCACCGCCATGCGCATCAGCGTCGTCAACTGGCAAACCTCCGACGCAGACATATCGCGGACCTTGGCGGCGATTGCGGGGGTGTTGGAACGCGAAGACAAGTGAGTTGACCGCTTCGGCTGCTTCCGGCGTCAGAGGGGAGCTGAGTTTCCGCAGACCCCTGCGCAAGCAGGCGTCCATGGACGTAAACTTGCACCACTTACTGTTGAACTCCGGTCTCTGGATACCTGCCTACGCGGGTATCGTCGGTACGTTGAGAACTTACCTAAACCGACGGATTCCCCGCCACGTTGGAGATGCAGACAGTGGAGGCTCCCCCCGACCCAAAGCAATCCTCCAGAGTAACCTCGAAGCCGCAGCCCCAAACACCTTTCCGGTTCCATCCTGCCGCTAAAGCGCGTAAACACCCTGACATGAAAACCACGCTTGATCTTTCCCGCGCGCCCTCGCCTGGCATGACCTCGCTTGCGGGGCTGTCCGTCGAGAAGCTGCGCGAAACGCTGATCGAAATGGGCCTGCCCGAAAAACAGGCGAGAATGCGCGCAAGCCAGCTGCGTCGCTGGCTCCACCATGCTGGCGTGCAGGATTTTGCCGACATGACGAATGTCTCCAAGGATATGCGCGCCGAGCTGGCCAGCCGCTTCACCACCAAGCGGCCTAAGATTGCCGAACACAAGATCTCTGTCGACGGCACCCAGAAATGGCTGGTCGAATTTGGCCCCAATGTCGAAGGCGAAAGCGTGTTCATTCCCAATGTTGCAAGCGGCACGGGGGCCTTGTGCGTCTCCAGCCAAGTCGGCTGCACGCTCAATTGCACTTTCTGCCACACCGGCACCCAGCGCCTTGTCCGCAATCTCACCGCGCAGGAAATTGTCGCCCAAGTGCTCATCGCACGCGACGGCCTCGGCGAATGGCCCGCAGACCTCGAAAACCGCAAGCTTTCCAACATCGTCTTCATGGGCATGGGCGAGCCGCTCTACAATCTCGATAATGTCGCCGAAGCCATCGACACGCTCTCGGACGGCGAAGGCCTCGCTATTGGCCGCCGCCGCATCACCGTTTCAACCGCGGGCGTAGCGCCGGAAATTCCCGCACTAGGCGAGCGTACGGGTGCGATGCTCGCCATCTCGCTTCACGCCGTGCGCAATGATCTGCGCGACGAGATTGTTCCCATCAATCGCAAATATGATCTGCAAACCCTATTCGAAGCCATCAAAGCCTATCCCGGGCTTTCAAATGCCAAACGGGTCACTTTTGAATATGTCATGCTTAAGGGCATCAATGACAGCCTTGCCGAAGCCCGCGATCTGGTGAAACTCCTTTCTCGCATTCCAGCTAAGGTCAATCTGATACCGTTCAATCCATGGCCGGGCGCGATCTATGAATGTTCTGATTGGGACACAATCGAAGCCTTTGCCGACGTGCTCAATCGGGCGGGCTATTCCTCCCCCATCCGCACCCCGCGCGGCAGAGACATTTTCGCCGCCTGCGGACAATTGCGCTCTGAAAGCGTCAAGCTGTCAGCCGCCGAAAAGCGTCGCCAGACCGAGGCCAGTATCGCAGACTAGGCGTTTTGAGAAATCGCCTCCGAGGTGCATCGCGGGGACCGGTTCGCCGCTCGGGTGTGAACGCTATCTGAACGGCCCACGCCCTGATTATATGCTAAGGTTCGCCTCTACACAATTTCATCCAAGGTCTCAGAATGAAACCGCTCCGGACGCTTGTCCTCTTTATCGCACTGATAGCGCTGTCCGGTCTTCACTGGCAAACGCCGGAAACGCCGCTCCATGGCGCAAGCGCAATGACCCGATCAGACAAGCTCGGCCGCAAAATCAAGCCAATCTCGGACACGCCCATTCAAGCCTGCATCAATCTGGGCGGCGCACTCGAAGCGCCCATCGAAGGCCAGTGGGGCTATCACATCCGCAAATCCGATCTACGTCGCATTGCGCGCGCAGGCTTTGATACCGTGCGTCTTCCCGTCGCCTGGTCCGAGCACGCCCAAGCCGCCCCGCCCTATACCATCTCGCCAGAATTGTTCGCCCGCACGGACGAAATAATCAAAGCCGCTCTCGAACAGGACCTGAATGTCATTCTGAACGTCCATCATTACTGGCAATTGATGAGCCATCCCGAGGCCCATATGCCCAGGCTCGAAGCCATCTGGCGGCAATTGTCCGCCCATTATGTAGATTGGCCGGACCGTTTGGTCTTCGAGTTTCTCAACGAACCGCACAAGCGCATGACCAATCGGCGCGTCGAGGCCATGAACCATCGTCTTCTCTCCGTAATCCGGCCAGAGCATGCTGACCGCTATGTCATCCTGAGTGGTGGCCGATGGGGCGGATTGGAAGGCATGCTGGAAAGCCGTCCGCCCGATGATGCGCGGGTGATTATGAGCTTTCATTATTACAACCCCCATAAATTCACCCATCAGGGCGCGAAATTTGACCCACGCGCCGCGCCGCCCGGCCAAGTCTGGGGCTCGGACAATGACCGGCTGGAGCTTGAAAACGTTATGTCCGCCGCCGCCCAATATCAGCTACGCACCGGAACACCTGTCTTCCTTGGTGAATTTGGCGTTTACGCAGACGTTCCGGCAAAACAGCGGGCCGAATGGACCCGTGAAGTGCGCATGGCCGCCGAAGCGCGGAATATTAGCTGGTGCTATTTTGACTGGGCCACAACCTTCCGGATCTATGATCTGGATCGGGAACGCTGGGTGCGCCCTGTCCGCCAGGCACTGGTGCCCTGAAGACAGCCATTGTCAGCCATCGGACCCGATAGCCTCAAAGGCGGGGGATGGGATCAGGCTTCAAAACTTTGCTGGCCCCATTGACTTCCCTTGCGCACGGGCGCGACCTTGACCCAGCCAAACAGCCTAAAGGGGAACGACACATGACCGAGCTTCGCGGAAAAACAGCCATGATCACGGGGGCTGCAAGCGGCATTGGCCTCGCCTCTGTCGAAGTTTTTGTTGAAAAAGGCGCAAATATCATCGCCGCCGACGTTCAGGACGAGGCCGGCGCCGCGCTGGAAACCCGCTTCGGCTCGGACCGCGTCCGCTTCTTCCATTGCGATGTCACCCGCGACGACGAGCTCCAAAATGCGCTTGTCAAGGGGTCAGAAGCCTTTGGCGGACTGGACATATTATTCAACAATGCAGGCAGCGGCGGCACACCCACCGGGGTCGAAGACCTCGACCTTGACGGCTATGATCACACAATGGCGCTTCTCTTGCGCTCGGTCTTTGCCGCAACAAAGTTTGCCATACCGTACTTGAAAGAAAATGGCGGCTCGGTCATCAACACCTCCTCCATATCGGCTGTCTGTGCGGGCTATGCTCCAATCACCTATTCGGTTGCCAAAAAAGGCGTCGCCCACTTCTCCAAACTCGCCGCTGCCGAACTGGCCGCCCACAAAATCCGCGTCAACGCCATATTGCCGGGCTTTATCGCCACTTCCATCTTTGGCAGCTCGCTTGGCGCCAGCAAGGAAGCCGCGCTGCAAATGTCTGAAATGATTGCCCAAGGTGGTGGCAGCATGCAGCCCGCTGGAAGGATCGGACGCGGCACAGACATCGCACACATGGCCGCCTTCCTCGCTTCAGATGCAGCGGGCTTCATCACCGGCGGCGAGTTCCTTGTCGATGGCGGCATGACCGTCGGCCCGAAACACGCATGGGATACAAGCGCACCAAATCCCGTCCTCGAAGCCCTCGGCATTAGCCCCGAACAGGCCGAAGCCATGCGCGAAGCCCTCGCAGCCTCGGACACATAATCAACAAATGCCCGCAGCAGAACCCACACACCCCGCGCTAACGGGCAATATAAGGGGCATGCTGTGGCTCATCCTGTCAGGTCTGTTCTTTACCGGCTTCCTCATCCTCGCCAAACAGCTCTCGTCAAGTCAGGATCCGCTCGTCTTGGCCTTCTGGCGGTCCTTTGTCGGGCTCCTGTTCACCCTGCCCATCATCCTTCATCGCGGCATGGCCGTGTTCAAAGTCACACGGCCCGGCATTGTCCTCTTGCGCAGCTTATGCGGGACAGCCGCCTTCATCGCCAGCATGATGGCAATTTCCGACACTTACCAACTTCCGCTCTCGCAATTTAACGCCCTGTCCTTCTCGCGCGCCCTGTTCATCACCCTGCTGGCCGCTCTATTCCTTGGCGAACGCGTTGGACGCTGGCGGTGGGGCGCGGTCTTGATTGGCTTTTGCGGCATTCTGGTCATGGTTCTGCCAAGCCCTGACCAAGCCGCAGGCATAAAAGTCAATCCGGGCGTTCTTCTCGCTATACTCAGCGCTTTGGGTTTTGCCGGCGCAATCATCATGGTCAAATCGCTCAGCGCCACCCATTCGGCCATGACGCTGCTGATCTGGGCAAATCTGCTTTCCAGCCTACTGCTCGCGCCCTTTTTGTTCACACGCTTTGACCTGCCCATCGGCGGTGAATGGGGCTGGCTGATTGCCATGTCACTGGCGGGGGTTATCGGGCAATATTGCTATATCCGCGCCATGACCGTTAGCGACGCGTCTTTTCTGGCCCCTGTGGACTATTTACGCTTGCCCATGGCTGCACTCGCCGATTGGCTGATCTTCAAGGCGCTGCCAGAGAACAATGTCTGGTATGGCACCGTGATCATTGTCGCCGCTGCCCTGCTCATCGCATTTCGCGAGCGTAGGCTCAAGCCGCCAAACCCCGCTTAGCGACGCCCGCCAAAGCCGC
>CALLUH010000255.1 GCA_938011445.1 uncultured Hyphomonadaceae bacterium
ACGCGACAAGGCATTGTTGATTTGATGGCCAAGGCTCAGGAGGATTTGCTGGCCGAACTCTGGCCTGCGCGTCAGCAGGGTTTGCCATTTGCAAGCGCGCAGGAGGCCGTGATTCTGGCGTCTGTCGTCGAAAAGGAAACGGGGTTGGCCTCCGAGCGTGGCAAAATTGCAGGGCTTTTCGTCGGGCGGCTCAAGCGCGGCATGCGGCTGCAAAGTGATCCGACGATCATTTATGGCGAGACACGCGGCGAACCCTTGCGCGACAGGAATGGCAATCGGCGAGGGATCAGACGTTCGGAGATAGAACGGGTGACCGAGTGGAACACTTACCAGATTGACGGTCTGCCCAAGACCCCGATTGCGAACCCCGGGCGCGATTCGATTGCTGCCGTATTGCAGCCTGAAGATACCGATTATGTGTTCTTTGTCGCTGATGGCACCGGCGGGCACAAATTTGCGAAAACCAATAGAGAGCATGAACGCAATGTTGCGGCCTATCGGGCTTATGAGCGCGAAGAACTCGCGCGCGAAAAAGCTGAACAGGCGGCCCAATAATGAGCGTGACCAGAGGAAAGCCATGAGTGCGCTGATGGGGATGACGGGCTTTGGCCGCGCGGGCGGGGAGGCGGACTGGGGTAGCTGGACATGGGAGGCTAAATCGGTCAATGGCCGTGGGCTGGATGTACGGGTTAATGTGCCCAGCGGCTTTGATGGGCTCGATCAAACGGTCAAGAAGCGGGCGAGCGGCTTGTTTGCGCGCGGGAATATGCAGATCGGCTTGCGCATTGAATTGGCCGAGCGGAAGGCGGCGGCGATAAACGAGGCGGCGCTTGATGCGCTTTGTCAGGCGTTTGAAGCGCGAACAGGGATGGCGCCTGCGAACGAGCATTTGGCTGTTTTGATGTCGGCGCGCGGCGTGCTGGAAATGGATGCGAGCCAATCGGGAAATCTGCGCGCGCTGGGGCTCGACGCCGATATCCGCGAAACTCTGCTGGCGAGCGCGGACGAGGCGCTAGCGCGGCTGGAAACGTCGCGGGCAGAGGAAGGCAAGAGCCTTTATGACGTGCTCTCGGGGCTTCTGACACAGATGGACGTGCACCGCGCCGAAGCCGAGACGGCGGCAACCGAGCAGCCTTTGCAACTGAAAGAAAGGCTTACCCAGAAGCTCGCTGATATTGCCGCCGAACATGAGCTGGACGCTGAACGGCTGGCCGCCGAGGCGGCGCTTCTGGCGGCGAAGTCTGATGTGCGCGAGGAGCTTGACCGGTTGGCCGCCCATATCGAAACGGGCCGAAAACATCTCGCAGCGGGGCAAACGGTCGGCCGTAAGCTTGATTTTCTGGCTCAGGAGCTGAACCGTGAAGCGAACACATTGTGCGCCAAATCGACCTCTCTGGCTTTGACGAATGCGGGACTCGCGCTCAAAATATTGATTGATCAATTCAAGGAGCAGGCGGCAAATGTCGAATGAAGGGGATATCCGGCGCGGGCTGATGCTTGTAATCTCAAGCCCGTCAGGGGCTGGCAAGACGACGCTGGCACGCAAACTGATGGGCGAGTTTGACGATGTGGCTTTGTCTGTGTCTGTCACCACGCGCGAGCCAAGACCGGGCGAGGTGGACGGGAAGGATTACCATTTCCGCAAGCAAGAACAGTTCACCGAAATGATCGAAGGGCGCGGCTTTCTCGAATGGGCCAAAGTGTTTGATCATTATTACGGCACTCCACGCGCAGACACCGAAGACAAGCTCGCCAATGGGAAAGATGTTCTGTTTGACGTTGATTGGCAGGGGGCCGATGCCTTACATGACCAGGTGCCCAATGATTGCGTCTCGGTGTTTGTCCTGCCGCCAAGCATTGAAGCGCTGGAGGCGCGGCTGTCGGCAAGGCCCGGCTCGACGCCGGAAATTGTTGCCCGGCGCATGGCGGACGCAAAGGCCGAGATACGCCACTGGCGGCGCTATGATTATTGCGTGATCAATGACGATCTGGAAGTGGCCTATAGCCAACTTCGCCGGATCTTGCTGGTCGAGCGGACCAAGCGGCTGCGCCAGCACAATCTTGAAGGTCATGTGCGCGCTTTGCTTGGCGAGGGCTAGGGCAGAACGCGCGTGGATCATCTGGCATGACAGGAAAACCGGACATGCTTTGCATCATTTTGGCAGGCGGTCAGAGCGCGCGGTTCGGAGATGATAAGGGGCTGGCCGAATTGGACGGGCGGCCTTTGATTGCGCATGTGGCCGAACGGCTTCGTGCGCAGACGCGCGGTGTTGTCGGGGTCAATGCGCCGGCTGACAGCCCCTATGCCAGCTTTGCAGAGGTTTGTGTACCTGATATTCTAAGCGGACGCTTAGGGCCGCTGGCGGGGCTGCATGCGGCGCTAAGCTGGGCCAAGGCGCAAGGGCTGGCGCGGGTGGTCACATGCGCAGTGGACACCCCGTTTTTGCCCGGTGATCTGGTAGAGCGGTTTGTGGTGGCCGACGGTCCGGCTGTTGCGGCAAGCTGCGGGCGTGCCCATCCGGTGTGCGGGGTCTGGCCGGTGGGGGTATTGGCCGCGCTTGAGGCCAGGCTCGACGAGGGCAGGCGGGCGGCTATGGGCTGGGTCGATCAATGCGGCGCACAACGGGTCGAATTTGCCGAGGCGGATGGCCGCGATCCGTTTTTTAATATCAATACACCCGAAGATTTGGCCCTAGCGGCCAAGCTCTTTCATAGCTTCGTCAAGCCCGCCAAGGGTTAGCTCGAACATGCGCTGCGGGCCGATAATCTCGCGGATGAGCTGGATCGAGCCGGTATGGTCCCATGCGCCGGATTTGACGGGGTTCAGCCAGACAAGGCTTGGATAAATCTCGGCAAAGCGCTGTAGCCAGATGCCGCCCGCTTCCTCGTTCCAATGCTCGACACTGCCGCCGGCATAA